>JASCOJ010000070.1 GCA_029959645.1 Microbacteriaceae bacterium PS02332 | reverse complement strand
AAATCTTTCCACAACCAGACCATGCGGCCGGAAGTCATATCCAGTATTAGACGTCGTTTCCAACGCTTATCCCAGAGTCAGGGGCAGGTTACTCACGTGTTACTCACCCGTTCGCCACTAATCACAGGAGCAAGCTCCTGATCATCGTTCGACTTGCATGTGTTAAGCACGCCGCCAGCGTTCGTCCTGAGCCAGGATCAAACTCTCCGTAAAAAAATTACAACCAACACCCGAAAGCGTCAGCGAGTTGATTCTGACCGTTGACTGTCTACTGACAATCTTCAATCCAAAAGGAATTGTCTCCGACCCGGCCAGCAAGCTGACCAGGCACGGGGTCAATAAATTGGCATTGACAATGTGCACGCTGTTGAGTTCTCAAGGACCAGACGCACTCCCCGCTCGGCTCCTGAAGGAGCTTCGCCAGAGAGGCTGGTTCGTTGCCCGGGGAAGAACCGTGGCGGACAAGATCTCCAGGTCATGCGACCCGGTGACCGTCTCGGCCGTTCCGTTCTCCGCCTCAGCGGCAACGAGTGATTACTTTACGCACGGCCCCGGCTCAGCGCCAAGCGGCCCCACATCCCGGGCGTGTCGCAGCTCCCGATGCCCGGAACGGCGGGGATCGGCCCCGTTCCGGCAGTCCACGGGCCGGCCCCGGGAACGAAGCGAGGCCCGACACCGCAACGGGTGTCGGGCCTCCAGGCCGGGCGGCGCCGCTGATGCGACGACGACGGTCCGGGATCAGTGCCGGGCGATGACCGGGTTGCGGAGCGACCCGATGCCGGAGATGGTGACCTCGACGACGTCGCCGTCGTGGATCGCACTCACGCCGGCGGGCGTCCCGGTCAGGATGACGTCACCGGGCAGGAGTGTCCAGATCGACGAGATGAACTCGATGAGCGTCGGGATGTCGTGCACCATCTCGCTCGTCGACGCCGCCTGACGGAGCTCGCCGTCGACGCGCGTCTCGAGCAGGATGTCCGACGGGTCGATCTCGGTCTCGATCACGGGACCGAGCGGGCAGAACGTGTCGAACCCCTTCGCGCGGGCCCACTGGCCGTCACGCGCCTGCAGGTCACGCGCGGTCACGTCGTTCGCGATCGTGTACCCGAGGATGACGCTCGCGAAGTCCTCCTTCGCGACGTTCTTCGCCAGGGAGCCGATCACGATTGCGAGCTCGCCCTCGTGGTCGACCCGGCCGATGTCCGCCGGCAACCGGATGGGTTCCTCGGGTCCGACGACCGAGGTGTTCGGCTTGAGGAAGACCACCGGGTCGTCCGCCGTCTGCTCGTCCATCTCGGACACGTGTTCGGCGTAGTTGAGGCCGACACCGATCACCTTCGACCGCGGGATCACCGGTGCGAGGAGCTTGGCCGCCGACAGTGGCACCCGCTCCCCCGTGGTCTCGAAGCCCTGGTACATGGGGTCCCCCGCGAGCACGACGAGTGCGCGTTCGTCGAGGATGCCGTAACGGGGGTCTTCCCCCTCGGTGCTGAACCGTGCGATCTTCACGGGTCGACCCTACTCAGCGCTCGGCACGGCGGCCGCCTCGGTGAGCTGCGTCATCCAGCCGTGCGGATCGGGCCGGCGGCCGTACTGGATGTCCGTGAGCTCCTGGCGCAGCGACATCGTCAGCTCGCCGGCACCGTCGGTCGGCGACCCGATGGTGAAGCCCTCGCCGCGGAGTTCCGCGATCGGCGTGACGACCGCTGCCGTCCCGCACGCGAACGCCTCGACGATCGTGCCGTCCGTGACGCCGTCCCGCCACTCAGTCAGGGCGACCGGGCGCCGCTCGACACGGAGCCCGCGGTCCTCGGCGAGCTGCAGGATCGAGTCGCGAGTGATCCCCTCGAGGATCGAGTCCGAGTCCGGGGTGACGAGCGTGCCGTCGGAGCGGACGAGCACGACGTTCATACCGCCGAGCTCCTCGAGGTACTCGCCCTTCTCGGAGTCGAGGAACATCACCTGCTGGCAGCCGTGCTCGTACGCCTCCTGCTGCGGGAGCAGGGACGCTGCGTAGTTGCCGCCGGTCTTCGCCGCACCCGTGCCACCGCGAGCCGCGCGGGCGTAGTGCGCCGAGAGCCAGATCGACACCGGCTTCGGGCCCGAGGTGAAGTACGCCCCCGCGGGGCTCGCGATGCAGTGGTACGCGACCTCCTGCGCCGCGCGGACCCCGAGGAACGCCTCGGTCGCGATCATGAACGGCCGCAGGTACAGGCTCGTCTCGTCGGCCGACGGGACCCAGGCCTCGTCGGCACGCACGAGCTGCCGGACGGACTCGACGAAGACCTCGGTCGGGAGTTCGGGCAGCGCGAGGCGCCGGGCGGACCGCTGGAAGCGTCGGGCGTTCGCCTCCGGCCGGAAGGACCACACCGAGCCGTCCGCATGCCGGTAGGCCTTCATGCCCTCGAAGATCTCCTGCGCGTAGTGCAGGACACTCGCGCTCGGGTCGAGGGAGAGCGGACCGTACGGGTGGATCGACGCGTCGTGCCAGCCGCCGTCGATCGACCACCGGACGGTCGCCATGTGGTCGGTGAAGTGCTTGCCGAAGCCCGGGTCGGCGAGGATCACCTCGCGCTCGGCCGCGGCACGGCGCTCATCGGAGGGCGTGGTGGCGAAGTCGAGCCCCAGGTCGGTGTCGGTGTCGGTGCTCATGCTGCTGCTCCTGTCAGGCCGAGGTGGTGCGTGCGCGGGCCGCGGCGGCGACGGCGTCCCCGACCTCGGCGGTGCTGCGCGGTGTGGTTCCCCGGGCGGCGAGGTCTGCCTCGACCGCGTCGGTCACGGCCGCCGCCAGGTCCGCCCGACCGATGTGGTCGAGCAGCAGGGCGACGGAGAGGATCGCGGCGGTCGGGTCCGCCAGCTGCTGCCCCGCGATGTCCGGCGCGGAGCCGTGCACCGGTTCGAACATGCTCGGGAACGTGCCGTCGGGGTTGATGTTGCCGGAGGCCGCCAGACCGATGCCGCCGCTGATCGCGCCGGCGAGGTCGGTGATGATGTCGCCGAACAGGTTGTCGGTGACGATGACGTCGAAGCGCCCGGGGTCGCGGACCATGTGGATCGTGACCGCGTCGACGTGCTGGTAGTCGACCGTCACCTCCGGGTGTTCCTCGGCCACGGCGGCGACCGTGCGCTGCCACAGGGACCCGGCGTGCACGAGGACGTTCGTCTTGTGCACGAGGGTCAGGTGCTTCCGGGGACGTCGGGACGCCAGGTCGAACGCGTACCGCACGACCCGCTCGACACCGTGGGCGGTGTTCAGCGAGACCTCGGTCGCGATCTCGTGCGGGGTGCCGACCCGGATGGCGCCGCCGTTGCCGACGTACGGCCCCTCCGTGCCCTCGCGGACGACCACGAAGTCGACCTCGCCCGGGTCGGCGAGCGGGCTCGCCACCGAGTCGTACACAGTCGTCGGGCGGAGGTTGACGTAGTGGTCGAAGGCGAACCGGAGCTTCAGGAGCAGTCCGCGCTCGATGATGCCGCCCGCGAGTCGCGGGTCACGAGGGTCGCCGCCGACGGCGCCGAGCAGGACCGCGTCGTGCTCGGCGATCGCCGCCATGTCCGCGTCGGTCAGCACGTCGCCGGTCTCGAGGTAGCGCGTGGCACCGAGGGAGAACGCGGTCTCCTCGACGACGAGGTCCGCCGGGGTCACCGCGTGCAGGACCTTGAGCGCCTCGTCGACGACCTCGGGGCCGATGCCGTCACCGCGGACGACGGCGAGCCGGAGCGTGCGGGGCTGCGGGTCGGTCTGGGTCACGACGGGCTCCTAGAGGGTGATGTCGATCTCGCGGAGCGACGCCGCGTCGATCGTCGACCGGACGTGCTCGAGGACGTCGTTCGGCACGGGCGAGTCGACGGTGAGCACGCTGAGCGCCTCGCCACCGGCGGCCTGCCGCGCGATCTGCATCGCCGCGATGTTGATGCCGGCGTCGCCGAACTCCTTGCCGTACACCGCCACGATGCCCGGGCGGTCCGTGTAGGCCATCACCACGTGGTGCGCCGCGAGCGGGACCTCGATGTCGTACCCGTTCACCTCGACGAGCTTCTCGACCTGCTTGGGGCCGGTGAGCGTGCCGGAGACGCTGATCGCCGGGCCGTCCGACTGCGCGCCGCGGATCGTGAGGACGTTGCGGTACTCCGGGCTGTCCGCGTCGGTGATGAGCCGGACGGTGACGCCCCGCTGCTCCGCGATGAGCGGCGCGTTGACGTAGGAGACCTGGTCGCTGACGACGTCCGTGAAGACGCCCTTCAGCGCGGCGAGCTTGAGCACGCTGACGTCGTGGCCCGCGAGCTCGCCGTGCACCTCGACGTCGATGCTCGTGACCGGCGAGGTCGCCAGGGCGGTGAACACCTGCCCGAGCTTCTCGACGAGCGGGATGCCCGGACGGACCTGCTCGTCGATGACACCACCGGCGACGTTCACCGCGTCGGGGACGAGTTCACCGCCCAGGGCCAGCCGCACCGACTTCGCGACCGCGACGCCCGCCTTCTCCTGCGCCTCGTCCGTGGAGGCACCGAGGTGCGGCGTCACGACGACGTTCGGCAGCGACACGAGGGGCGAGTCCTTCGGCGGCTCCGACACGAACACGTCGAGCCCGGCGCCGGCGATCGTGCCCGAGGTCAACGCCCGGTGCAGGGCGTCCTCGTCGATGAGACCGCCGCGCGCCACGTTCACGACGAAGGCGGTCGGCTTCATGAGGGCGAACTGCTCGTCGGAGACCATGCCGACCGTCTCCGGCGTCTTCGGCATGTGGATCGTCACGAAGTCCGCACGGCGGAGCAGGTCCTCGAGGGAGACGAGCTCGACCCCGAGCTGCTGTGCGCGGGCGGTGGTGACGTAGGGGTCGTACGCGATGACCGAGACGCCGAAGGCCTGCAGCCGCTGCGTGATGAGGGCACCGATCCGGCCGAGGCCGATGATCCCGACGGTCTTCTCGTACAGCTCGACACCGGTGTACTGCGAGCGCTTCCACGTGCCGGCGGCCAGGGAGGCGTGCGCGGCGGGGATGTGCCGGGCGAGGGACAGGATGTGCCCGACCGTGAGCTCGGCCGCCGAGATGATGTTCGAGGTCGGTGCGTTCACGACCATCACACCCGCGGTCGTCGCCGCCTTGATGTCGACGTTGTCGAGGCCGACGCCGGCACGAGCCACGACCTTGAGCGACGGCGCGGCCGCGATGGCCTCCGCGTCGATCTTCGTCGCGGACCGGACGAGGACGGCGTCCGCGTCCGCGAGTGCGGACAGCAGCGCCGGACGGTCGGTGCCGTCGACCTCCCGGATCTCGAAGTCGGGCCCGAGGGCGTCGACGGTGGCGGGCGAGAGTTCTTCGGCGATCAGGACGACCGGCTTCGACACGACTGCTGTTCCTCACACGAGACGGGTGGTGTACCACCACCCTACCGACGCACGGGGAGCGTTACGACGCCGGTGGCGACGGCGGCCTCAGAAGTCGAGCAGGCGCGGGACGAACAGCTGCAGGTCGAGCCACAGCGCGCCGGCCGCCGCGAACGCGACCACGAAGACCGCGAGCGTCACCAGCACCGTGGCACGGCGCGTGACCCAGAGCGCGACGACGAACGCGACGGGGGCGACCGCGATGTCCAGGACCAGCCAGAGCCAGGGCACCGACCGGCGTAGGGACCCCGCAGCCGGGTCGTCGCCGATGAACGCGTTGAACTCGTCGACGCGGTGCGCGACCGCGACGAGGTTGCCCGCGGCCTGCACCGTCATGTAGGCGAACAGCAGCGCGAACACGAGCCACACCGCGACCCGGCCGACGAGGGCACCGACGGGACGGCTCGCCCGCCCGGCGTCGCGGTCGAGCGCGGTCACCCGAAGCTCCGCGTCATGAGGAACGGCCAGGGGAACAGCACGACCGCACCGAGCAGCATCCAGAGCAGCCGGGTGCGGGTGCGGCGGCTCCGTGCGACCCAGAGGACGACGGCGAACCAGAGCGCGGGGGCGACGATGGACAGGAACCGCAGGACCTCGACGAAGCCGGTCAGGACGGCGTCGACCCCGGCGACGTACGCGGTGGAGGCGGTGAGCAGCCAGGCGACCGTGTACAGCAGGTAGAGCCCGCCGAAGACACCGAAGCCGATGAGTGCGCCCGACGTCTCGGGCGCGTCGGTGTCACGTCCGACGCGCTCGCGCACGGCGACCGGGTTGTGTGCCGCGTCGACGTGGGTGGCGTCGTCGGCGTCGCCCCAGGACAGGGCGTCGTCGTCGTCGTGCTCCGGAGGTGCCGCGCTCATGCCGTCGATCCTACGAGGGTGGGCGGTCACGCCTGGGCGGACTGGGTCTCGAGGACCTCGGCGACGACCTCGCGCACCGCCGGGAAGAGCGGGTGGCTCTCCATGAGTCCCGTGAGGATCTCCGTCAGCGCGTGCGCGGTCGCCCCGGAGCGGAGCAGGGCGTGCAGCTCGATCGACTCGGGGTCGTCCTCGTCGTCGAACGCGAGGGCGACACGGACAGCACCGACGAGGTGCTCGACCGCGAACCCGCGCTCGGCGAGCTGGGCCGCCGGGCCGACGAAGCGTTCGCGACGCCCGAGCTTGCGGAGCGGGTTGCGCCCGACGCGCACGGTCGTGTCGGGCAGCAGCGGATTGGCGATGCGGGTGAGGTTGGCGGCGACGTAGCGACCATGCTCCTCCGGGTCGAAGCCGTGCTTCGCGACGAGCAACGCCGTGGTCTCGGCGAGCACGCCGTCGACCTCGGCGCGCACGTCGGGGTCCTGCAGGGCCTCCCGGATGAGCCGGATGCCGCGGACCCAGCCGTGGTAGGCCGCCGTCGCGTGCGCGGTGTTGACGGTGTAGAGCTTCCGCTCGACGAACGGCTGCAGGTCGTCGACCCACGTCACGCCGTGGATGACCGGCGGTTCGGAGTCGGAGTCGGTGAACGGCGTGCGCTCGATGACCCACTCGTAGAAGGGCTCGAGCACGACGTCGAGGCCGCCGGACTGCCCGAGGACGCCGGACTGGTCCGGCACGATGCGGTCGATCGCGCAGTTCGCGAAGACGGCGGCGACCTCGCGGTCCTCGAGGATCGGGGCACGGCGGATGCTCGCGTGCAGGGAGTCCGTGGCGTTGATCGCGTTCTCGCAGGCCACGATCGTGACGTCACCCCGACCGGGCTCGCGTGCCGCGAGGCCCTCGGCGATGAGCGGCGCGACGAGCGGGAGCGTGCGGGCCCCCACGGCCGTGGTGACGACGTCGGCGTCGGCGATCGCGCTGACCACGCGCGCACGGTCGGTCTTGCTGTTCAGGGCGTGGAAGCCCTCGACGACGTGCTCGACCGGGGTGTCCCCCACCTCGTGCACCACGAACCGGCCGGCGTCGTCCAGGGCGGAGACCACGCGCTCGTCGACGTCGACGAAGGTGAGGTCGTAGCCGCTCGCCACGAGGAACTGGCCCACGAACCCGCGCCCGATCTTGCCGGCGCCGATGTGGACCGCCCGTCTCGTCACCGCCATCCGACGATCATCCCACGTCGGTCGGCCCGGCCCCGCCACGCGGCGGGGTCCGCCGGACGCAGCGGTCGGTGCGGACGCGTCGACGGCACGGACGCGGAGTCGCGGCGTCGGCTCGCCGTGTCAGGGAGCGGGGAGGTGGGTGCTGAGAGATGCATGGGGTTCGGGTTCACATCGCGAGGCGGCGGTGCTCTGCGCACCGCCGCCTCGTCGTCGAGTGGTTCTCGGGAAGACTACCGCGCGGCCGAGCCGTCGACGTAGTCCGAGTCCGTCTGCTTCCAGGCGAACAGCTTCCGCAGCTCGCGCCCGGTCGCCTCCACCGGGTGCTCCTCGCCCTTGGTGCGGAGCGCCGTGAACTCCGGTGCACCGGCGTCCTGGTCGTCGATGAACCGCTTCGCGAAGGTGCCGTCCTGGATGTCGGCCAGCACGGCCTTCATGTTCTCCTTGACCTCGGGCGAGATCACGCGCGGGCCGGAGACGTAGTCACCGAACTCGGCGGTGTCCGAGATCGACCAGCGCTGCTTCGTGAGGCCGCCCTCCCAGATGAGGTCGACGATGAGCTTGAGCTCGTGCAGGACCTCGAAGTACGCGATCTGCGGCTGGTAGCCCGCCTCGACCAGGGTCTCGAAGCCGTACTGGATGAGCTGTGAGGTGCCACCGCAGAGGACGGCCTGCTCGCCGAACAGGTCGGTCTCGGTCTCCTCGGTGAAGGTCGTCTTGATGCCGCCGGAACGGAGGCCACCGATGGCCTTGGAGTACGACCACGCGAGGTCCCAGGCGCTGCCCGAGGCGTCGACCTCGACGGCGACGATCACCGGCACGCCGCGACCGGCCTCGTACTCGCGACGGACGGTGTGACCCGGGCCCTTCGGCGCGACGAGCGACACGTCGACGCCCTCGGGCGCCTCGATGTAGCCGTAGCGGATGTTGAAGCCGTGGCCGAAGACGAGCGTGGCGCCCGGCTTGAGGTTCGGGGCGATGTCGTCCTTGTAGACGATGCGCTGGACCTGGTCCGGCGTGAGGATGACGACGACGTCTGCCCAGGCGGTGGCGTCGGCCGGGGTGTGCACCTCGAAGCCGGCCTCCTCGGCCTTCTGGCGGCTCTTCGAGCCCTCCTTCAGGCCGATCTTGACCTCGACACCGGAGTCGCGGAGGTTGAGGGCGTGGGCGTGGCCCTGCGAGCCGTAGCCGATGACCGCGACCTTCTTGCCCTGAATGAGGCTCAGGTCGGCGTCGGCGTCGTACACGATGTCAGTCACGGTTGGTGGTCTCCTTGGTTCTGGGGTCTTAGGTGCTCAGCGCACCCGGTCGGTGATGCTCTTCGGACCGCGGCCCATGCCGAGCAGTCCGGCCCGCGCGAGCTCCTTGATGCCGTACGGCTCGAGCACGCGCAGGATCGCCTGGATCTTGCCGGGATCACCGGTGACCTCGACGATCAGGGAGTCGCTGGCGACGTCGACGATGTGCGCACGGAACAGGGTCACTGCCTCGAGCACCGCCGAACGGGTCTGGTTGTCGACCCGGACCTTCACGAGCATGTGCTCGCGCTGGACGGACTGCGGGAAGTCGAGCTCGACGATCTTGATGACGTTGACGAGCTTGTTGAGCTGCTTCGTCACCTGCTCGAGCGGCAGGTCCTCGACGTCGACGACGACCGTGATGCGGGACAGGCCCTCCACCTCGGTGTTGCCCACGGCGAGCGACTCGATGTTGAAGCCGCGGCGGGCGAACAGACCGGCGACGCGGGTCAGCAGACCCGGCTTGTCCTCGACGAGGAGGGACAGGACGTGGCTCATGCGGGCTCCCCCGTCATGTCGGCGTCCTCGTCGTCCCACGTCGGGGCGAGGTCGCGGGCGTACTGGATGGACGAGTTGCCGATCCCCTGCGGGACCATCGGCCAGACCATCGAGTCGCGGCTGACCACGAAGTCGATGACCACCGGGCGGTCGTTCGTGTCGAGCGCGAGCTGGATGGCCGCGTCGACCTCGTCCGCCTTCTCGACCCGGATGCCGAGCGCACCGTACGCGTCGGCGAGCTTCACGAAGTCGGGCACGCGGCGCGTGCCGTGACCGGTCTGCAGGTCGGTGAAGGAGTGTCGGCCGTCGTAGAACAGCGTCTGCCACTGCCGCACCATGCCGAGCGACGAGTTGTTGATGATCGCGACCTTGATCGGGATGTCGTTGATGACGCAGGTCGCGAGCTCCTGGTTGGTCATCTGGAAGCACCCGTCGCCGTCGATCGCCCACACCACGCGGTCGGGCTGGGCCACCTTGGCACCCATCGCCGCCGGGACCGAGTAGCCCATCGTGCCGGCACCGCCGGAGTTCAGCCATGCGTTGGGTCGCTCGTACTGGATGAACTGCGCCGACCACATCTGGTGTTGGCCGACGCCCGAGGCGAAGACGCCCTCCGGCCCGGTCATCTCGCCGATGCGCTTGATGATCGCCTGCGGGGCGAGGAGCCCGTCGGTCGGTTCGACGTACCCGAGCGGGAAGTCCTCGAGCAGCTGGTTCAGGTGCGTCCACCAGTCGGCCGTGGAGGCCCGCTGGTCGACCGGCACGTCGGCCCAGGCCGCCGTCAGGTCGGCGAGCACCTCGCGCGCGTCACCGACGATCGGGACGTCGGCGTACCGGATCTTCGAGATCTCGGCCGGGTCGATGTCGACGTGCACGACCTTGGCGTCCGGCGCGAAGTCGTCCACCTTGCCGGTCACGCGGTCGTCGAAGCGCGCACCGAGCGCGATGATGAGGTCGCTCTCCTGCAGGCCGAGCACCGCCGGCACCGTGCCGTGCATGCCGGGCATGCCGAGGTGCTGCGCGTGCGAGTCCGGGAACGCGCCGCGGGCCATGAGCGTCGTGACGACCGGGGCGCCGGTCGCCTCGGCGAACGCCAGCAGCTCCTTCGACGCGCCGGACCGGATGACGCCGCCGCCGACGTAGAGCACGGGGCGGGACGACTCGGCGAGCAGCTGCGCCGCTGCCGTGATCTGCTTGCCGTGCGCCTTCGTCACCGGGCGGTAGCCGGGCAGGTCGACCTTCGGCGGCCAGATGTACGGCGCGGACTTCTGCTGCGCGTCCTTCGTGATGTCGACGAGCACCGGCCCGGGACGACCGGTCGTGGCGATCTGGTACGCCGCAGCGAGGGTCGCCGGGACGTCCTCGGGCTTCGTCACGAGGAACGAGTGCTTCGTGATCGGCATCGTGATGCCGACGATGTCGGCCTCCTGGAAGGCGTCCGTGCCCATCAGGGTCGAGAACACCTGCCCGGTGATCGCGATGAACGGCACCGAGTCCATGTAGGCGTCGGCGATGGCGGTGACGAGGTTCGTCGCGCCCGGGCCGGACGTGGCGATCGCGACGCCGACCTTGCCGGACGAGGACGCGTAGCCCTCGGCGGCGTGGCCGGCACCCTGCTCGTGGCGCACCAGGATGTGGCGGATCGTCGTCGACGCCATGAGTTCGTCGTAGAAGGGGATGATCGCGCCGCCGGGCAGCCCGAAGACGTCGGTGATCCCGAGGTGCTCGAGGGACCGCAGGACGGCCCCCGAACCGGTCAGGACCTCCGGCGTGCGACGAGCACCGGGGACCGCGGACAACGGCGTTGCTTCCGTGGGCATGGGGTTCCTTGCCTTCAGATGGCGAGTGGAGCGGGTGTCGATCAGCCCGTGACCGCGCCCTTGGCGGCGGACTGGACGAGCTTGGCGTACTTCGCGAGGACTCCGCGGGTGTAGCGCGGGGGCAGCGGCGCCCAGCCGTCACGGCGGGCCTCCAGCTCGGCAGGGTCGACCAGTAGGTCGAGCGTGCGAGCCGCGATGTCGACACGGATGCGGTCGCCATCGCGCACGAAGGCGACGGGACCTGCGTCCACTGCCTCCGGTGCGATGTGGCCGATGCAGAGGCCGGTTGTGCCGCCTGAGAATCGACCGTCGGTCAAGAGTAGTACATCCTTGCCGAGGCCCGCGCCCTTGATGGCGGCGGTGATGGCGAGCATCTCCCGCATGCCCGGGCCACCCTTGGGGCCCTCGTAGCGGATGACGACGACGTCGCCCTTCTGGACCGTCCCCTCGGTGAGGGCGTCCATCGCGGCGCGCTCGCGGTCGAACACCCGCGCGGGGCCCTCGAACACCTCGGCGTCGAAGCCGGCGGTCTTCACGACGGCGCCCTCGGGGGCGAACGAGCCCTGCAGCACGGTCAGGCCGCCCGTCGCGTGGATCGGGTTCTCGATCTTCCGGAACACCTCACCGTCGAGCTCCGGCGGGTCGATCTCGGCGAGGTTCTCGGCGAGGGTCTTCCCGGTCACGGTCATCACGTCGCCGTGGAGCAGGCCGGCGTCGAGCAGCGCCTTCATGATGACGGGGATGCCGCCCTGCTGGTCGATGTCCTTCATGACGAAGCGTCCGAAGGGCTTCATGTCGGCCAGGTGCGGCACGTTCGAACCGATGCGGTTGAAGTCGTCGAGGGTGAGCTCGACCTCGGCCTCGTGCGCGATGGCGAGGAGGTGCAGCACCGCGTTCGTCGAGCCACCGAGCGCCATGAGCACGGTGATGGCGTTCTCGAAGGCCTCGCGCGTCAGGATGTCACGGGCGGTGAGGCCGAGGCGGAGCATGTTCACGACGGCCTCGCCGGACCGGTGCGCGTAGTAGTCGCGACGACGGTCTGCGCTGGGCGGTGCGGCGGAGCCGGGGAGCGACATGCCGAGCGCCTCGGCCAGGCTCGCCATGGTGTTCGCGGTGTACATGCCGCCACAGGCGCCCTCGCCCGGGACGATCGCGCACTCGATCTTCTTCAGCTCGGCCTCGGTCATGGTGCCGGCCTTGCACGCGCCGACGCCCTCGAAGGAGTCGATGATCGTGACTTCCTTCATCGAGCCGTCGGCCTGCTTGACGTAGCCCGGCATGACCGAGCCGGCGTAGAGGAAGACGCTCGCGAGGTCGAGGCGCGCCGCGGCCATGAGCATGCCGGGGAGCGACTTGTCGCAGCCGGCGAGCAGGACGGTGCCGTCCAGGCGCTCGGCGTTGACGACGGTCTCGACGCTGTCCGCGATGACCTCGCGCGAGACGAGCGAGAAGTGCATGCCCTCGTGGCCCATCGAGATGCCGTCGGACACCGAGATGGTGCCGAACTGCAACGGGTACCCGCCGCCGCCGTGCACGCCTTCCTTGGCGCCCTGGGCGAGCCGGTCGAGGGAGAGGTTGCAGGGGGTGATCTCGTTCCAGGAGGAGGCGATGCCGATCTGCGGCTTCTCCCAGTCCTCGTCGCCCATCCCGACGGCCCGCAGCATGCCACGAGACGTGGTTGCTTCGATCCCGTCGGTGACGACCCTGCTGCGCGGCTTCACGTCGATGTCAGGCATGCAGCGAGTCTAGGACCAGTTGGGATACCAACGGCGCAACACCATGCGGACGCATGTTCATGCACCCGACAGGAGGCGCGGGTCGCGCCCGCCTCAGCGGGTCGCGCGGGCCCGCGCCAGCTGCTTGAGCACACCGGTCAGCGCCGCCGGGTCGGCCACCCGGTGGGCCGCGAGCGTCTCGCCCTCCCCCACCTTCACTCCGACGTCTCCGTCGCGGAGCACGCGGAAGCCGTCCTCGTCGGTGACGTCGTCCCCGGCGAAGAACACCGCGTCCGCGCCGCGCAGCGCGCGGAGCCGCTCGATCGCGTCCCCCTTGGTGACGTGCCGGACCGCGAACTCGAGGATGTCCTTGCCGCCGCGCTCGAGCACGTCCGGGTCGGCGTCGTGTGCCGCGCGACTCGCCTCCGCGTTCGTGGCGGCCGCTTCCTCGGCGCTGACCCGACGCGTGTGCACGCCGTGTCCCGCCGGCTTGTGCTCGACGACGACACCCGGGTGCCGTGCCCCGACCGCGTCGAGGGCGGCACCGATGCGCGCGACCCGGGCCGTCTCCTCCGGCGTCAGTGCGTCGGCGTCGTGCCCGTCCACGCGCCACTCGACGCCGTGCGAGCCGATCAGGGCCATGCCGTCGGGGGCGTGCGCGACCTGGGCGAGGCTCTCGAGCGGCCGTCCGGAGACGAGCACGACCTCGGTGTCCCGCGCCCGCTGCAGGGTCAGGACCGCCGCCCAGCTCCCCGGCAGTGCGCCGACGCCCGACGGGTCGTCGGCGAAGGGTGCGAGGGTGCCGTCGAAGTCGAGGGCCACCAGCAGTCGCGGCGCAGCCGCGAGCGTCACGAGGGCTCCGTCGAGCCCGCTGTCCGTCGTCTCGTCACGCATCACGGTCCTCCCGGGTGTCCTCGGCGGCGCGCGCCCGCTGCGCGTCCTGGTCGAAGATCGACGTCCCGTCGGTCTGGGCCTCGCGGTGCGGCTCGCCCTGGTCGACGGCGTCCGGGTCGATCTGGGCGCCGCGCGGGGCGTGCCGGTCGAGTGCCTCGAGGAAGGACTTCGACCACCGGGCCACGTCGTTGTCCTTCACCCGCTTGCGGAGCGCGCGCATCCGGGTCGACCGCTCGCGACGGGGCATCTCGATCGCGCGCTGGATCGAGTCCTTGAGGGCCCCGATGTCGTGCGGGTTGACGATGACGGCCTGCTTGAGCTCGTCGGCGGCCCCGGCGAACTCGGACAGGATGAGGACGCCGTCGTTGTCGTGGCGGCTCGCGACGTACTCCTTCGCGACGAGGTTCATGCCGTCGCGGAGTGCGGTCACGAGCATGATGTCGGCGGCCAGGTAGAGCGCCACCATCTCCTCGCGGGGGTACCCGTGGTGCAGGTACGAGATCGGCTGGTGGCCGATCACACCGAGGTCGCCGTTGATCCGGCCGACGCTCAGCTCGATCTCGTCGCGGAGCATCCGGTAGGTGTCGACGCGCTCACGGCTCGGGCTCGCCACCTGGATGAGCGCGGCGTCCTCGACCGCGAGCCGGCCGTCCTCGACCAGTTCGCCGAACGCCTTGATGCGGTGGCGGATCCCCTTCGTGTAGTCGAGCCGGTCGACGCCGAGCAGCACCGTCGTCGGGTTGCCCAGGCCGTCGCGGATCTCCTTCGCGCGCTGCTGCACCTCGGGGCGGCGGGCGATCTCCTCGAAGCTCTCGGCGTCGATCGAGATCGGGAAGTGCCGGGCCTCGACGTGCCGGACGGTGATGCCCTTGCGGCTCCGCGGCGCCTTCGGGTCGTCGACGGGCACGTCCACCGTCGAGCCCTTCGTCGTGTAGCCCTTGATGTGACGGACCGCCCGGAGGAAGTCGCTCGCGTCGTCCTGCCGCTGGAACCCGATGACGTCCGCGCCGAGGAGCCCGTCGAGGATCTGCGCACGCCACGGCAGCTGCGCGTAGATGCCGACCGGCGGGAACGGGATGTGGTTGAAGAACCCGATCGTCAGGTCCGGGCGGAGGGCGCGGAGCAGTGCCGGGACGAGTTGCAGCTGGTAGTCCTGCACCCACACGATGCCGTCCTGCTCGACGATCTCCGCGATCTGCTCGGCGAACCGCTGGTTCACCCGCTTGTACGCGCTCCACCACTCGCGGTGGTACCCGGGGGGCTCGATGACGTCGTGGTAGAGCGGCCACAGCGTGTCGTTGCTGAAGCCCTCGTAGTACTCCTCGACGTCGTCGGCACTGAGCGGCACCGGGACGATGTGGATGCCCTCGTTGTCGAACGGCTCGACGGTGACGTCGGGCTGGCCGACCCAGCCGACCCAGGCCCCGTCGTTCGCCCGCATCACCGGCTCGAGGGCCGTGACGAGGCCGCCGGGCGAGTGCCGCCAGCCCTCGACGCCGTCCTCGTCGACGACACGGTCGACCGGGAGGCGGTTGGAGGCGACGACGAAGCCGTAGCGCGTGGTGTCGGTCAGGTCTTCGGGCATGGGTGGCGGGTTCTCCGTTCCTGCCCGGCCGCGTGCCGGGGCTGTGCGGTCCCGAAACTACCAGCGCGCGGTCCCCGCCGGTCCCCGAGCGTCCGCTCGGTAGGCTCGCGCGCATGGTGACCACGCGCTCCTGGCAGCACGGCTCGTCCGCGGAACGGGACTTCCCGGTCGAGCGGGTCTCGGACCTCGTCGCGCAGGACGACACGTTCGTCTGGGTCGACTTCACCGACCCGTCGGCCGCCGACCTCGAGGAGCTCGAGGAGGAGCTCGGCATCCACGCCCTCGCCGTCGAGGACGCGGTGGAGAGCGGCCAGCGCCCGAAGCTCGACCGCTACCGAGAGAGCCTGTTCCTCGTGGTCTACGACGCGCACGGCCCCGGGAAGGACGGCGACCTCGTCACGCACGAGGTCAAGGCGTTCGTCACGCGGCACGCCCTCGTGACGATCCACGGCCCGGCGTTCGACACCGCCGCGGTGCAGCGGCGCTGGGACAACAACACGGACCTCGCCGACCACGGTGTCCCGTGGCTGCTGTGGGGCCTCCTCGACGCCGCGGTCGACCACGCCACGTCGGTGCTCGAGACGATCGAGCAGCAGATCGACGCGCTCGAGGACGACCTGTTCGAGAACGGCGACCCCCGCGAGCAGCAGATCCAGCGTCGGTCGTTCCGGCTCCGGAAGGCCCTCGGCGTGCTCCGCCGACTCGTCGTCCCGACCCGGGACAGCGTCGCGTCACTGCTCCACGGCGACGCGGCGACGATCGTCGACGGCGTCCGCCCGTACTTCCGCGACGTCGAGGACCACCTCGTCGCCATCGCCGACTCCGTCGAGCAGCAGCGCGACGCGGTGTCGAGCGTCCTCGACACGAACCTCAACCTCGCGTCGAACCGGCAGAACACGGTGATGAAGAAGGTCACGAGCTGGGCGGCGATCATCGCGATCCCCACCGGCATCACGAGCTTCTTCGGGCAGAACGTCAAGTTCCCGGGCGAAGGCGCCTGGAGTGGGCTCTACGCCTCGCTCGCGCTGACGGTCGCGACGTCGCTCGTGCTCTACCGCGGCTTCAAGCACCGCGACTGGCTGTAGCGGCCGCGCTGCCCCGGGCGGCCGCGCGCCCCCGGGCGGCCGCGCCGACCGGGACGGTCAGAGCCGCAGGGCGAGCACGCCGGCGACGACGGTGAGCGGGGCGACGATGCAGCCGAGGGCCATGTAGCGGCCCCACGACAGGTGGACGCCCTCGCTCGAGAGCCGCGCGTGCCAGAGGAGCGTCGCCAGCGAGGCCCAGGGCGTGATGAGGCAGCCGGCGTTGACGCCGACGAGGAGGGCCGCGTAGCGCAGCGCCTCGTGGCCCGCGGCGGGCTCGAGGACGAGGTACGCCGGCAGGTTGTCGATGACGTTCGCAGCGACCGCACCCGCGCCGCCGAGGAGCAGCAGTGACCCGGTGCCGGTGCCGCCGCTCACCGCCTGCACGACCGGGTCGGTGACGCCCGTGGTGTGCAGGGCCTCGACGACCACGAACAGCCCGGCGGCGAAGACGAGCGTCGACCACGGCACCCGCGACGGCTTGAGCTCCGACGGTGCCCGGAACGCCGCGACGACGACGAGCACCACCGCGGCGGCGACCGCGGCGACCCACACCTCGACCCCGGCGGTGAGCGCCACGACGAGCGCGACGAGCACGGCCGACGCCGCGAGGAAGAACACCCGGTCGGCCGGCGGACGCACCGCGACCGGCGTGTACCGACCGAACAGCTTCCCGCGGAAGACCACGAGCAACACCGCACACGGCACGACGATGCCCGCGAGGGCCGCCCAGACCATGAGCCCGGCGAACGGGATCGGCCCGTCCAGCCCGATCCGGTCGACGGCGAGCAGGTTCGTGAGGTTCGACACCGGCAGCAGCAACGACGCGGTGTTCGCGAGCCAGACCGTGGTGAGCGCGAAGGGCATCGGCGGCAGCCCGACCCGACGCGCGAGCGTGATGACGATCGGGGTGAGCAGCACGGCGGTCGTGTCGATCGAGAGGAAGACCGTGCACACCACCGCGAGGACCACGACGGCGGCCCACAGCCCGATGGTCCGGCCGCCGCCGACCCGCGCGGCGACGTCGGCGAGCCGGTCGAACACCCCGGCGTCCGCGGCGAGCTCGGCGACGATCGTCAGGCCCAGCACGAAGCCGAGCACCGGGACGACCCGCCCGGCGAGGGCCGCGA
Source organism: Microbacteriaceae bacterium PS02332 (assembly GCA_029959645.1). GTDB lineage: Bacteria > Actinomycetota > Actinomycetes > Actinomycetales > Microbacteriaceae > Curtobacterium. Next base: position 446 of record JASCOJ010000070.1, on the reverse strand, counting down.
GGTCCGGCAGCGGCAGGAGCCCGAGGGCGACGCACACCGCCCCGACGGCGAGCAGGACGGCTCCGATGACGGCTTGGCGCACGGTGTGGCTCCTCGTGTTCGGCCGGTGGCCCGGCATGGCCGGAAGACCCTGTGCGCCCGGCGGTGTTCCAATGTACCCACCGGTACGGTCGGGGGAACGACGACGAGGAGGAACCCGTGCGGAAGTTCATGTTCAGCGGTGCGGTCTGGAGTTCACTGATCAGCGGCTACAGCGTGCTGCAGACGACGCGGCGAGGTCCGCGCGACTGGCGCCTGGCGCTCACCTGGGTCGCCTGGATCGCGACGACCATCGTGGCGGTCGGCACGGTCGTCGAGGACGACCGCGCCGTGAAGGCGAAGCAGCGCTAGTCCGGCTGCCGCAACCACACGACGGACGGGAGGCCCGGTACCAGCTGGTACCGGGC
>JASCOJ010000006.1 GCA_029959645.1 Microbacteriaceae bacterium PS02332 | reverse complement strand
GCGTCGTCCTCGTCCTCGCCATCCTGGCCGCCAGCGGCAACGCCGCCCTGGCAGCACGAGACCGCGGGATACCGGTGCATGTTGGGGTCCTCTCGCCGTTCCGGGAAACCGGCCGGCTCCTCCGCCAACAACGTCGATCCGTGCTCGGCGCGGACTCCCTTCTGTGGCGGATCGGCGGGTCCGGGCTAGCCGTCGCCGCGTTCCTCGCCGCTCTCGCCGTTCCCGTCGGCGCTCTGGTACCACTGGACATTCCGGTCGGCGTGGTGTGGTTCAACGCCGTCGACGTCTCCCTCTGGGCCTTGTGGTGGCTGCTCGGGTGGGGCGGCAACAGCGTGCACCCGCTGATCGGCGGGTACCGGTTCCTGGCGCAGGCCCTGGCGTACGAGATCCCGCTGATGTTCGCCCTGACCGCCCCCGCCATCGGTGCGCAGAGCCTTCGGCTGACCGACGTGGTCGCCGCGCAGCAACCGATCTGGTTCGCCCTGACAATGCCGGTCGCGTTCATCGTCTACTGCGCCTCCGTCACCGCGTTCTCCGCCTGGGGTCCGTTCGCGTTTCCCGCCGGCACAGACATCGCCGGCGGTGTCCTCGGGGAACTCTCCGGCGTCGACCGACTGCTCGTTCTCGCCGGCAGATGGTGTCTGCTCGTGGTCGGCGCCGCATTCGCGGTGCCGATGTTCCTCGGCGGCGGAGCTGGTCCGTTGCTTCCGTCGGCGCTATGGGTGCTGTTGAAGACGTGTTTGCTGCTCGCCGTGTTCTTGCTGCTCGGACACGCGATGCCCGCGATCCGGCCGCAGCGGCTCGCGGAGCTGGGCTGGGTTGTCGTGTTGCCGCTGGTGCTGCTGCAACTGCTGGTCACGTCGGTGCTCGCCGTGATGGGGAAAGGATGACCGGGATGGCAACGATCGTGTTCTGGGTCGCGGCGGTCGTCGCGGTGCTCGCTGCCGCCGCAGTGTTCCGGGTGGACTCGATGGCGCGCGCGACGTACGCGCTGGCGGTGTCGTTCATCGCCGTCGGCGTCACCGTGCTGGTGCTGCACCTGGACTTCATCGGGGTCATCACGATCCTGATGATGGTGATGGAGATGGCCGTGATGGCGGTGTTCATGGTCTCCTATATGGGCATGAACCCGGCGCTGATGCCAATGGATATGACCCACAGCAAACGCCCCGCGGCAGTGATCGCGGCCGCCGTGTTCGTCGGCCTCGCCGCAGCCGCGCTCTTCATCCCGTGGCCAGCCCGTGCCGGGACCGCGGCGGCGGACACCACCCGTGCCCTTGGCGAGGCGATCATGAGCTCGAAAATGCTGGTGATGCTGACGATCAGCCCGATCCTGTTCGCCACGATCATCGCCGCCCTCGTCCTGGCGAACCCTCGTGGCCGGTACGACCGGCTCGGGGACGACCTCCAGAATGCCCCCGCTGACCCGGAGCCGGGAGGTGTCGGACGATGACGCTGCAACTCGTTCTGCTCGTCGTGGCTGCGCTGTTCGCCATCGGACTGTACGGCGCGATCTCGCAGCAGGTGGTGGTGATGGTGATGATGGGCATCGAGGTGATGATCAACGCCGTCATCCTCGCCGCCGCCGCGTTCTGGTGGTACCTCGCACCGACGGTCGATGGGCAGGTGCTGCTGCTGGTGATCATCGCGGCGATGACGATCGAGATGGCGATGGGCTTCGCGGTTGCGACGATCCTGCACCGTTCCCGGAACTCCGACATGACCGATTCTGCGACGGACCTCAGCCAGTGAGCGCCGCGCTGATCACCGCCATCATCCTGCCCGCCCTCGTCGGAGCCGCACTGGCGACAGCTGGACGCTTCGCCGAACGGATCGCCGTTCCCGTCAGCCTCTTCACGGCAGCGGTCATGGCGATCGCAGCGACCATTGCAGCCATCACGGGTGCCGAGGTGACCGGCGGGGTGCCTGCGATGCTTGGCGCCCCTGGCCCGGATCTCCGCGTCGACGCGCTGGCCGCTGTCGTCCTGCCGACCGTGGTATGGATCGGATTCCTCGTCCTCGTGTTCGCGACTGCGGACCGGACCCGACCGGCGGCGCGGTTCCACGGGCTGATGCTGCTCTTCCTCGCTGCCGTCGTCGTCACCGTGACCGCAACCGGCCTGCCATTGCTCCTCGCCGCATGGGAGGTGATGGGCGCCACCTCCTACGCGCTCATCGGATTCCGCTGGCAAGACCGGAACCGCGTCGCCGGTGGATTCACCGCGTTCACTGTCACCCGCGCCGGGGACCTCGGCCTGTACCTCGCCGCTGGCGCCGTCGTCGCCGGCGGCGGCTCCTGGTCGCTGACCGCACTGCAGTCGCTGCCAGGCCCCTGGGTGCACGTCGCTGCCGCAGGATTGCTCGCTGCCGGCTTCGGGAAGGCAGCGCAGCTGCCGTTCTCGTTCTGGATCTCCCGCGCCATGGAGGGCCCCAGCGCGGTGAGTGCGCTGCTGCACTCCGCAGCGATGGTCGCCATGGGCGGGTACCTGCTCCTCCGCGTCGAACCGCTCCTGAACGTGACCGGCTGGGCAGGTCCGACGGCGGCGTGGCTGGGCGTCACGACCGCGATCGTCCTCGGTGTCATCGCACTGTCGCAGCGGGACGTGAAGCAGGTCCTCGCCGCGTCGACGGCATCCCAGCTGGGGTTCGTCGTCCTCGCCGCTGGCGTCGGCTCGGTCAGCGGCGGCACCGCGCAGCTCGTCGCACACGCCGCCACGAAAGCGCTGCTGTTCCTCACCGCGGGCGCATGGCTGACGGCCACCGGGACGAAACAATTCACCGGTCTCCGCGGCGTCGCCGCCCGCTGGCCCGCGGTCGGCGTCCTCGCGACCGTCGGTGCGTTGTCGCTGGCCGGCCTGCCACCGTTGTCGCTCTGGTACGCCAAGGACGTCGTCCTCGCCGCAGCATTGGAGGAAGAACCCTGGTTGTATGCGGCGGGCCTGGCCGGAGCGGCACTTGCAGCGGCTTACTCCGCCCGGATCATCGCGCTGCTGTGGCGGCGTGCCGGCACACCGGAAGCGTCCTGGGACGACGAAGAGCGCGGCACCCGGCGGGTGCCACGCCTCGCGGTCGTCCCGATGGTGGTGCTTGCCGTTGCCGCAGCCGGACTTGCGCTTCTCGGCACACCGCTGTTGCATCCGATGCTCGCTCCGCTTTCCGGGACGTCGGTGTCGTGGCCGGAGCTCGCGGCGTCCGGGGCAATCGCGGTGGTCGTGGTCCTGTTGACTCTGTGGCGCACACCCACAGTCCGCAGTGGGATGCACTGGTTCGGGCTGGAGCGGGCAGCCGTTGCCGTCATCGCCACGCCGACACTGCGACTCGCCGCCGCGCTCGCGCGTCTGGACGACCGCTACGGCACGGCAGTCGATCGGTCGGGCCGTGCGCTCGAGCAGACCGCCCGAGCCGCGCGCGCTCTTGATCAGCGTGGCCCCGCCGCCGTGACGGGGTGGATCGGTTCCGCCGTCGCGGTCCTCGGTCGACTGGCTCGGCGACCGCAGACCGGCCAGGTGCACCACTACTACATCGGCGCGACCGTGACCGTCGCTGCCGCAGCTGTCCTGCTCTTGGTCGTGAGGTGATCGTGCTCAGTCTGATCGTGTTCCTTCCCGTTGTCGTCGCGGCGGTCCTCGCCCTGACGCGATCGATGTCCGGACGGGCAGCCGCGTGGGTGTGGCTGATGACGAGCATCGTGGAGCTCGTCCTCGGGGTCCTCGCGTCCATCCCCGGATCCACCGTGTCGGGACTGCGCTGGGAGGAGCGAATTGAGTGGATGCCGAGCGTCGGCACCAGCTACCACCTCGGTGTTGACGGTTTCTCGGCACCATTGCTGCTCCTGACCGACGTCGTGTTCCTCGCCTGCGCGCTCTGGGCGATGCGGGACACTGACCGGCCCCGCCCGCAGGCTGCACTCTTCCTGTCCCTCCAGACCACGTGTCTTGGGGTGTTCGCCGCGCAGGACCTGCTGGTCTTCTTCGTGTTCTTCGACCTGTCCATCGTCGGCATGTACTTCGTGATCGCCGGGTGGGGACACGGCGACCATCAGCGGTCCGCGTTGCGGTTCTTCCTCTACACGTTCCTCGGATCTCTGGCGCTGCTGCTCGGCTTCATTGGCCTTTACCTCGGCTCCGCACCGCACACGTTCGACATGGTCGAGCTCACCCGGAACGGCGTCACCGGCACACCCCTGGCCGCCGGCGCCGTTCTCGCCGCGCTCGTCGTGGGTTTCGCGGTCAAAACCCCCACGGTGCCGTTCCACTCCTGGCTGCCGCCGGCACATACCGACGCACCCGCCATTGGCTCTGTCGTCCTCGCGAGTGTCCTGTTGAAGATGGGCACGTACGGGTTCCTCCGCATCGCGATGCCGATGCTCCCGGACGCGTGGAGGTCCTGGTCCTGGGTGATTGTCATTGTCGGCATCGTGTCCGTGCTGTACGGAGCGCTCGTCGCGCTCGCGCAGACGAACGTGAAGCGGTTGATCGCGTACACATCGGTGAACCACATGGGCTACGTCGTGCTCGCCGTCGGCGCCGCGGGCATGACCGGGGCAACCTCTGCGCAGGCGCACCAGCTGGCGATCACCGGCGCGACCGTGCAGATGGTGTCGCACGGACTCATCACCGGGGCGCTGTTCCTCCTCGCGGGCGTCCTCCACGACCGGCGGGGCAGCTACGAGATCAGCGACTACAGCGGCCTCGCGAAGCCCGCCCCACGGTTCTCCGGACTCTTCGCCATTGCCGCGTTCGCGTCACTCGGGATCCCCGGCTTCAGTGGCTTCATCGCCGAGTTCCAGATCTTCGCCGGCAGCATCGGTGCAACAGCAATCGCCGCGATCGCGCTGCCAGGGATCCTCATCACCGCAGCCCTGTTCCTCCGCACCGTGCAGAAGCTGCTCACCGGACCCACGGAACACCTCGCCGACGGATTCACCGACGTCACCGCTCGGGAGACCGTGACGGTCGGGGCGCTCCTGCTGCTCTCCCTGGCGATTGGTGTGGTACCCGGACCGTTGCTGCAGCTCATCGCTCCCGCCGCCCGACAGCTCGCCGCACTGGTCGGAGGTCCCGCGTGAACATGAACTACGGCGCGCTCCTGCCGGAGATCATCATGATGGGCGGCGCGATCGTCGCGCTCCTCGGCGGCAGCTTCCTGCCCCGACGCAGGCAGGCGCTCGTGACCTGGTTCGCGATCGCCGTGGCGTGCGGCAGCGCCGCTACGGCCGCCGTGAGCACCCGACCACCGACCGTCTTCAGTGACAGCTACGCGCTCGACAACGCGACAACGACGATCAGGATCCTCGTACCGTTGGCGACCGCGGTCGTGATGCTCATCGGGCGACAGGAGTTCCGTGGCTCGGCTCGGGAGAGTGAGACCGCGTCGCTGCTGCTCCTCGCGGCACTCGGCACGGTCGTCCTCGCCGGCGCCAACGACCTGCTCATCGTCGCCACCGGGTTCCTCCTAGCGACCGTGCCGCTCTACGCGTTGATCGGACTGTCCCGATCCCCGGCCGCAGCCGAAGCGACCATAAAGACGTACCTGCTGGGCGCGATCTTCGGCGTCGTGATGGTCTTCGGCATCACCGTCCTCGTCGGTGTCGCCGGCGGCAGCACCTACCCTGAGCTCCAACAGGCGCTGCCACACGTGCCGGCGGCAGCGATCGCGCTCGGATTCATCGGGGTCCTCGCCGGCCTGCTATTCAAAGCCGGAGCGGTCCCGGGACATTTCTGGGTTCCGGATGCTGCCGAGGGCGCCGGTATCGGCATTGCCGCGTTCATCACCACCGTCCCGAAGCTCGGGGCGCTGATCGCACTGGCACGCGTCGTCGACGTCATACCCGGCACCGTGAACGCGCCGCTGCTGGTCGGTGTGCTCGCCGCCGCGAGCATGATCCTCGGCACCCTCGCGGCATTCTGGCAACGCAGCGCCCCGCGACTCCTCGGCTGGTCCACGGTTGGCCAGGTCGGGTTCCTGCTGATGCCCGTCGCCGTCATTGGCGCCGAACCGTCGGCGCGCGCCGCCCTGCTGATGTACCTGGTGTTCTACGCCGTGACCAACCTCGCCCTGTTCGCCGCGATAGCCGCGCTTCCGGGCCGCACGACAATCCCCTCCTGGCGCGGAGCGGCGCGGGAACATCCCGTCATCACCAGTGTCGTCCTCGTTGGCCTGCTGAGCCTTGTCGGGACACCGCCAACCGCCGTCTTCGTCGGCAAGCTCGCCGTGTTTACTGCTACTTGGCAGGGCGGGATGCCGTGGCTGGTGGTCATCGCCGCAGCCGTCTCGGTCGCGTCGCTGTTCTACGCACTCCGTTGGGTGTCAGTGGCCTTCCAAGCACCGACGGAACCTCGGCCTCACCCCGCCGCAGTTCAGCTGCAGGCGGTCACCGCCGTGACGCTCGGTGCGCTGGTCATCGTCGCCGTCGCCAGCAGTCCGCCCCTCTTGCAGTTGTGACACTCTTGGCCGCCAAGCTCCTCGTTGCTGCTTGCGGGATGTCGACCGTTGGCAGACTGAACCCTGCCTTCTTCGCGCGCGCCAACAGCGGGGCTTTGGATCGGTTTTGTGCCCAATGTCTTGCCGCGTTCAGCGTGCTCTTAGGCCACGCACTAATGGCTGCTATGGAGCTCCCTCGCGTTTCCCCTTCGATCGTTCAACGGGACGACCCGGGTGAACCGGTGGATGATCAGCCGCGGTATCGGCCACGCCGTCGTCCAAGGTCCCAATGACCGGGTCCTTCTGCAGGGGTTCGGATCGCGCCGCAAACCAGATGCACGTTCACTCCGAACTACCTGGGAAGCACACGCCATCACGGCACCCGTCGGAGGAGACCCCATCATGACCAGCACCGCAGCAACTGCCCGCACCGGGTACGGCCGCACCCTGACTCAGAAGGGCGCCCTCGTCTTCGGAGTCGTGTTCCTCATCGTCGGCATCGCCGGCTTCATCCCCGGACTCACGATGGACATGGGCTCGATGTCCGTCGCCGGCCACGGCTCGATGGCGATGCTCCTCGGCCTGTTCCAGGTGTCCGTCCTGCACAACATCGTGCACCTGCTCTTCGGCATCGTCGGCCTCATCGCCGCCCGCACCGCCGTCGCAGCTCGGCTGTATCTCCTGGTCGGCGGCATCGTCTACGCCGTCCTGTTCATCTACGGCCTGTTCACCGCCGGCATGATGGGCGGCGCGAACTTCGTCCCCCTCAACAGCGCCGACAACTGGCTGCACCTGATCCTCGCCGTCGCGATGATCGTCCTTGGCATCGTGCTGCCTCGAGCCGGTGCCACCCGACGCGCCTGATCGACGCATCAGCCGGTAATGGCCGCGTCCCCGCACTGGGGACGCGGCCATTGCCCGTTCCGGAGCCTCCATCAGTCCTCGGCCTGTGAGCCCGACGGGCTCGACGCTCGTCTGCTCTCCGGCGCATCCGGTGGTGCGCAGTCCGCTCCTTCGCCTACTATCTTCGTGTGCACGTAGATAAGCAGCCCTGCGGGCTTAGCCCGGAGTCGGAGTACGTCGAGCTGGCGGTCGAGGTGTTCGCGATGCTCGCGGACGCGACGCGGGTGAAGATCATCCTCGCGCTTCGCAGCGCGGAGGAGATGTCCGTGAACCACCTCGCGGACGTCGTGGACAAGAGCCCGGCCGGGGTGTCGCAGCACCTGGCGAAGCTCCGCTTGGCGCGCATCGTGTCGACGCGTCGTGAGGGCACGACGGTGTTCTACCGGCTGACCGATGAGCACGCGTCGGAGCTCGTCATCGACGCCGTGAAGCAAGCCGAGCACGCGATCGGTGCGGCCCCGCACCACCGTGTTGAGGCGGCAAGCGCGTGAGCAACCACACCCATCAGCACCATAGCTACGAGCACGAGCACGAGCACGAGCACGAGCACGAGCACGAGCACGAGCACGAGCACGAGCACGAGCACGAGCACGAGCACGAGCACGAGCACGAGCACGACCACGACCACGACCATAGTCATCCTCATGGTGGTGTGAAGGGGTTCCTCTACGACCTGTTCGTGCCGCACACACACGACGCTGCGGACTCGATCGATGACGCGATGGAGGCCAGTACCGCTGGTGTCCGCGCGCTGAAGATCAGTCTGTTCATCCTGCTCGGCACCACCGTGCTGCAGGCCGTGATCGTCGCGTTCACGGGATCGATCGCGTTGCTGGCCGACACGATCCATAACTTCGCGGACGCGCTGACCGCGGTGCCGCTGTGGATCGCGTTCGTCCTCGGGCGCCGCGTCGCCAACAAGCGCTACACCTACGGGTACGGGCGGGCGGAAGACTTGGCGGGCATGTTCATCGTGTTCGTCGTCGCGCTCTCCGCCGTCGTCGCAGGCTGGCAGGCCATCGACCGGTTCATCCACCCACGCCCAGTCGAGAACCCATGGCTGCTCGTCGCGGCCGGGGTGATCGGATTCGCCGGCAACGAGATCGTCGCGATCTACCGCATCCGAGTCGGTCAGAAGATCGGTTCCGCGGCGCTGGTCGCCGACGGCGTCCACGCTCGTCTCGACGGGTTCACCTCGCTCTCCGTCGTTCTCGGCGCGGTCGGTGTCCTCCTCGGCTTCCCGTTGGCGGATCCCATCATCGGCCTGCTGATCGCGATCTCGATCCTGATGCTGCTGTGGGGAACAGTGAAGTCCATCGGTGCTCGACTCATGGACGCCATCGACCCGGACCTCTACTCCCGCGCCGAGCACGCACTCGAGCACGCCGACGGAGTGCAGGCGGTGCGGGACCTCCGACTCCGCTGGATCGGACACCGCCTGACCGGCTCCGCGACCATCGAGGTCGACACCACCGACCTCAACGCGGCGTCGCACGTCGCGGAGCACGCGTCCGAGCACCTGCACGAAGCGATCGGGAACGTCGACGCGTTCACGATCACTCCGACGAGCCATCACCACTGAGCATCACGAAAGGAAGCAGCATGTCCGTCGTCAAGATCAACGCGATCACCGTCCCCGAGGGCAAGGGGGCGGACCTCGAAGCCCGCTTCGTCGGTCGGAACCACGACGTGGAACAGCAGCCCGGGTTCGAGAGTTTCCAACTGCTCCGCCCCGTGCACGGCGAGAGCCGCTACTTCGTTGTCTCCACCTGGGCAGACGAGGACGCCTACCAGGCGTGGCGGGCCGGGCAGGCCGGCGCGCACCACGGCGGCAGTAACCCGGTCGCCACCGGTGCCGAGCTGCTTGAGTTCGAGACCGTCGTCCTCTGACACGAGGTGCGCTCGGAGCACCCGGGAGAAGCGCGGCACTTCGCCTACTTCTCCCGGGGCCCGGCCGCCATCGACGCGAGCACGAGCTCCGGCGAAGTAGTAGATCGGCACTCGTCAGTGCAAAGGGCTAGCTGAATGTCCGCCGGTCGTGCCAAGATGGTCCTGCGTTCATAGTGCGCGCCCACAGCCGGTCCTCTGGATCGGCTTTTTTCATGCCTGACCGCTCCGCTACTCTGAGACCCGCTCGGCACGCGTCTGCCCGGAATCTCCCCGGTGTCGTATCCGCTCTGTACGCTGACGCTCAAGACAGCACGAGGCTGTCTCCGGCCGGCACTTTCGGGACCGGCTTTTTTCATGCCCTGATCTGACTCGGGCATCCGGGGGAAGCGCTCAACGCTCCTGCCCGCCGTCGCACCTTGTTGCGCGTCGGCACTCTCATGCCCCCACCCGAAGCCGGGTGGGTTCTGGCCGCATCTGGCCAACCCCGAAGGAGGCATCATGCCCATCGCCGACACGGTGGACATGCTGATGGCATCCGGTGGTACCGCTGCCCTGACTGGCGTCATCGCCGTCGTCGGTGGCGTGCTCAGTGTCGTCCTGTCTAAGCAGGTCGTCGCACTGATCCAGCACGTCATCGATGTCATCGACGACCGCACGCTGGCCAGGGATCCCGAGCGCGCTCGCATCGTCGCAGAACTACGTCGAGCACGCCGCGGAACAGAAGTAACCGCCGGTTCAAAAAGCCGTCCCTCATTCGGTCAGGAGAGCTCCGTTGGTGAGGAGCTTCGTTCGGTGTCGTCGTTTTCGCTCCACTCCGCGTCGTGATCTCGTTCTGGCAGGCAATCGACGTCGTTTCGGCAGCGATCAGCAGGTTGGCCCGTGACCGGCACGTTCGTCGCGACGCGTGCGCCGCACGAGGAGCACAGCGATGTATCCGCCGGCAAGGGCAGCGATGACTTGCAGCGCGCTGACCGCCCCGCCGAGGCCCTGCAGGAGTGCGCCGATGGGGTCCTTTTCATTGACGGGTGCTGCGGCGATGAGGACGAGTGCGACTGCCAGGAATGGTCCGCGAAGGCGGCACGCTGCGGGCCTGCCCCATCGCGGTGTGAGACGGATCGCCAACGCGATCAGTGCCAGGGTGCCGCTGACTGCAACAGCCCACAGACCAAGTGGCGTCCCCACTTGCCTGGCCCATATTCCCGCCGCGACAACCGCCAGCGCGATGGCAATCCAACGCCAGGCGCGACGCGGCCGCACTCTCCTGCGCTTGGCTTCCCAGGTTCGACAACTTGTCACAGCGATACCTCCGGGGGTATCCTAAAGGTGTTGAGCGAGAGGAACTTCCGATGAGCGTTGCTGTGGATGCCACCCAGAAGCCGGTCTTGAATCGTCTGCGCCGTGCGCGTGGGCAGTTGAACGCGGTGATCGACGCCATCGAGAACGGCGGCAAGTGCCGTGACGTGGTGATCCAGCTCGCAGCCGTGTCCAGTGCGCTTGATCGTGCCGGATTCCAGATCATCTCGACTGCGATGCAGAAGTGCGTCACTGATGAGCAGGACGAGTCCGACCCGATGACGGTGGCGGAGCTCGAGAAGCTCTTCATGACCCTCGCCTGACCATTCAGGCCGGTCGTTCATCGACCCCGCCTGGATTAGTACCTAATCCGCTCGCGGCCGCCTGCTGGTCGCGAGCCTCATCGGTGTGCCCCGCGGGGCCCGAGCAGAAGGAGTCGACCATGTGTCGTGCAGTGACGTGCAAGAAGTGCGGGAAGGCGTCGTGGGCCGGTTGCGGCCAGCACGTGGACCAGGTGATGCGAGGTGTTCCAAAGTCGCAGCGATGCCAGGGGCACCAGAACGAACCGTCTTCGGGCGGGTTCTTCTCCCGCCTGTTCGGGAAGGCCTGATCATGGCGATCCCGGAGGTGTCGGTCGATGACCTCGACGTCCTCGTGGACCGGACGGTCCTCGATGTGCGGGAGCCGGATGAGTACGCCACAGGGCATGTTCCTGGCGCGCGGAACGTGCCGTTGGCGAGTGTGTGGGAGCGCGCTGACGAGCTGCGCACGGCCGGGCCGGTGCACGTGATCTGTCAGAGCGGTCGGCGCAGCGCGCAAGCCACGGAAGTGCTGTGGGCAGCGGGTGTTGAGGCGGTCAACGTGGTCGGTGGGACGTCGGCGTGGGTTGCGGCGGGGAAGCCGGTCGAGCACTGATGGAGCACCGGCATCAGCTCCTGATTCACGCGTTCGCGGAGGAGCCGGGTGTCCTCACGGCTGCGTTGCGAGTCGCCCGGCGCGCAGTGCAAAGCCTCGGATCAGACACGAGCGTGCAGGTCATCGTGCAGGGCGGCGCGGTTCGCGGGCTGGTGACGGATAGTGCGCATCTGGATGATCTGCTGACCACGATCGCTGGGTCCGGTGTCGACGTGTTGGCGTGTGCGAACAGCATGGAGCGTGTCGGTGTCGCAGCTGAGGCGCTATTGCCTGATGTGGGGACGGTGCCGGCGGCGGTGACGTACTTGACGCAGCAGCAGTGGGCTGGCGCTGCGTACGTGCGGATCTGATGCTGATCGGTGTCGCCGCGTTCGGGCTCTTCGTGGGCGCGGTCCTCGGCCTGGTCGGTGCGGGTGGCGCGATCATCGCCGTCCCGGCGCTGGTGTACGTGATCGGGGTGCCGGTCACGGAAGCGATGTCCACGTCGCTGGTGATGGCGGCGAGCTCCTCCGTCGCAGCTGTCCTCCCGAGGCTGCGGCACGGTATCAAGTGGCGAATTGCTGCGACGGTCGGTGCTGTCGGGATCCCGGCAGCGTTTCTCGGTACCGCGGTGAACGCGGCGCTGCCGCAACACGTGGTGCTCCTCGCGTTCGCGGCGTTGATGATCGCCGCGGGCGTCCAGATGCTCCGGCCCCGCCCGACCGCATCGGGCGAGCTCCTCGCGAGGGGTCGGTGGGTGTGGCGGGGGCTCCTGGTCGGCGTCGGGGTCGGGTTCCTCACGGGACTGCTCGGTGTCGGCGGCGGCTTCATCATCGTGCCGGCGCTGGTGCTGCTGCTGAACCTGCCGATTGGTGCCGCAATCGGCACCTCCCTGGTGATCACGATCGTCAACTCCATCGGCGGCGTCGCCGCGCACGCCGGGTCAGGATTTGTGGACTGGCCCCTGACGATCGCGTTCGCCGTCCCCGCGTTCGCAGCTTCCCTGATCGCGGCACGCTTCGCTGCCCGCATCAGCGGTAAGGCCCTGCAACGGGTGTTCGCAGCTCTCGTCCTCGCGATCGCCGTCCTCACCGTCGTCCGCACCGTGCTGACATGGTGAGCATGGGCCGTCGCATCATCCCCGGAGCGGCCCTGCTCACGGCGGTCGGGTTGCCCGCGGGATGCGCTCCAAGCGATGAGCTTGCCGTGCAGTACGGCGCCGGCGCCGGCGCTGGCGCCGAGGCGTTGGGGCAGCATCAGGTGATGACCCGGATCCCTGTTCCGGAGCGGGGCGCACCGGTCATGTTCTCCGCCCCGGAGGTGGGTGAGGAACCATCGACGCGGCGGCGTTCCCGCCCGGCGGTTCGTGGCCCAGCACGACGTCCCGTACCCGAATGTCCTCGATGCACGGGACGCGCCGGTCCGGACCGCCTTGCAGCGCTCGATCACAGCGAACGCGACCCCCACCACGGTGATCCTGGACCAGGACGGGCGCGTTGCCGCACGCATCCTCGGCGCCGCGACCAGCACCCAGCCCATCACCGCGATCGCCGCCGCATCATGACCGCGTTCTGACACCGCCCGCCAGTAACGCACGCCGGACCATCAACGCCGGACCGCCAGTGCGGCGACCTTCATCAGATCAGGAGCGCACCATGTCCAACTCTTCCCGTCACGACAGCGACGTCGTCGGTGTCACCCGCGGATCCCTGATCACGCTCGCGGTTGGCGCCGCGGTCTTCGCGGCTTCAATTGCCGCTGCCGGCACCATCTGCTTCGCCTGCTTCAATCCGGCTTTCCCCAGCTGAGCGAAGCCGGGGCCGCTGCACAAAAGAGGGGCTGCAATCCGACGCAATCGGATTCCAGCCCCTCTCGTTTGCTCACCTCGTCTGGTCAGGCGGTGGGCTCGGACGCCGGCTGTGCTGGCTCGAGGGCGCGGACTTGCGCGATGAGGTCCTCGAGCGCCGGCGCGGGCAGTGCGCCGGCTTGCCGGAACACCAGTTGCCCATCACGGAACGCCATCAGTGTCGGGATCGCTGTGATCCCCGCCGCTGCAGCGAGATCCTGCTCAGCCTCCGTGTCGACCTTGCAGAAGGTTACGTCCGCGTGCGTCTGGGATGCCTGCTCGAAGATCGGCGCGAACATCTTGCAGGGCCCGCACCACGAGGCCCAGAAGTCGACCAGCACGATGCCGCCGCCCTCGATCACCGGCTGCAACGTCGCCGCGGTCACCGCCTGCACGCTCACGCTGCGACCTCCTCATCGTGGCCCGGGCAGCGCTGCGCCGCCGGGACGTCCCACAGGGCGTCCTCGACGTGCTGGCCGCAGCCACCCCACGTCTCTTTCCCGCACTCGTCGCAGGTCACTCGAAAGCACATCACGGCTCCTTTCCGCTCGCCAAGATACCCCTAGGGGTATCATCAGGCAAGACTCCCGCGTGCAGCCGGTCGTCGAGCGCCTTATCTCGACAGGGTGGACAACATGATACCCCTGGGGGTATCGTCTGATTGGTTCCGATCGAAAGGGGAAGTCATGCTGCTGGAACGCTTCTACGACGAGGACCTCGCGCAGGCGAGCTACCTCATCGGATGTCAGGCCACTGGAGAAGCGGTGGTCGTGGACCCGCGCCGCGAGGTGCAGGTCTACCTCGACACCGCCGCGAAGAACGGCATGCGGATCGTCGCGGTCACCGAGACCCACATCCACGCCGACTACCTCTCCGGCACCCGCGAGCTCGCCCACGTCACCGGCGCCGAGGCGTACGTGTCGGGGGAGGGCGGCGTCGACTGGCAGTACGGGTTCGATGCGACCCGACTGTTCGACGGCGACGTCATCCAGGTCGGTAACATCCGGCTCGCCGCTCGGCACACGCCCGGCCACACTCCCGAGCACCTGGTGTTTCTCGTCACCGACGGTGCACTCACCGATGACCCGGGCTACCTCCTCTCCGGCGACTTCGTCTTCGTCGGCGACCTCGGCCGACCGGACCTTCTCGACGAAGCAGCAGGCGGTAAGGACACCCGCTTCCAGGGGGCGCAGGACCTCTTCGACAGCCTCAAGAACGTGTTGCTGGCGCTACCGGACCACGTGCAGATCCACCCCGCGCACGGCGCTGGGAGCGCCTGCGGGAAGGCGCTCGGGGCGATTGCGTCAACCACTGTCGGCTACGAACGCCTCTACACGTGGTGGGGTCCCTACCTTGCCGCCGACGACCGCGACGGGTTCGTCCGGGAACTCCTCGACGGCCAGCCCGACGCGCACGCCTACTTCGCCCGCATGAAGCGCGAGAACCGCGACGGCCCCGCTGTCCTCGGCCCGCTCCCGAACCTCGAAGCCGTCACCGCGCAGGATGCTGCCGCCCGTGCCGCCGATGGCGACGCGGTCCTGGTTGACACGCGTGCCGCTGCGGATGTTCGGGCCGGCACCGTGCCCGGCGCTCTCGCGATCCCCGCAACCGGCAAGACGGCCGCCTGGGGTGCATGGGCGATCGACCCCGAACGCGAGCAGCGGCCACTCCTGCTGCTCGTGGAGGACCACGAGCAGGCTGAGCACGTGCGGGACCACCTGATCCGCGTCGGCATCGACACCACCGCCGGCTACTTCACCTCCCTCGACGGCATCGAGACAGCACCATCCGAGACGATTGCACCGGACCAGATCGCGGACCTCGACGAACCGTTCCTCCTCGATGTGCGGGAGATGAGCGAGTACCACGCCGGCCACATCCCCGGCGCCACGCGCATCGGCGCGGGCCGTGTGCTTTGGGAAACCAGCCGGCTCCCGAGGGACCGCACGATCGTCAGCTACTGCCAGAGCGGCGCCCGCAACATCGTCGCCGCGCAGGCGCTGCGCCGTGCAGGATTCCCGGTCATCGAGGTCGATGGCAGCTACCTCGGCTACGCCCGCATGCAACAGCACGCCAACGCCGGAGCGGAACGGTAGGCGCACCCGACATTCAGCATCCGGTACCAGGCAGCCCCTCAGCTCTGACCCGCAACGGCGTCAGGGCTGAGGGGTTCTGTCGTGTGCGGAGCGCTTCGTCGCCGGTCTGCCGTCGAGGCGTGGTTGCTGCCGTACGGTGTCGAATCGTGTGCCGGCGCGCAGCACGACAGACTGGACGGTGGTGCGCCGAGGGCTGGTTAGCCCTGCAACTGACTGGGTGCGCCGGAACGGAGGTGCTGTGATCCTGGCTGCTGGCATTCCGAGCCCACCCGTTAACGGGTTCGCGATCGGACCGTTCGAGGTGCACTACTACGCACTGTGCATCCTCGTGGGCGTCGTCATCGCCTCCTGGGTCACCACAGCCCGACTCCGAGCCGTCGGCATCAACGGCGGCACCGTGATCGACATCGCGATCTGGGCCGTCCCGATCGCGCTCGTCGGCGGGCGGCTTTACCACGTGTTCACCCACCCCGGGGACTACTTCTTCCCCGGCGCGAACCTGTGGAACGTGATCGCGATCTGGGAGGGCGGACTTGCGATTTACGGCAGCATCCTCGCCGGCGTCCTCGGCGTCTGGATCGGCTGCCGCCGCACGAACACCCCGTTCGTTGCCCTCGTCGACGCGCTCGCGCCAGGGATGCTCTTCGCGCAAGCGTTCGGCCGTCTCGGCAACTACTTCAACCAGGAACTCTTCGGCGACCGCACCACCCTGCCCTGGGGACTGCAGATCCACACCAGCAGCCCAGCGTTCCCCGCAGGACTACCCGCCGACACCCTGTTCCAGCCACTCTTCCTCTACGAGCTGCTCTGGGACGCAGCCGGCGGTGCGCTGATTCTGCTGCTTGGCAAGCGCTTTCGACTGCCGCGGGGTGTTCCGATCGGGCTGTACTTCCTCTGGTACGGCGCCGGGCGCGCGTACCTCGAGACTCAGCGCCTCGACCCCACCGAGTTGGTCCTTGCGGGCATGAAGTTCAACACCATTGCCGCGATCACGTCCGCACTCGTCGGACTCGTCATCGTTCTCCTCGCCGTTCGGCGATCGCGACGACTGAATGACGGTTCTGGCCTGCTCATCGATGCAGCAGGCAAGAGCGCCAAGCCGCAGCCCGCGGACCACTCTCTGCGATGAGAGGGCCGCGCCCCGAGTAGCCAACTCGCGCGGAAGCATCATCGCCGGACGGTTCGCAGCCGGTTCGGGTCCTAGCCTGACTAGCTCTGGCTGAGGTCAACGGGCCCCGCTGACGGTGAGGATTGGCACTGTGGTGTGATCGGAACCGCACGGACGCCCAGGGGTAGGGAGGGACGCTGGTCCGATGTTCCTGCAGGTCGGTTTCGAATCAGACACGGATGCGCTCGCGTGGCTGCGCGACGGCTTCGAACCAGAGACGCCCATGGCAGCCCCTGGTTCGCACCAGCCGGACGATCACGCGTGACGCTGGCGCGCCGGGATTGAGCTGGAGGATCAGTCCGTCCAGACCGATGTTGCTCCGGCGTGGCCGATGATGATGACCTCGATCATCGAGACGACCCCAACGACGATCAGCAGCACCGGCCCGATGATGTTGATCGCGCGGACGGCGCCACGACCGGCGATGCGGTCGGTGCCGTACCGGTGCCACGCCCACCAGAGCACCAGAAACGCAAACACGGCGACCGACCACGGGAGCATCCCGTCAGCGAGTTCCGTGTGTCGTTCTAGGAGCGCAGTCTCCTTCTCCCGGTGCTCCAACCACTCACCTGACTGCGTCGCCAACGGCACGGACGCCAGCGCGACCAGGCCGATGATGGGCGCTCCGACAGCGAGCCAACGGCGCGCCCGCGGCCACACAGCGACGATGATTGCGGTGAGTGCTGCGACGGGAACCGCGACGGAGGTGAGGTGGACGAAGAGGGGATGCAGCGGGATCCCGCCGAACTGCCAGTCCATGGTGGCCTTTCACGGTCATCGGACGTGCCGAACGTCACGTCGGCAACTGTGCTTACTCAACCGGACGCCTCGCGGAACGGCCATACCCCCGCCGGTGTGACGTGAAATGGCTTCGTACGAGTTCTCACGTGAACGGCCCAGTCCGGGCCTGGTTCGCTGGTGGTCATGAGCCCTTCCGAGCCGCATGTCGGCGAAGCACACGTCGGGGATCTGTCGTCCCGTCTGAACTGGTTGCGCGCCGGTGTCCTCGGCGCGAATGACGGGATCGTATCGACTGCGTCGATCGTGGTCGGCGTTGCTGGCGCGTCGACGTCCGGCGCCGCGATCGCAACGGCTGGTGTTGCTGCCCTGGTTGGTGGTGCGATCTCGATGGCGCTCGGCGAGTACGTGTCGGTCAGTAGCCAGAGCGACAGCCAACGTGCGCTTATCGAGAAGGAACGCACCGAGCTGCGTGACGACCCGGAAACGGAACTCGAGGAACTCACGCAGCTCTGGCAGCAGCGCGGCTTGCAGCGTTCGACCGCCGCGCAGGTGGCTGCCGAACTCACCGAACGCGACCCGTTGGCAGCGCACCTGTCTACGGAACTCGGCATCGACGAGGACGCGGTCGTCAGTCCATGGCATGCCGCGTTCGCATCCGCAGGGGCGTTCGCGGTCGGTGCGATCCTGCCGCTGCTGGCGATCCTGCTACCGCCGGAGAGCATCCGGGTGCCGGTCACGTTCATCGTGGTCCTGATCGCACTCGCCCTCACCGGCGCGACCGGCGCGAAGATCGGCGGCGGCTCCATCCCCCGCGCCACAATCCGTGTCCTCATCGGCGGCGCACTCGCCCTCGCAGCGACCTTCATCATCGGCTCGCTCCTTGGCACCTCAGGAGCCGTCTAACACTGATCGTGCATCGAGGCACCACACTCCCACGCGACAGCCGCCGTGGAGGGCTCACGTCGACCTGATGATGAACCCGAATCATCGTGAGGTCGACGCCAGCTGCTCAGTCGAATAAGCGCAGTCGCCGTCGCCGTCGGATCCGGCACGGTGCCACGGCGGAGCTCCAGGTATGTCGAGGGCAGCGGCCATCACGCCGACGGCGGCGGCATGAGTGAGCGCCGCGATTCGCGCGTCGCGTTCGCGCTGCTGTGCACTCGACCCTGTCGCGCTGGGGAGCACCTGCCAGCCGGGTGGTAGCTGCCTTGAGACAGCGGCGGCAGCGGTGTCGACATCACGATCGACGCAGGTGAGCGGGACGGCGTTCTCCTGCGAGTCGCCGATCCGGGCGACCATGACGACCACCTGCACACTCATCACAGCAGTGTCACACGTTGCCAATCACGGGTGGTGGTGTCGGACGGTGAGCACGATGTTGCCGAACCGGCCCGGACGTTGGAACGCGCGTTGTGCGTCGGCGATCTGGTCGAGCGGGAACGTTTCGGCGACCAGCGGTCGGAGTTCGTCATGCTCGATTGCTGAGATGACCTGGGGAAACACATCGTCGGCCCAGGACGTTGTGCCGACGAGGCGGATGTCTCGAAGGTAGAGGCGGCGCAGGTCCAGCTCGACGATCGGCCCCGCGATCGCTCCGGATGTGACATAGGTGCCGCCGGAGACGAGCGCTTCGAGCACCGAACTGAATCCGGGACCAGCGACGTTGTCGATGACGACGTCGACGCGCAGGTCCCCGAGCGCTTCGATGAGGTCGGCGTCCCGATCGATGACGTCGGTGACGCCGAGATCACGCAGCGGTGCATGCTTCGATGCACTGGCGACAGCCACCACGTCAGCGCCACGACGAAGCGCAAGCTGGACCGCGGCTGACCCCACACCGCCCGCAGCGCCCGTGACGAGGACCCTGCTGCCCCGTCCGATGCCGGTGCGTTCGACCATGTTCTCCGCCGTGCCCGAAGAACACGGGATCGATGCCAGCTCCACGTCTGTCCAATTGGAATCAACGGGGAACGTTTCGGCGGCGGGTACGACCGTGTACTCCGCGAACGCACCGTCGCGGTCCGACCCAAACCACAGCGGTACCCCATTCCGGCGTTGGGTCAGCATGCACGAGCGCACGAGAACGCGGCGCCCCTGCAAGGTCGGCGCCACACCAGCGCCGACGGCTACGACAGTGCCGCAGCCATCGGCGCCTTGGATCAGTGGGAAGACCGTCGCTCCGTTGTACCCACCTGGCTGCTTCGCGCTGATCGGATGCGCATCCGCGGTGCCGCTGCGGACATCACGGCTGTACCAACCGAGCCGCGTATTGATGTCCGTGTTGTTCACTCCCGCTGCGCTGACACGGATCAGCACTTCCTCCGACCCGACAGGAGGAACCGGGACCTGCGTGACCTGCACCATCTCGGGACCACCAATACCGGTCGTCACGACGGCACGCATTGTCTGCAGCTCCGTCATGCTCCACTCCCTACCGGATGTAGTTGCGGATACCCATCGATCAGAGCCTGCGGAGCTGCGGCCGGTGGGGCGCTCTCTGTGGGCGGAGTCGAATCGTCGTAGCGGAGGAACACGACGATCCGATCGTTCGCTTGCCCGACGAAGAGCCCAACGGCACCGTCCTCCCACCCGGACAGATTCGTTGCCCCGGTGCTCTGCAACGCATCCGTCGCCCTCCCGGTGAGCGCTGGAATAGACCCCTTCGGGGCGCTGGGCCGGTCAGCACCCGCGGGCAGGCGAACGAGCGCGGACACGAATCGGCCGTTCCGAGACGCCGATGACCGTAGCCGTTCCGTACCCTGCGGCAGAGTGATACCAGTTCGGGCTTCCACCGTGCTCAGCGGAGTCGCCGTGCACAGCCCGATGCGTAGGCAGTCTCCAAGGGGTCCCGGGTGCGCTGCCCGAGCGACGATCACCCATCCACCGCCGGTGAGCACCGCGACGAGGAGTGCGGACAATGCGGCGAACGCCACCATCAGCTGCACCACTGCGGCGGTCCGGGCCGTAGCCTCACGTCCCACCACGTGTTGAACTGGGGGGAGCTGCTGCACCCGTTCGAGCTCTCGGGCAGCAGCACGAGTGAGGTCAGGCAGAGGCGTGCGTGTTTCTTGGAGTGCGGCGCCTGGCGGGAGCGGTTCGACGGCCAGTGACGAGTCGCGGTGGAACCCACGCATGACAACGGCCCGCGCGGTCGCCTCCATGACGGTCGGCGCCTCGATGGCAACGACGCGTCCTGACTGGCTGACTCGAAACACGGGCATCCCACAACCCTCGCCGTTCCGCCGGAGCTGTGCGGCGACTGATACAGAAACGAAACACAGACACTGAGCTCGCTTTCTCGGCATCGCGACACCTGACGGCGAAGAAGATACGTACGCGCCGCCGCTCGCTGGTGCATACTGGTGGAGTCTTCGGACCCGGCAGTGGGGCTTGCCGAACCCAACCTCGACACTCGTCGACAACAGTCCCTATCTCAGCTGGTCGCGCTTGTGCGCGCCTGAGGTAGGGAGACGACATGGGACAAGCAGCATCGGACGGCCCGGTCGTCGTCGGCGTGCAGGCTGGTCAGGTACGCGACGTCGTCACGGTCGCAGCGCAGATCGCGGAACGCTTCTCTGTTCCTCTCGTATGCGTGACCGTCGACCCGGCGCTCCTGTCAGCCGGGAACCGAGCGGACGGGTCCGAGATCATCGAACCGATCGATCCAGACTCGGCGGACGCCAGGCCGACGGATCTTCCTGACGCGGATCGGGCAGTCATCGACCAGATCGCCGCTGTCCATTCAGCCGAAGTCACGGTGCTGACGAAGGTCGGCGATCCCGGGCGCGCACTGGCCGCGGTCGCCGAAGAGCACGACGCGTTGATGATCGTGGTCGGTACCCAGACCGGTCGGCGGCGGATCACGGAGTTCTTCAACGGGTTGGTCGCGGCGCGGCTTGCGCATCAGCAGCACCGTCCCGTTCTCGTGGTCCCCGTGGACCCGGTGGGGTTCGATGACCCGCTTCCGTGGGATGCGTCGTGAGTGGCGCACTGGTGCTCCTTCGGCACGGTGAGAGCACCACGAACCAGGCCGGGACCTTCACCGGCCTGGTCGACGTACCGCTCACCTCCCGCGGCGAGGAGCAGGCCCGACAAGCCGGCCGGCTTCTCGCCGCGCACCACGTGATCCCGGACCTGATCCTCACGTCGACGTTGCAGCGGGCCGTGCACACAGCGGACCTCGTCAGTGACGTCCTCGGCCGGGATATCCCGACTACCGCGGTGTGGGAGTTCAACGAACGCAACTACGGCGCGCTCACCGGGATGACCAAGGCGGCAGCTCGCGCTGCGCTCGGTGAAGTCGAGTACATGCGACTGCGCCGTTCCCGGGACGGCCGACCAGCACCGATGCCACTCCGGCAGTGGCTCACCCTTCGGCGGAGCCCAGCCCTGCGGGGCCTTGGCCGGGCGGCGGTCCGGCGGACGGAAGCACTCTCCGACGTCATCACCCGCATCCGTCCGGTGCTGCACGACCGGCTTTTTCCTGCGGTGGCTGCGGGGCGGATGGTGTTGGTCGTCGCGCACGGGAACTCGCTGCGGGCGCTCTGCGCCTGCATAGATGACCTGTCGGATGCGGAGCTGGCGGAGCTGAACCTGCCCACCGGGCAGCCCTTGCTGTACCGGCCGAACGGCGCCGGTTCGTTGCAGCCGCGGGGCGGGAAGTACCTCGACCCTGCATCACACCACGCCGCGGCGCTCGTCGCGGCAGAAGGCGGAACATGACCACCCGAACGGACACCCCGATGCCCGATGATCTGCTCCCACCCGACCCCGACGTCGATGTCTCCGACCCGCGACCGGTCACGCGGCCCGTGCACCTGCGCTGGCGCTACCTCGGCCTCGTCGCCGTTGGCGGTGCCGTCGGCACCGCGCTCCGCGACGTCATCAGCAGCCTCCTGCCAGCGGATGGTGGGGTGAGCTGGTCGATCTTCTGGATCAACATCGCCGGCGCGCTGCTGCTCGGTCTGCTCCTGGAAGCGCTCGCGCACCGCGGACCCGACCAGGGCCGCCGCCGCATCCTGCGGCTCCTCCTAGGCACAGGGGCCCTCGGCGGGTTCACCACCTACAGCACCCTCGCCGAGTCCACCTCCGCGCTGTTCTTTAACGGGCATGGCCTTGCGGGCACTGGGTACGCACTTCTGACCATCCTGTCCGGTGCGATCGCGACCGCCTGCGGGCTCGTCGTCGCGTCCTGGATCCGCCCCCGGGAGGTGCGCGCATGAGTCCGCTCTTGGTCCTCGCCGTCGCGTTCGGTGGTGGTGCCGGTGCCGCCGGCCGGTTCCTTCTCGACGGGCTCATCAACACGGGTCGGCAGTTCCGGCTCCCGGTCGGGACGTTGACGATCAACATCACCGGGTCGCTGCTGCTCGGCATCATCGTCGGCGCCGTCACCCACCTCGGTGCGGTGCCGGTTGCGGTCCTTGGCACCGGGGTGATGGGCGGGTACACCACGTTCAGCACCGCCAGCTTCGAAACCGTTCGCCTCGCCCGCAGCGGCCGGATCAACGCCGCCGCCCTCAACGGTCTCGGGATGCTCGTCGTCTCCGTCGCCGCAGCGATCGCCGGAATTCTCCTCGGCGGTGCCCTATGACCACACCAACTCCCGAATCGGAGGCCCTGATGCACTTCGGCGTCACGATCGAGATTCCCCGCGGCAGCGGCAACAAGTACGAAGTCGACCAGACCACCGGTCGCATCCGGTTGGACCGGGCCGTGTTCACCAGCATGGTGTTCCCGCAGGACTACGGCTCGATCGACGACACCCTCGGCGCGGACGGCGATCCACTGGACGCGCTCGTGCTCCTGCCCCGTCCCACGTTCCCCGGCGTCGTCATCGACGTCCGTCCGGTCGGGATGCTGCGCATGGTCGACGAGAACGGCGACGACAAGATCCTCACCGTCCCCAACGGCGACAACCGGTTCGACCACGTGCAGGACGTTGTCGACGTTCCCGAGCACACCCGGGCCGAGATCGAGCACTTCTTCTCCCACTACAAGGAGATCGAGCACGGCAAGCACGTCACCACCAACGGGTGGGCCGACCGTGCCGCCGCGGAAGCAGTCATCCGCACCGCGCAAGAAGCGCACACCCGGCACCCCTGACCGCGGCGCCTCACAGACCGCCGCGGGGAGGCAACTGGCGCCCAGTGATCGCCAGGAGGTCGTCCCTCCGCCTCCCCGCGGCCCAGCCCACACCAGCACTACTCGACGCACGACCCGAACGAAGGAGCGTCACCATGAACGACTACATCAGCGGCACCCACCACCACGGCACACCGCAGGGTGAGTACGTCACCCACCACAACCACCCGGTCGGTATCGAGTCGGTGCATGGCAGCCGCATCCTCGACTCCCGCGGCTACCCAACCGTCCGCGTGTCCCTCGAGCTCGAAGACGGCCGCACCGTCACCGGCGACGCCCCCGCCGGAGCATCCACCGGCGCGCACGAAGCCCGTGAACTCCGCGACGGCGGCACCGCGTTCGGCGGCCGCGACGTCACCCAAGCACTGCACATGATCGACACTGAGATCGCGGGGCTCCTCACCGGCCGATCCTGGATCGCGATCGGGCAGATCGACGCGGCCCTCGCGGAGCTCGACGGCACGAGCGTGTGCGCCCAAAAAGGCCGATCGATAGCGGGTCGGCTTTTCTCATGTCCACTCCAAGCCGTACACTGGAGCTGCCTCGGGTGAAGTGCGTCTCTTCCCCGGATGGCGACCAACCGCGATACGTTCGCCAACACGCAGCAGAACTGAGTAAACAGCCGGACCCCCAGGGCCCGGCTTTTTTCATGCCCAGAAGACGCCACGCACCCTGCGTCGTGCAACCACCACCGCTGAATGACGAAGCTGCGACCCATCCGGCCAGAGGCATAAAGCGCACGACCCTGTCGACACGCACCGACACCACGAACCCCCGCGCAACCCGCGCGGGTCTGGCCGGGCTCGGCCAACCCCTCAAGGAGGACAGCCATGCTCACGACGGACACCGTCATCGAGATGGCGGCGAACTCCGGCGCCAACGCACCCACGCTGATCGCATGCGTCCTGTTCGTCTGGACCGTATCCAGCCACAAGCGCACCAAGCGGGTCGTGAAGATCCTCAACGCAATCGCGCGGGTCTTCAACCGCCGGAAGTAAAAATTGCGCCTGCCGAGTCTGCGGGGAGAGCTCTGTCCTAAAGACGTACCACAAACCTCCGATTCCGCTACAACAGAAAGAAGTCGCCGTGAGGCATCCGTCGCAGCGGCGTGTCTTGTAGCGAAACTCAGTCCCAGAATCTACGCCCCGGTACTACCCACGCCAGTCGAGTTTCGCTACGTTCTTCCCATGGGTCACCTCCTCGGGTACGCGCGCGTGTCCACCACCGACCAGGACGCGTCGCTGCAGATTGACGCGCTCAACGCCGCCGGCTGCTACCGCGTGTTCGTCGACACCATGTCCGGCTCGCTCCAACACCGACCCGAGCTCGACAAACTCCTCGACCAGCTCCGCCCCGGGGACACCCTCGTCGTCTGGCGACTCGACCGGCTTGGTCGATCCATCCGACACCTCATCGACCAGCTGCAGGGCCTCGCCGAGCGCGGGATCGGATTCCGGTCTTTGCAGGAGACCATCGACACCACCTCACCCGGTGGCCGCCTCGTGTTCCACGTCTTCGCCGCGCTGGCGGAGTTCGAACGGGACCTCATCAAGGAACGCACCAACGCCGGCCTCGCCGCCGCCCGTGCCCGCGGCCGCACCGGCGGCCGGCCGTCCCGCCTCTCGGCGGACCAGGTGCGTACGGCGCGCCGGCTCTACGAGCAGCAGGACATGACCGTCGCGCAGATCGGTGATGTCCTCGGCGTCAGCCGCACCACCATCTACCGGACCATCGCCCGCCACCCCGAACCGGTCGCTGCCAGGCGGCCGAAGCCCTCACCGACGATGTAGCCAGTCATGGACGCGAGCGAGCGGTGGCGGATCCTTCGACTGCACGTCGACGACGCCATCCCGCTCGCCGCCCTCGCCCGCACCACGGGCATCGCCGAGCGCACCCTGCAACGCTGGCTCGCCCGCTACCGAACCGGCGGATACCCGGCTCTCGCTGACGGCACCCGTACCGATCACGGCGGCCGACGGACGGCACCGGAACTCGTCCGCCTGGTCGAGGGTCTCGCGCTCACCAGGCCGCGCCCGTCGATCGCCACGATTCACCGTCAGGTCAGCGTCCACTGCGCCGAACGGAGACAGCCGGCACCGTCGTACTCCGTCGTGCGGTCGATCGTGAACGGGCTCGACCCCGGGATGGTGACGCTCGCGCTCGAGGGGCCGGCGTCGTACCGGGACAAGCACGAGCTACTGCTCCGACGTCGCGCTGACCGTCCGAACGCGATCTGGCAGGCGGACCACACGATGCTGGACTTGCTCATCGTTGGGCCGGATGGCAAGCCCGCACGGCCGTGGTTGACGGTGGTCCTCGACGACTACTCCCGCGCGGTCTGCGGGTACATGGTGTTCCTCGGCGCCCCATCAGCGGCGAACACAGCGCTCGCGCTCCGGCAAGCGATCTGGCACAAGCCGGAGCCGGACTGGCCCGTCTGTGGGATCCCAGACGTGCTCTACACGGACCACGGGTCGGACTTCACCAGCCACCGAATCGGCGACACAGCCGCCATGCTGCGCCTTCGCATCATCCACTCCCAGGTCGCTCGCCCTCAGGGCCGCGGGAAGATCGAGCGGTTCTTCGGCACCATCAACACCGAGCTGCTCCCAACGCTCCCCGGCCACCTCGCGCCCAGATCCTCCGCGCCGACGCCAGCGCTGGATCTCGCCGGCGTCGACAGTGCCATCAACACGTTCATCCGCCGCTACAACGCCCGCACCCACCGCGAGCTCCGGAAGAGCCCACTGGAAGCGTGGATCGCACACGGGTGGCTGCCACGACTGCCGGACTCCCTCGAGCAGCTCGACGGGTTCCTGCTCACCGTCCCAACCACGCGCGTCGTGCAACGAGACGGCATCCACTTCGAAGGGCTCCGCTACACCGCAACCACCCTCGCACCCTTCGTGGGCAGCACCGTCAGCGTCCGGTACGACCCCCGCGACGTCACCGAGATCCGCGTCTTCCACCGCGACGCGTTCCTCTGCACCGCCATCAGCACCCAGCACCAGACCGAGACGATCAGCCTCAAACAGATCCAAGCCGCCCGGAACGCGCAACGCAGAGCGCTGCGCGGGCAGATCCGCGAACGCATCGCGATCGTCCGCCCCACACCCGATGATCACACCCCACCAGCACCCGCACCGGATCAACCGCGACTGAAGACCTACGAGGAGGACCGGTCATGACGAACCAGTTCATCATCACGAAGGAACACCGCCGGTTCACGGAGTTCGCCGACGCCGTCCGGAAGCAGAACACCATCGGCGTCTGCTTCGGCCCCGCTGGCGTCGGTAAGACCCTTTCCGCACGCCGCTACGCCCACTGGGACAGCATCGGCCCGTTCATCGCCAGATGGGCCGCACGCAGTGAAGACGACACCAAGATCTACGCCGCCGCACACCGTGCCCGCACCGTCTTCTACACGCCCGAGGTCTCCGCCACGATGCGCGCCCTGCAGGACGACCTCCGGCACGACATGCTCCGCACCGAACACTGCATCGAGGAACACCTCATCCTCCACGGCCGCCACTTCGACCACGCACACGGCCCCAACCCGTCGCTGCTCGAGCTGATCATCATCGACGAGTCCGAACGCCTCACCGGCAACGCCGTCGAGTGGCTCCGTGACCAGTACGACCGCACCGGCATCGCGATGATCCTCATCGGCATGCCCGGCATCGAGAAGCAGTTCAGCCACTACC
The DNA here is from genome assembly GCA_029959645.1 of Microbacteriaceae bacterium PS02332. Classification (GTDB taxonomy): domain Bacteria; phylum Actinomycetota; class Actinomycetes; order Actinomycetales; family Microbacteriaceae; genus Curtobacterium. The sequence continues at coordinate 19,931 of JASCOJ010000006.1, read as the reverse complement.
CGCAGCTCTACAGCCGCCTCGGATTCGCCCACCAGTACCGTCCGCTCGGCCACGACGAGCTGCTCTTCGTTCTCGAACGTCAATGGCGCAAGCTCGGCAAGACGCTCGACCCCGACGACTTCACCGACGCCCAAGCCATCGCCGCCGTCGAACGCATCACCCGCGGCAACTTCCGACTCCTCGAACGCCTACTCCCACAGATCCAACGCGTCCTGAAGATCAACGAGCTCGACGTCATCACCAACGACGTCGTCGAAGCCGCCCGCAGCACCCTCGTCATCGGCACCACCTAACCCGACACCGACCGCAGCGAAAACGACGACACAGAGCGAAGCTGCTCACACTCAGATGACTGGGCTGCTCACACACCCTGGCGTTCCGTCGGAACGGACGGTTGTAGCGGAATCGTTCGTATTCGCTACACCGGTCGCTTCAGTGCGGCAAGCTGGAGTGCTTGCACGGAACGTCGTTGTTGTTCCGCGCGGTGGCGGCCGTTGGCGGGAGAGGGGTGTGGCGCCGCGATGACGGGTATGAGTCTGGGGTGCTCGTCCAGGGTGAGATGCCGCATGACTCCGTCAAGGGCAACGGTCCCGTAAGTGACGATGGCGTCGAGCACGGGGAGCGCCTCGAGCAAAGCTCCGAGGGCGCGTCGCCCCTCGTCGATGTCCGCAGGTCGTACGCGGCCGGGGACTTCCCAGGGGATGAGGTTCCAGCGGAGGTACTCGTTGCGTGCGAGTCCGGACTCGATGCGGGCTGCGCGGAACGCGGCCGCGGTCGGGCCCGGGTTGTCCTCGCTGCAGACCGCCGAGTGCGCGGCGGCAATGGTCTGCGGGCCGGGCGACTGCATGAGGACCAGCACGCGGCTTGATGTGCCGCCGGATCGTGGGTCGAAGCTCGGGACGAACCGTCGCGAGCCGTCCGGTGCGGTGCGCCATGTCTCGGCGAGGGCGTTCAGCGATCGAACGTCCGCGAGCTCGTCCGCGAGCTCCTCGGCGGAGCTCACGCCGGCTGTGGCGGTGCCAGGAGGGTGCCTCGGATGACGGAGCCGTGGAAGGTGCGGACGGCAACGGTGATCCACGCGGCGACGAGGCCGACGTAGTAGACAACTGCGAGGACGGCGACGACGGTGAGTCCGGAGTGCAGGGCCAGGCCGTTCAGGCCGGTGACGCAGGTCCCGACGGGGAACGTGAAGGACCACCAGGTCAGGCTGAACGGCAAGTGCTCTCGGGCAGTGCGGATGGTGATCGCGAGGGCGATGACGGTCCACAGCAGCGCGAAGCCGAGCATCGCGAACCCGTACACCAGCGCCACGACCAGCAGGGCATGCGCGGTACTCGCATCGACAACGGTGGGGGCGTTCGATGCGAGGAGGTTCACGGCGGTGATCGACTGTCCGACCGGCCCGAGGACGATCCACAGAGTCGGGACCATGCCCGCGGCGCCGACCTTGTGCTGCGCGAGACGGTTCCAGATCAGCGTGATCACCACCAGCGACGTGATGAGGCTGAGGCCGAAGAAGCCGTAGCAGGACCACAGCAGCGTCTCCCGCGCCTGCCCGGCGGGAGCGTACGGCAGCAGGAGCGCACCGGTGGAGGCGGACACCATCGGCGGGACGATCGGCATCAGCCAACCGCCGAACGCGGAGTCGGGCGTGTTCTCGTGGCGGGTGAACGCCAGGTACGGCACGAGCACTGCCGTGAGCAGTCCTCCGATGGTGCCGATGCTCCAGAGCACCCAGTCGACGGTGACGGCAGCCGGGAGGCCGATCCAGTCCTTGCCGAGCAGGATCGTTCCGGCACCAACGGTGAGGAACGCCATCGGCGGTGCCCCGTAGAAGTGGGAGATGACCGGGTGCAGGTGGTGCTTCGCTGCGGTGCTCCGGTAGCGGATCCAGTGCAGCACCGTCGCGATCGTGAGGGCGACGAGCAGGACCGCGGCGATCGCCCATACGACCGTCGCCGCAGTGCGCAGACCTGGGAACTGCAGCGGCAACGACGCAGCCGCGACGGCGACGATCCCGGTCCCCATGATCGATGCGAACCAGTTCGGGGTCAGGTTCGACACGATCAGCCCGGGCCGCTCCAACTCCCGGAACAACCGCCGTTCTTGCATACCATGCTCGGAACGTGCGGGTGCGGGTGCATGGGCGAGGTGAGCGGACATGCACCCAGCGTGCGCGTGTTTCCCATGGTTCGGGAACGGCGAACTCGTTGGCGGGGCACAATGTTTGCTTGTGGCACTGCGACGGCTGACCGACCGGACCCTGGACCTCGACACTCTCGAGGTCCTCGTCCGCGTCGCGGAAACCGGTTCGTTGACCCGCGCGGCCGAAGTGTTGGGGGTGACACAGCAGGCGGTGTCTGCGCGACTGCGTGCCGCGGAGCAGGCGATCGGTCAGCCGCTGGCGCACCGGAGAGCATCCGGGACAGCTTTGACCGACGCCGGCCGGGTGGTGCTCGGTCTGGCCGTTCCGGTGTTGGAGGCGTCGCAGCGGCTCGAAGCAGGACTTGTCGCGCTTCGAGAACCGGCGGGATCCCTCGTGGTCGCAGCGTCGCAGACGATCGCCGAACTCTTGCTGCCTGGATGGTTGCTCACCCACCGTGCTGCCGCGCCCGATGCGCCGGTCCGATTGATCGCGGGCAACTCCACCGCTGTGATCGACCTTGTTCGCTCCGGCGCTGCCGACGTCGGATTCACGGAGACCCCTGCTGCGCCACCTGACCTCTCCTCTCTGGTGGTCGACGAGGACGAACTCGTGGTTGTCGTCGCTCCGCACCATCCGTGGGCGCGGGCTTCGAGCATCACCGCGGATGACCTCGCGGAGACGCCGCTACTGCTCCGTGAGGAAGGGTCCGGCACCCGCGCCACGGTCGAGGCGTGGCTCGACGATGCGGGCCGCACCCTCGTTCCGCCAGCGGCGGTACTGGAGACGACGGGCATCATCCGGGCCAACGCTCGAGCGGGCATCGCTCCGGCGGTGATGAGTCTCCGCACCGTCGGCAGGGACCTCGCCGACGGTGCCCTCGTCCGAGTGCCGCTGCTCGGCCCGCCGCTGATCCGGTCGCTGCGTGCGATCTGGTCGGGCCACCCCGGGCCTGCTGTCACGGCGTTTTTGGACACCGCTCGCAGCTCGAGTGCCGGTGGTCAGATCAGTCCGTAGGGCAGATCCGGGTGCTGCTCGGCGATCTCGGTGAGCCGGTTGTACTTCGCGACCCGTTCGCCGCGGGCGGGTGCGCCGGACTTGATCTGCCCAGTGCCGGTCCCGACGACGAGGTCGGCGATGAACGTGTCCGTGGTCTCCCCGGAACGGTGCGACACCATGCTGGCCATCCCGATGCTGGTGGCGGTGGCGATCGCGCCGAGGGTCTGGGAGACGGTGCCGATCTGGTTCGGCTTGATCAGTGCCGCGTTCGTCAGGTGTTGCTCGCCGCCGTCGCGGATGCGTTGGGGGTCGGTGACGTAGAGGTCGTCGCCGACGTTCTGGATCCGGTCACCGAGCGCCGCCTGCATGCGGCGGAACCCGTCATAGTCGTCCTCAGCGCACCCGTCTTCGATGCTGCGGATCGGGTACGTGTCGATGAGCTGCCGGTAGTAGTCGACCAACCCGTCCCGGTCGAGGCTGTCGTCGAGCATCCGATACGAGCCGTCTCCGAGGGAGAACTCGTTCGCGGCCGGATCGAGGGCGATCGCCACCTGGTCGACGCCCGGCTCGTAGCCTGCGGCGCGGATCGCGGTGACCAGCAGGTCGAGCGCTTCCTCGGGTGCAGCGATCGATGGTGCGAAGCCGCCCTCGTCGCCGAGGCCGAGGCTACCGAACCGGTCCCGCACCAGGCCCGCGAGGGCGTGGTACACGTCCGCGCCGATGCGGACAGCGTCGGCCATCGATGAGGCGTTGACGGGGGCGATCATGAACTCCTGGAAGTCGAGCTTGTTCGCTGCGTGCGCGCCGCCGTTGAGAACGTTGAAGTGCGGGACCGGCATCCGCGGCGTCGAGCCGGTGATCTCGGCGATCCACTGCCAGAGCGGGAGGCCCGCGGCGTGTGCGAGCGCCCGGGATGCGGCGATGGAGGTTGCGACGACGCTGTTCGCGCCGAGCCGGCGGTACCCGGTGGTGCCGTCGAGTTCGGCGAGGGCGGCGTCGACCTGTCCGATTGCGGACCACGATCGCCCTGTGAGGAGGCCCGCAATGTCGGTGTTGATCAGGTGGAGCGCCTGGGTGATGTCGCGGCCGCCGAACGCTGTTCCGCCGTCGCGGAGCTCGATGGCTTCGTGGGCACCGGTGGATGCGCCCGCGGGGGCGTCGCCGGTGACGGTGCGGCCGTCGTCGAGTTCGAGCAGGACGCGGACGGTCGGGTAGCCGCGGGAGTCGAGGATGCGGGTGCTGTGGACGGCGTCGATGGTGACGGGGTGGTCGTGGTGGGTGACGTACTCGCCCTGGTGGGCTCCGTGGTGGTGGATGCCGCTGATGTAGTCGTTCATGGTGACGCTCCTTCTGGTCGGGTCATGCGTCGTGGTCGTGCGGATGGAAGGGAAAGCCGCGGGGAGGCGGAGGGGACGACCTGCTGGCGATCACTCAGCGCCAGTGCCTCCCCGCGGCGGTCAAGGGGCCCGTGGATCACGGGTGTCGGGTGTGGGCTTCCTGTGCGGTGCGGATAACGGCTTCGGCAGCAGGACGGTTGGCCCACCCGTTGGTGGTGACGTGCTTGCCGTGTTCGATCTCCTTGTAGTGGGAGAAGAAGTGCTCGATCTCGATGAGGGTGTGCTCCGGGACGTCGCTGATGTCCTGCAGGTCTTCGAACCGGTCGTCGCCGGCGGGGACGGCGAGGATCTTGTCGTCGCCGCCGTTCTCGTCGACCATGCGGAGCATCCCAACCGGGCGGACGTCGATCACGACGCCGGGGAACGTGGGGCGGGGTAGGAGCACGAGCGCGTCGAGGGGGTCGCCGTCCTCGCCGAGGGTGTTGTCGATGGAGCCGTAGTCCTGGGGGAACACCATGCTGGTGAACACGGCCCGGTCGAGCCGGATCCGGCCGGTGGTGTGGTCGACTTCGTACTTGTTGCCGCTGCCGCGGGGGATCTCGATCGTGACGTCGAACTGCATGGGGAGGTCCGTTTCAGGATGTGGGGTGGCGGTCACAGCAGACCGCCGAGGAGGATGCCGGCGGTCGCTGCGGCGACGGAGACGACGAGCATCCCGAGACCATTGACGGCGGCGGCGTTGATCCGGCCGCCGCGGGCGAGGCGGACGGTCTCGAAGCTGGCGGTGCTGAATGTGGTGTAGCCGCCCATCACCCCGGTCCCGAGGACCGCGACCGGCACCGCGCCGAGGTGTGTAGCAGCGCCGACGATGATCCCGAGTAGCAGCGACCCGGTGATGTTGATCGTCAACGTCCCGACCGGGAGCCGGAACTGCCGGCCCGTGTTGATCAGGCCGTCGAGAAGGAACCGTCCGGCAGCGCCGACCCCACCACCGGCCGCGACGGCGAGGACCAGGAGCGGGCTCATGCGCGCACCTCCCGCGGACGGAACCAAGACACGACGACGAGCCCGCAGGCGGTCGCGATCGCACCAGACAAGACGGTCAGGAGCGCGTACCCGGTGCCGGCGAGGCCATGCCCGCCCAGGAACAGCGCGGCGGTGGACTCGGCGAGTGTGCTGTAGGTAGTGAACCCACCGAGGACCCCCGTGCCGAGGAGGAGCCGCAGGACGCGACGGCGGCCCTGGTCGGGCCCGCGGTGCGCGAGCGCTTCCAGGAGCACACCGAGCAGCAGTGCGCCGGTGATGTTGATCCAGAAGATCGACCAGCTCACCCCACCATCTGCGGGGAGGAGGCCGCTGATGACGTCGCGGAGCGCGGTGCCGACGGCACCGCCGAGCGCGACGAGGCCAAGGTAGCGCCACCGCAAGTGCACGGGCCGCATGACCGGTCGCGGATCGGAAACATCGACGTCGGGGTCGGATGGGAGCTGATCATCGAGTATCGGGGTGTCCGTTCGGGTGGTCATGTTCCGCCTTCTGCCGCGACGAGAGCCGCGGCGTGATGTGCTGCAGGGTCGAGGTACTCCCCACCCCGCGGCTGCAACGAACCGGCGCCAGTCGGCCGGTACAGCAAGGGCTGCCCAGTGGGCAGGTTCAGCTCCGCCAGCTCCGCATCCGACAGGTCATCGATGCAGGCGCAGAGCGCCCGCAACGAGTTCCCGTGCGCGACGACCAACACCGTCCGCCCCGCCGCCACCGCGGGTAGGAGCCGGTCGCGCAGCACTGGGCGGATGCGGGTGATGACGTCGGCGAATGATTGCGTTCGCCGGACCGCCGCCCGCGGAAGACCCCGCAGGGCTGGGCTCCGACGAAGGGTGAGCCATTGCCGGAGTGGCATCGGTGCTGGTCGGCCGTCTCGGGAACGGCGCAGCCGCAGGTACTCGGCGTCCCCAAGCGCAGCGAGGGATGCCGCCTTGGTCATCCCGGTGAGCGCGCCGAAGTTCCGCTCGTTCAACTCCCACACCGCGGTGGTCGGGATGTCCCGACCGAGGACGTCGCTGACGAGGTCCGCGGTGTGGACGGCGCGCTGCAACGTCGACGTGAGGATCAGGTCCGGGATCACGTGGTGCACGGCAAGAAGCCGACCGGCCTGTCGAGCCTGCTCCTCACCGCGCGCGGGGAGGCGCCCCGCGCGCAGGCCCCGGCAGGTCCCCGCCGGGTTCGCGGGGGTCGCCCCATGCCGAAGGAGCACCAGTGCACCCGTCATGACGCATCCCACGGGAGCGGTTCATCGAACCCCACGGGGTTCACGGGGACCACGAGGACGGGACGGTGCTGCTGATGCGCGAGTCGCGCCGCGACCGAGCCGTTGAAGAACTCCGTGATCCGCCGGCGACCGGTTTGGGTGCCGACGACGATCATCACCGCGTCGCGTTCCTCGGCGACCGCGGCCAGCGCGCGTGCGGGATCGCCGACCTTCGCCAGCACCGAGGCGTGAACCGACCGAGCAGCGGCGATCTGCTCGATGACGGCCCGGTCAGTTTCGGGAAGATCCGCCGGCCCGGCGTCTGCCGAGTCCGGATCGATCGGCTCGATGATCTCGGACCCGTCCGCTCGATTCCCGGCTGACAGGAGCGCTGGGTCGACGGTCACGCACACAAGGGGAACCGTGAAGCGTTCAGCGATCTGCGCCGCGACCGTCACAACGTCACGCACCTGCCCGGCCCGCACGCCGACGACGACCGCGCCGGTCGGTACTGCTTGTCCCATGTCTTCTCCCTACCTCAGGCGCGCAGAAGCGCGACCAGCTGAGATAGGGACTGTTGTCGACGAGTGTCGAAGTTGGGTCCGGCAAGCCCCACTGCCGGGTCCGAAGACACCACCAGTATGCACCCGAATCGAATGCACCGCCGCGCCGATTTCCCGCCCCTTCCACCGCGCCGGATCGGCTATCGGACACCGGTGGGAGGGTCGGTCGGGGTCAGTCGTGCCGCAAGGGCCGCGGAGCCAGAGGCCTACAGTTCAGACGTGAGTGTTCGGAGCACGCGTGGCTGATCAGCTGACGCACGCGCTGCTCGGTGTAGTGCTGCTCCTTGGGGTCGCGTCTGCGGTGCTGGTCCTGGCGCGGGCGGAAGTGCCATGGGCGCCGGCCGTCGCGATCGTGCGTGGCGCGGCACAGCTGGCGGCGATCAGCCTGGTGCTGAGTGGAATCATCCGATCGCCGCTGCTGATCGGGGCGGCACTCCTAATGATGTTCTCCGTCGCTGTGGTGACTGCCGCGCGTCGACTCGGCAGCGTGTCCACGATGGCACTTCCGGTGGCGGTGTCCATGGCGTGCGGCGTCCTGGTGACCGGCAGCGTCGTCTTCGGCACGGGTGCGGTCGAGTTCAGCCCTCGGTACGCCCTCGCCATCGGTGGGATCGTGATCGGAAACGCGATGACGATTGCGACCATCAGCGGCCGGCGGTTCCGGGAGCTCGTGGCCGATCAGTGGGACGAGGTCGAGGGGTGGCTCGCGCTTGGAGCGTCACCTCGACGTGCGACGGAACGGCTGGTGCGTCGGGCGGTCAGCGCGGCGCTCGTGCCGACGGTAGATCAGACCAAGACGACCGGGTTGGTGACGTTGCCCGGCGCGTTTGTCGGAGCGGTGTTCGGCGGGTTGTCGCCGCTGGACGCCGGCCGGTTCCAGATCGTGGTGCTCGCCGCGATCATGGCCGCCGGATCGTGCACCGCGGTGTGCCTGACGCAGTGGTTGGCACCAGTCGCGACCAGGCCCACCACGTCAGCGCACTGACATGGGCTGAGGCTGAGACTTGGTCGTTCCTTGGTGTGCAGCGGCGAGGGTGGCCTCGGAGGTGGTTCCCCGTGGGCGTGTGGTTGGTGTGCGCAGTGGTCGTCGTGCTGCTGGTGATCGTCGGTTCGGTTGGAGCTGCTGTACTCGCAGTGGCCTCGGAAGCTGAGCGCGAGGGCCTCTTCGATGACTGAGCGGTGGCCTCAGACTGGTGTGCCGAGCCGGTATCCGACGCCGCGGATGGTGGTGATGAGGTCGCGGTCGGTCTTCCGGCGGATGTAGTGGACGTACGTGTCGACCGTGCCGAGCTGCTCGCCGTTGTCGAACACCGCGGACAGCAGATGCTGCCGGGTGAACGCGCGGGATGGTTCGCCCGCGAGCAGCCGGAGCAACGCGGTTTCCTTCTCGGTGAGCATCACCCGTCCCGCGTAGGGGGAGGTGATGCTGTGGTCCTCGGGGTAGAACGCCCACCCGCCGATCTCGACGCTGGTGCCGGTGCCGGTGTAGTCGCGGGTGAGCGCGCGGAGCCGGGCGGTGAGTTCGTCGAAGTCGAACGGCTTGACGAGGTAGTCGTTGGCGCCGGCGTCCAGCCCGGAGACACGGTCGTGGACCTCGCTAAGGGCGGTGAGCATCAGCACGGGGGTGCTGATGCGTCGCTGTCGGAGGGTCGCGATCACCGTGGTGCTGTCGATGCCCGGGAGTCGACGGTCGATGACCATGACGTCGAAGTACTCCGCGTCTGCGGTCTCGAGCGCGGATTCCCCGTCGGCGCAGAGCGTGACGGTCCACTGCTCGGCCAGCTCGTCCGCGACCAGCGGCCCGAGTCGGGGGTCGTCCTCGACGAGCAGCAGTCGCGGCATCATGCGCGGGCCTCCCGATCGTGTTCCGGTGCGCGGTCGTCTGTGATCGGGAGACGGAGTGCGAAGACCGTCCCGCTGCTATCGGTGTGCTCGACGACGACGACGGCGTCGCCGCCGGCTCTGACGGCGATGTCGCGGACCAACGCCAACCCGATGCCGTACCCCGTGCGGGTGCTGGTTGTCGTGGTCGCTTCGACGGGGGTGCCGTGAGCGAACCGGTCGAAGACCCGTGCTGGCTCGATACCGACCACGCCGGGGCCCTCGTCCGCGACGCGGATCGTCACGCGACCACCGTTAGTCACCGCGGTGATGTGAACGCTGCCACCGGCCCGGGTGTGGCCGATGGCGTTGTCGGACAAGGCAATCAGGCAGCGGTGCAGCTGGGTCTCCGACACCTGCACCACCGCGTCGACCGGGTCGACATCGAGGTGCACCTGCCGTTCAGTTGCGAGGACGTCCATGTCGCGGTGCACGGCTTCCATCGCGGCCCTCAGGTCAGCGGCGCCGTCCGAGCCACCCGACCCTGCAGCTGCTTCGAGGAGGTCGTTGACGATGTTGATCAAGATCTGCGTGTCGCCACGCAGCTCGTCGACGACCGGGCGCCGCCGATCGTGCGCCGGGGTCATGCGTTGCAGACGTTGCACGCGTGCATGGAGCACCGTCAACGGGGTGCGGAGCTCGTGGCTGGCGTCCGCGACGAAGGTGCGCTGCATCCGTGCCGCTTCCGCGATCGGCCGCACTGCTCGACGGGCGATGACCCATGCTGCGATGCCGGCGAGGATGATCGCGAGACCACCGACGCCGATGACCGCGATGCTCAGGTCGATGGTGTCGAGGTAGATGTGGATGTCGGTCGGCCCGGGGCGTTCGTGGAGCTGGTTCGGTGTCAGCTGCCACAACACGTACGTCACGACGAGGACGATGATCGCGATCACCAGCGCCGCTGACACGACCGCGACGCGGAGCGCAATCCCGACCACCGACCGTCGGTAGGTCAACCGGTCCGGGTCGGTCTCAGGACTCGACCGGAACGACCATCGAGCCAGCTTGTCTGCGACCGTTGACCGCCATCCTGCCGACATGAGACCCCTTCCGGACAAGCGACGCCGGAACGCGAGGGGGTGCGTTCCGGCGTCGCCGTGTTGGCTCGATCCTGCCTCACTCATGGCAAAACCCGTGCACGGATCCTCACCGCCGCTGGTCAAGGAACGGCCAAGAAACCGATCTCCCCACCAGTCAGGCGTGATTCTTGGTGGAGTCTTGCGCGCCGCTTTCTACCGTCGGAGCATCGCCGGTCCCGCACACCGCGGCACGGCCCGTCCCGACGAGGAGAACGCCATGTCCCACTCGCCCGCAGCGCCGATGCCAACCCGGAGCCGCTCGAACAAGGTGCCTGATCCGACCGCGTCGTTCTGGATCATCAAGGTCCTCGCGACCACCGTCGGCGAGACCGCGGCGGACCTCCTCAGCGACACCGTCGGTCTGGGCTTACCGCTGACAACGCTGATCATGGCGGCCGCGCTGGCCGTGTTCCTGGTGCTGCAGTTCCGTGCCCGCAGCTACCGGCCGCCGCTGTACTGGATCACCGTGGTGCTGATCAGCATCGTTGGCACCTGCGTCACCGACAACCTCACCGACGGCCTCGGCATCCCCCTGGCCGTCAGCACCACCGTCTTCGGCGTCGCCCTGCTGGTCGTCTTCGCGATCTGGTACCGCGTCGAGGGCACCCTGTCGATCCACAGCATCGACACGGTCCGCCGCGAAGCGTTCTACTGGCTCGCGATCCTGTTCACGTTCGCACTCGGTACCGCTGCCGGTGACCTGATCGCCGAGCAGACCGGCCTGGGGTACTTCCCGTCCCTGCTGCTCTTCGCCGGCGCTATCGCCCTGACCGCTGCGGTCTGGTTCATCGGCCGTCGCGGTCCTGTCCTGTGCTTCTGGATCGCATACATCCTCACCCGTCCCCTCGGGCGCGTCCACCGGTGACCTGCTGTCCGCGTCCACGAAGGACGGCGGACTCGGGATCGGGACCGTCACCACGAGCGTCGTGTTCTTCGTCGTCATCGCCGCGATCATCAGCTTCCTCGTGATCCGGCTCCGCCGCGAGGAACCCGCGCAGCGGAGCCGACTCACCGTCTGACCCCGTTCGCTGGTGCCGCCGTCGACTCGAACGGCGGCTGCACCAGCCCGTCCCGTGAAAGGCACCTCGTGCTCCACACCGTTCCGCTCGCAGTGAGCGTCGTTCGACGCAGCCTCCGTGCTGCATGCGTTCGGCCCGTTCGTCCTCGCCGGGATCGCGCTGCTGATCTTCATCGAGTCCGGGGTCCTGTTCCCCTTCCTGCCCGGAGACTCGCTCCTCGTCACCGCAGCGATCATCAGCAGCACGCTCGGTGTGACACCGTGGCAGGTCGCCATCGTCGCCGCGATCGCCGCGATCGCCGGCGACCAGGTCGGCTACTGGATCGGGAAGCGCTTCGGGCGACGCCTGTTCAAGGACGACGCCCGCATCCTCACCACCGCTCGACTCGACGAAGCGGAGGCGTTCTTCACCAAGTGGGGCGGCCTCAGCCTGGTCCTCGGCCGGTTCGTCCCGATCGTCCGCACCTACGTCCCCCTCGCCGCCGGCACCGCGCAGATGCACTACCGCCGGTTCCTGCTCTTCAACCTCATCGGCGCGATCTCCTGGGCCTGCGGCCTGACCGTTGTCGGTGTGCTCCTCGGCGGCATCCCGCTCATCGCTCACAACATCGACGCGCTGATGTTCGTCATCATCCTGGTCTCGATCCTCCCGATCGTCATCGGCGCACTCCGCCGCCACGTCGCTCGGAAGAACCGAGACACGTCCGCATCCGCGCCCGCATCCGCTGAGCGGACGGCTCGCGAGCAGTGAACACCACGCGAGGCGAGCTGAACCGGGTGCCGAAACCCACCGCATCGTTCTGGCTGATCAAGGTCCTCACCACCGGGATGGGTGAAGCACTCTCCGACTTCCTCGTCACACGCTTCGCCCCCGTCCCGACCGTGCTGATCACCGCGGTCCTCTTCGCGGTGATCCTCATCGTCCAGCTGCGGGCGGACCGATACCGGCCCTGGTTGTACTGGGGCACCGTTTCCATGGTGGGAGTCTTTGGCACGATGGTCGCCGACGTCACCCACGTCGCGCTCGGCGTCCCCTACGCGGTGTCGACGCCCGTGTTCCTCGCCGGGCTCGTCGCCGTCTTTGTCTTGTGGCGTCGCGTCGAGGGAACGGTCGACGTGCACACCATCACCAGCATCCCCCGGCAACTGTTCTACTGGGCCGCCGTGATCACCACGTTCGCAATGGGGACCGCCGCCGGAGACCTCGCCGCCAGCACCTTCCACCTCGGCTACCTCAGCGGCGGCCTCGTGTTCGTTGCCGCGATGATCGTCGTCGTCCTCGCACGGGCAACAGCGGTCGTCGGCCCTGTCACAGCGTTCTGGACCGCGTACGTCCTCACCCGACCGATCGGCGCATCCTTCGCCGACTACATCGCCGTCCCACACTCTCGAGGCGGCCTCGACGCGGGCACCGGACTCGTCAGCGCGGTCCTCCTCATTGCCATTGCCATTGCCTTCACGGTGAGTTGGAAGAACTCGACGCAGCCAGCACCATCCGCCGGAACTGTCCGCTGATTCACCAGCTACCGGGACGCGGTCACGACACAAAGCGAAGGCAGAAGGACGACACAAAGCGAAGCTGCTCACATGACTGGTCCCGGGGATGTTCTCGATGAGGGCCCGGGATGCGAACGTAGGTGCGGCCTCCTACTGTCGCGGTCATGGGTCGTCTCCGTTCGGATCGTTGGTTGCCCGGCTCGCCGTTCTCGCTCAAGGAGGATGCCCGTGGCACGGAGATGCGCGAACTGCCGAAGTCGTTGCCGGTGCATGCGTGGTTCCAGTTGCCCGACCGCCTGATTCGTCGAAGTGACGCCCATGCGTACCGCCTGACTCGGGACGCCGTCTGGGTGGAAGCCGGTCGCGGCGAGACCAAGCTCGCCGCCTGGGTGTGGCGCAGTTCGGGGAAGCACCATGGCAAGGTGATGTGACTTCCACCTAATCGATTGGTCTTCGTCAGCTGGGCAGGTTGTAGCGGAGGTCGTAGCTGGTGTCGGCGGCGAACAGCAGCCAGTTCCGTACTTCTTCGAGCGAGGCCGCGTCGTCGCCGCTGCGGGAGTCGGCTCGGGGGAGCGTGTGATGGCCAGACCGCAGATGCGCCAGTCGGCGCTGCTGCATCGGAGCGCACTCCGCGGGTAGACGATTGGCCCGCAGAGCGTGAACCTTCAGACGGGCGGCTGACAAGTGGCCCACGGTGACCTACCGCGGTCGGGCGCTGCTGGCGATCTCGCCGATGATGTCCATGTGGATGTCCTTGATGTCGTGTGGTTCGCGGCCACGTCTCTGTAGACACCGAACGGCCTCGACTCTGAGGAGTCGAGACCGTTCGGTACTTGACAGTTACAGCCCGACGCTGTAGCGGATAGCCACGTAGGCTGCAACCGCGAACTTCATCAAGTCGATGATCGCTCGCAGGTCAGGCGACACAGTGATCACGGATCGCGAGGGCTTCAAGATCCGCAACTCGACACGCCCAAGGCGCGCACGGATGTTGGCCAAAGTGGGCAGTTGGGGCCTAAACTGATAGCCATGAGGGGCGGGAGTTGACATGTTCCTGACTTTCGTGGTAAGGGCTGATTTCCGATCCGTGCCGGCAAGCTAGATCCGGAATGCAGTCCCGCTGGCGCCTCCAGTCGGAATCGACTGGAGGTTCTTGCGTTACGAGGCTCGAAACTGTGTTCGGCCTCAACTCGATCCTACGACGGACCACTGCCCTGCCGCACTTGTGTCTGATGGAAGTGTTACAGCCGTGTAGTTCTCCACAACGTCTTCCACAGTCTGAACAGTTCGGGTAATCCCGGAACATCAAGCATCCACGGCCGACCACCGACACTTCCCCACACCCGTGGACGCGCTCGATCCACAAGTGTGGAATCTTCGTCTCGGCGTGTCGGATCCACTCAAAGTCGCGTGTCGGACTTGTCTGCGGGCGCGCAGAAGTGAGACGGTGCTCGGTTGCTGACCGAGGAGCACTCCCCTGCGTCCTCGTCAGTTGGGCAGGTTGTGGCGGAGGTCGTAGCCGATGTCGGCGAGGAACTGCAGCCGGTTCCGCACCTCCTCGAGGGACGCTGTGTCGTCGGCGTTGCGGTAGTCGGCGCGGAGAATCGTGTTCGCGGTGATGATGTCGTCGGTGCGGTCCGTGTAGCCGGCGGCGGCCGCGGTGAGGAAGATCGCGGGGTCCGCTGGCCGGATGAGTTCGGTGCCGGCGAAGCCGATCGTGTCGGGTTCGAACCCGAGCGCGGCCATGTCAACTTCTTCCTCGGTGAACGCGACGAGCCGGTACGGCATCTCCCGTCTACTGATGGCGGGGTAGCCGGGCCGGGCGGAGATGGCGCGCCCGGAGATGCGACAGCCCGCACCTATGAGCCGTTCCGCCTGCTCGGCCAGCGGCAGGTCGGACGTCCATCGTGTCCTGACGCCGCCCGGTCCTGGATAGCAGGCGATAACGAAGTCCACGAGGCCACCGACCTGCCGTGACTCCCACCCGATGTCCGTGCGGTGCACGCGTTTCCCGAGGCGTGCGAGCGCGTCATCTACCTGTCCGGCAGTGAGTCCGGCCTGCACGAGCTTGTCGAAGGTGGAGCCGTTGACGGCGAGCAGCCGTGCGACGGCGAAGGTGACGTAGATGGGGGCGGCGTCCTTCCATCGTTCCTTCGTCCCGAGGGCTTGTCTGCCGTCGATCCAGACGCGGCGCCGGTCGACGTCGACCAGCAGCACCGTCGCCGTCTGCTCCGCGAGCGCGATCTGCGTCGCAGTCACGGTCCGCGGGGCCAGCAGGAGCAGTTCCGCATCAGTCGGGTCGTCGTTGCGGGGGCGTTGGGTGAGGGTCGGGAAGCGTGCTCGGCGGCCGTCGGGGAGGCGGATTGTGTCGTGCGTCTCCACGACCGCGCGAAGCCCAGCGAGTTTCAGGACGGTGAGGGTGTCGGTGAGGTCGGTGGTGTCACCGAGCCCATACGGCATCGTGATCCGCGGCCGGCCGGCGTATGCGGCGGCGACCCATTCGAGCCTCAGTCCCATCAGCTTTGTTCTCCCGGGGTGTCGGGCCGGGTGATGGCGATCAGCCAGCGGGTTTCTTCGAGGAACGGTTCCCACCCGTCGCGGGTGTCCCCGTGTACTGGTTCGCAGATGTTGCCGGTGTCGGTGCTGCGGATGATGACCTGCCGCAGCTCGCTGCTAGGCGGGTCGCGGAAGAACACGTGCCCGTGCACCCCGGTGACGTCGTAGGAGACGTTGAGGAGGAACAGGTCCGGCCGGTTGGTCAAGGTCGCCACCGTCGTCCGCGGAACAGGGCGATGATCGTCGTCAGCGGTCGGCCTTCCCGCATCCAGTCGAGCGGGGTCAGGATCCGGTCGTCGACGGCGAGGAAGTCCAAGGGTGTGGTGATGAACTCCGTCATTGCTGCCGCGTCGAGGAGCGGCTGCGGGGCTGCCGCGTAGAGGACGTCAAGGCCTGGCAGCAGCGAGGACGGGTCGCCGAACTCGGGGAGGGCGGGCTTCACGAGTTGCCAGTCCGGGATGCGTTCTTCGCCATCGAGGTCGAAGCTCGTCAGCCGGCACGACTCGAACAGCTCCCCGACCTCGTCAATGCTGACCTGCAGGGCCGCAGCGACTTCGGGTTCGGTGAGGGTCGTGTTCAGGAGGTTCCGGCGGATTCGGGCCTGTGTGGTCTGCCACCAGTCCTCGGGAACGTCCGCCGGACCAACAGCACCGTGGTCGGGGGCACGGGGGATCTGTCTGCCTTCGTCGGCGTAGGCGCTGAGCTGCTCGCGGGTGACTTCACCGCGGGCGTACATCCACAGCTGCGACTGCCAGGGCATGTCGTCGGGGGACCCTTCCAAGTAGCCGGAGTGGATCACCGCCCGAACGGCTTTCTCCCGCTTCGCGATCTCGGAGGCGGGGATGAGGAGGGTCTGCACGATACGGTTCGCTTCCCGCACCGCCGGCACCGTCAGGTCCGACAGGACCGTGTTGGTCCTGTCGTAGAGCTCATACCCCGGCTCGACATCCACGGCGCGGACAAGGATCTGCGCCAGGTGTGCGTCCGGGTTCTCGGTGTCCTCGAGGAGGACATGCCCCGAGAGGATCCGGTCGTTCGAGAGATGCAGGGACACCAGATGCATCATCAGCAACTACCTCCAAAGGGACGGGCGTGAGCAGAGCGGATCAGGGCTGGGGGAAGTCGGCGGGAGTGCGGCCGATGCGTTCGGGCGTGTAGCGGAGGAGGAACCGCATGATGCGTTCCGCCTCGACCATCGCCGGGACCGAACGATCCTGCCCGTCCGGGTCCACGTTGGTGAGCCGGAACCAGGGCGGTTCATCCGTGTGGTCCACCAGGACCGCGGCGGGATTGTCGTCCGGGTGGGTGGGGTCGGTGAACATGACGGAGCCGAAGAATCGGGTGTCGTCGTACGCCAACGTCAGTGACAGCAGTTGCAGCATCAGCCCTCCCTGCCCTCACCGCTGCCGGGGTGCCAGCGAAGGTCATGGGCAAGGTCCGACTTGAAGTGCAGCAGCTGCCGCAGCCCGTTCACCGCATCCGTGTTCGCGGCCACCCAGCTGTCTTCGTAGAGAACGTGCGCGGTGATGAAGTCGTCCGCGCAGCACCCCTCAGCGCCGGTCAGGACGGTGGTGTCCTGCGGGATGACGACCGACACTGTCGCCTCATTCATAGTGGCGGGCTCGTAGCCGAGCGCCTGCATGTCGGGATGCTCGGCGAAGAACGCGGTCAATCGGTCTGGCGGGACGAGTACGCCGGACTGCTGCGCCGCCCACCGGTCCGACATCACCCCACCCAACGCAATCAGCTGGTCCGCCTGCTCGTCGATGGTGGTGTCGCGGCGCCAGCAGGTCCGGATTCCACCGACACCGGGGTAGGCCGCCAGCGCCCAATCGCACAGGGCGGCGCGATCGGCTGCTTCCCACCCGATCGGCGTGAAGAACACGTGTGTCCCGAGAGCAGGCATCGCGGCACGCACAACATCAAGTGGAATGCCGATGCGGTCCGCGATTGACTGAGAACCCCCGCCGTGGATGGCGATGGCGCGGGCGATCGCGAACACGGTCCGCCACCCTGGGGTCGCTTCCCGTTGCATCGACGTGCCGGACAGCTGCCGCCCGTCAGCCCACACCCGCCCGCGTTTCCCGTTCACGACCACCAGGTCGGGGTATCGGCGCACCAGTGACAGCACCCCGCCCTCGGACCCGCCGGGCAGGAGGATCACATCATCCACCCGGCCCTCGCCGCCGTCGCCGTCGGTGACGGTGGTGGTCGGGTCCGGGGTGGCGAGAAGCGCCGTGCGGCCGTCGTCGAATCGGAGCCGGTCGAACGTCTCCACGCGTGCGGTCAGCCCGGCAGCAGCGAGGGCGGTGAGGGTCTCGGTGATGTCGATCGTGTAGCCAAGCCCGAACGGCAGCGACAGCATCGACTGCTCATGCCGGATGGTCCGCACCCACTGCCGGTCAGACATCAGCCGCACCAGCCGCTTCAGGACCACGCCCCACCGCACGAAGCTTCGACAGTGCGTCCATCACTTGAGTCGCTGCCTCACGCAGCGGGTCCGCAGGATCCGACAATGGTGTTCCGTTCAGGAGCGTGAACACCCACCCGTCTTCGCTGGTGCGGACGTTGACGGTCCGCTGCAGGATCTTCGGCCCGGTGGAGTTCGTGAACGTCATTCCGGCCAACGTCGGCCAGATCCCGGCGTCGAACTGCGCCGACAACGACAGCAGCCGCAACGGCACCGGCTCGAATCGCAGCGCCGCCCCACGCTCAGGCATCGCCAGCCAACCGTGGGTCGTCTTCGGAGAGCCGCTCGAGCCCGAGCCCTGATGCGTCGAGGATGGCGTTCTCTGACTCTTCGGTGGCTACGAACGACCCGATTTGCGCGTTGATCGCGACAAGAGTCCCGATCCGACTCCGCGCGTCCAACACGACCGCGGCGACCTCCTCAGCCGTGCAGTCAGACGTGAGCTCCGGCTTCGATGGGTGCAGGGCAGGGAACTCGAGTTGCTGCACCGGCGGGTGCCACTTCACACCGATGCGCAGCACACGGCCGTCGGTGTCGTTGCGGTAGAACATCGACCCGAACGGGTGCCCCATGTCGAGCGTGAGGTCCGCACCGTACAGCGTCCAACCCTTGGCCGCGTAAGCGGGATCCCAACGCTGGACGGTGAGAGCACCGAGCCCCATCTTCAGGCCCGGGATCAGCGCCTGGCCGTCCTGCAGTTCGGCGTAGAGGGCCTGGAGGTTCGGGGGACTCTGGTCGCGCAGGTCCGATAACGGGATGCGCGCCATGCCACGAATCGCGGCGAGCTGCTGACGCTGCTTCGCGGTCAGCGCCGTCTCGTCGGGGCTGCCATTCACGAAGCAGACCCGTCACCGGTCTCGGCAGTCCTCTCGGGACGCCCGGTCGGACTGGTGATGGCACTCCTGGTGTGACTCGCGATGCGACGCATGTTGCGCACGCTACGAGGCCCGCGCCACTCATGGGGCCGTTCGAACGGCGCCGAGTCCACCAGCAGGAAAACCCGTCGCCGCCACGCGCTTCAGCGACTCCTGAGTCCCAGTCCGAACTCCCAGCCCGGACTCCCCACTCCGGGGGTCAGAAAACGCCGAACAGGCAACATTCTGGCCCACGAACGAGGGGCAAAACGGCTCTTAGAGTCCCAAATCAGGTCCGCGAACAGTGTCGGCGCCCCGCTCGCAAGCACGAGCTCGCATAGGGGTGGCGCAAGCGAGCAACCGCCTCGCTCCGACCTGAAGGACACCACCATGGACCGCAACCTCACCATCAGCAACACCCCCATCACGACCTGCACGCAGGCGACGCACCACATCCACAGCGTCGAGGAGCTGCAGCAGCTGCGCATCGCCCTCCGCCGAGCCGGCCGCCGAGGCCGGCAGGAGTTCACCTGCCCGATGATCCGTGCCTGGCGCCGCCAGTTCGTCGACACCTACGCGGTGGACGCCACGTTCACCCCGACCGATGCGTCGCAGTCGGACAAGACGGAGCTGCACCGCAGCCGCGTGCTGGAGGCCGACATCCAGGTCAGCAACGTCCTGGTGCGCTGGCACTGCGACGGATGGCCCGTCGCCACGCCCCGCACCGTGGGGGAGACCAACCTGGACGGAGATGCGCTGCAGCCGGCCCCGACGCCCGCGCCGAACGACCCGAACTGCTTCGGGTACGCGCACCGTGTCCCCGCCGCGATGCTCCCGCCCACCCGCAAGTACGACCACCTCGAGGGTGCCCAGCGGCGCTCCACGCGGAACCTCATCGAGCAGCAGAACGCCGACCAGCACAGCGTTGACCACTGGGCCACGGACGCGTCTACGCCGCGTCAGTGGAGCTACCTGCCGGGTGTCAGCCAGCGCGTCCAGCTCGACGCGACCCCGTCGCACGCTGCGGACAACCCGACCGGCTCCCGCGAGTCGAACTACAAGCCCGGCTGGTACGACCAGCGACCGGCGACGGCGTTCCGACACGCGCCCTGGGTCATCGAGCTGATCATCATGAAGCGCGACGCGTCCGAGTCTGAGCCGAGCCTCCTCGACCCTGACCTCCTCGACTGAGCCTGTCGCCAGCGACGACCGCCTGCGGTAACGGTGTGGCCGCTGTCGGCCAGCCGCGCCGGGCCGTCGAAGCGCCGCTCACCATTGGTGAGCGG
>JASCOJ010000069.1 GCA_029959645.1 Microbacteriaceae bacterium PS02332 | reverse complement strand
CCGCCGGGCCCGCCCGCGCCGCCCCGCCCCACGGCCGCTGGCCAGGGGGCGGCCGTCGGCTCAGACCGGACGGAGCGGCTCCAGGTCGCCTGCGGGCAGCTCGACCCGGACGGCATCGCCCGGTCGGACGACCCCGCCCGCGACGACCACGCTCATGACACCACCGCGACGTTCGACCGTCCCGTCCTCGGCCCGTCCGAGGACCTCGCGGAGGAGCCCCGGCTCGAAGCCGTTGATCTGCTGGCACGGGTTGCGGAGGCCGGTGACGCGCACGCACGCATCGGCACCGAGATGCAGCAGTGCGCCCTCCGGGAGGCCCAACAGGTCGACCCCGCGGGTGGTCACGTTCTCGCCGAGCTGCCCCGGCGCGACCTCGTACCCGGCTGCGGCGACCTCGTCGAACAGCTCGGCGTGGATGAGGTGCACCTGGCGGAGGTTCGGCTGCGACGGGTCGCGAGCCACCCGGGAGCGGTGCTGCACCGTCGTGCCGAGGTGTGCGTCGCCCTCGACGCCGAGCCCCTCGAGCAGTGTCACCGCGTCGACCACCGGCTTGCTGAAGTGGTGGTTGCTGTCCCTGCTCACCGCGACCACGCGCGGCTGGTCGTCCTGGTCCCCGGTCATGGGGCGATCCTGCCGCACGGAGCGTCGACGCGCGAGCACCGCGTGCGCCCGGTGTCGACATGCCGGGTGGCCTCGGGGGCACCATGGGGTCATGGGGGACCGAGAACGACGTTCCGAACGCCGCGCGGCGCTCGTCGGGGCGGCGCTCGCCCTGGCCGGCATCGTCGGGGTCGTCGTCTGGGCCGTGCTCACCCAGACGACGGCGATGGCGACCTGACCGGGCCGTCTTGACCGGCGTGCTCGTATGCTCGCCCCATGGGGGACGACTCGAAGACCAGCGGGGCGGGCCGGGCGCGGCGGCGCATGACCGCGGCGACGCTCCGCAACGTGCTCATCGCGGTGCCACCGGTCGCCGTCCTCGTGAGCTGGATCGCCGCGTCCATCCACTCGCACGGGGCGACGGGGGACACCGACCTGGCCTGGGAACCGATCGTCTGGCCCCTCATGTCCGCACTGTGGACGTTCCCCTTCGCGGTGGGGACGGTGGTCCTCGCGGTCCTGCTGCGTCGGGTACCAGCGCGGCCCCAGGCGATCGTCGCGAGCTCGGTCGTCGCCGCACTCGGGGTGCTCCCCTTCGTCGGCGCAGTCTCCGTCGTCCTCTGAGGCATGCGCCCACCGGACGGGAGGCCCGTGACGGCCGCACCCTGCGCCTCCCGTCCGGCGGGTGGCCCGGCTCCTGCAGTGGTGCCGTGACCCGGGACGTCCGTGCGGCCTACGCGCGCCGCGCCGCCGCCTACGCCGAGCGGCTCGGTCGCCCGCGCCCGCACGGGGCGGTCGTGGCCCGGCTGCGACCGGAACCCCGCGCATGACGCTCCGATCGGTGACCGTCGCTGACCTGGAGCAGGTGCGCGACTTCCTGCGCGCGGCCGACCTGACGACCGCCGGGCTCGACGCCGCGGGGGTGCGGCTGTGGGCCGACCGTGACGACGACGGCCGGGTGGTCGGGAGCACCGGCTTCGAACTGAGTGCTGACGGGCAGCACGCGCTGATCCGGAGCGTCGCCGTGGCGCCCGCCGCACGGGCCGCGGGCGCCGGGACGCGCCTGGCGACGTTCGCGCTCCGGGAGGCTGCCGCGGCGGGGGCGACGCGCGCGTGGTTGTTCTCGCGGCGGTCCGGGCCGTTCTGGCAGCGCCTCGGGTTCGTCGCGGCCGACCGCGACGCGCTCGCCGCAGCGCTGCCCACGGCGCAGCAGGTGCTCCTGTTCACCGCGACCGGGCAGCTCGAGCGGGAGGTCGCGTGGACGCGGGACCTGTCGGCGTCGCCGTTCAGCCTTCGGTGACGCGGCCGCCCTCGACACGCCACTGCCGGTCGAGCTGCACGGTGTCGAGCATCCGCCGGTCGTGGGTGACCAGCAAGAGCGTACCGTCGTAGGACGCCAACGCCTGCTCGAGCTGCTCGATGGCGGCGAGGTCGAGGTGGTTCGTCGGCTCGTCGAGCACGAGGACGTTCACCCCGCGGGCCTGGAGGAGCGCCAGGCCTGCGCGGGTGCGCTCGCCGGGGGAGAGCTCGCCCGCGGCGCGCCCCACGTGGTCGGCCTTCAGCCCGAACTTCGCCAGGAGGGTGCGGACCTCGGCGGTCGCCATCTCCGGCACGAGGCCCTCGAACACCGCCGCGAGCGGGGTCTCCCCGGCGAAGACGCTACGTGCCTGGTCGACCTCGCCGATCGCGACGCTCGACCCGAGCGACGCGGACCCGCTGGTCGGTGCCTGCCGGCCGAGCAGCCCACGCAGGAGCGTGGACTTGCCGGCGCCGTTCGGTCCGGTGATGCCGATGCGGTCGCCACCGTCGACCTGCAGGGACACCGGGCCGAGTGTGAAGTCGCCCTGGGTGAAGGTCGCCGCGGCGAGGGTGGACACGACCGCGGAGCTCCGCGGCGCCTGCCCGATGGTGAACTCGAGCTGCCATTCCTTGCGGGGTTCCTCGACCTCGTCCAGTCGGGCGATGCGGGACTCCATCTGCCGGACCTTCTGCGCCTGCTTCTCACTGGACTCGCTGGCGGCCTTGCGCCGGATCTTGTCGTTGTCGGGAGCCTTCTTCATGGCGTTGCGCACGCCCTGGCTCGACCACTCGCGCTGGGTCCTGGCCCGGGAGACGAGGTCGGCCTTCGTCGAGGCGAACTCGTCGTAGGCGTCGCGCTTGTGCTGCCGGGCGATCTCGCGCTCCTCGAGGTACGCGTCGTACCCGCCGCCGAACAGTCGGTTGGACGACTGCGCCAGGTCCAGTTCGAGGACGGCGGTCACCGACCGGGCGAGGAACTCGCGGTCGTGGCTGACGAGCACGACACCGCCGCGCAGGCCGGTGACGAACGCCTCGAGCCGCTCCAGGCCGTCGAGGTCCAGGTCGTTCGTCGGCTCGTCGAGCAGCACGATGTCGAACCGGGACAGCAGCAGCGCCGCGAGTCCCACGCGGGCGGCCTGCCCGCCGGACAGCGCCGTCATCGGTGCCTCCGCCGTCACGGAACCGTCCGGGGCGACGATGCTCAGCCCGAGGTCGGCGAGGACCACCGGCAGCCGCTCCTCGAGGTCGGCGGCCCCGGACGCCAGCCATCGCTCGAGCGCCACCGAGTACCGGTCGGCGGCGGCGTCCCCGGCGTCCGGGGCCCCGAGGGCCGCCGCGGCCTCGTCCATCTCCGCCGTCGCGGCCGCGCACCCGGTGCGCCGGGCGACGTACCCGGCGACGGTCTCCCCGGGCACCCGCTCGTGCTCCTGCGGCAACCAGCCGACGAACGCGTCGGTCGGGGCGAGCGACACCGTGCCCTCGAGGGGCTCGTCAACGCCGGCCAACAGGCGGAGCAGGGTCGACTTGCCGGCGCCGTTGACGCCGACCACGCCGATGACGTCACCCGGGGCGACGGTGAGGTCGAGGTGGTCGAACAGCGTGCGGGCGGCGTAGCCGCCGGCGAGGCCCTTGGCGACGAGCGTGGCGGTCATCCGACCATCGTCGCATCCTCCGAACGGGGGATTGGACGCATGCGCGCCCTGCCCGCTACGGTCAGGCGACCGACGGGAGACCACGCGGTGACGTACTGGACACAGTCCCCGGGCCCGATGCCCGCACCCACCCGACGAGCACACCGTGGCTGGTGGGTGTTCGTGACCGTCCTCGTGGTCGCGGTGGTGGTCGAGGCGCTCGTCGGCCTCGCCCTCGCACCCCGGGCCCTCGTCGCCGTGACGATGGCGCGCTACACGAACGCGATCGTGTGGACGGAGTGCGACGACGACCTGTACTGCGGCCGCATCGACGCACCGCTCGACTGGAGCGACCCGGCGAGTCCGGCGATCCAGCTCGCCCTCGTCGAGCACCGCGCGACCGGCACGCGGACCGGGACACTCGTGGTCGACCCGGGCGGACCCGGCGGCTCGGGTGTGGACATGGTCGCCAGCGACGTCCGGAACGCGGTCACGAGCACGGTCGCGACGCACGACGACGTCATCGGCATCGACCCGCGCGGCGTCGGCAGCTCGACGGCGGTCCAGTGCGGTGGGGCGTCAGCGCTCGACGCCCTCCTCTACCCGGGCGTCACCGGCACCGTCGGGTCGGACGCCTGGATCCGTGGCGAGCGAGCCGCTGCAGCCGCGTTCGCCCGCTCCTGCGAACGGCACACCGGCGCGCTCCTGGCCCACGTGGACACCGTCAGCGCCGCCCGCGACCTCGAACTCGTGCGCCGGGACCTCGGCGTCGACCGGCTCGACTACCTCGGGTACTCCTACGGCACCCAGCTCGGCAGTGTCTTCGCCGGCCTGTACCCGCACAGCGTCGGCCGCTTCGTGCTCGACGGAGCGATCGACCTCTGGTCCGATGAGGACACCGACGACTCCGGCGACGGCGACGACGCCGGCGACGGTGGTCAGGCGGCCGGCTTCGAGACGGCCCTCCGCGACTGGATGAAGGCGTGCATCGCCGGGGCCGCCGACGCCGTGCCGTCCGGTGCCACCTGCCCCTACCGCGGGGACGTCGACAGCGGCATGGCCGACGTCCGTGCGCTCCTGGCCCGGGTGTCGTCGGCGCCGCTCCGCGGATCCGACGGCCGCGCGCTCGACGGCGGGACGCTCGCGACCGCGATCTCCTCCGCGCTCTACGACGAGCACGACTGGCCCACCCTCACCGTGGCGCTCACCGACGCGACTGCCGGGAAGGCCGACCACGCCCTCGGTCTCGCCGACCAGTACAACGGCCGTGACGAGCACGGGCACTACGACGGCAACAGCACCGAGGCCTTCACCGCCGTCCAGTGCCGCGACTTCGGCGG
This sequence comes from Microbacteriaceae bacterium PS02332, assembly GCA_029959645.1. Lineage (GTDB taxonomy): Bacteria > Actinomycetota > Actinomycetes > Actinomycetales > Microbacteriaceae > Curtobacterium. Next base: position 13,270 of record JASCOJ010000069.1, on the reverse strand, counting down.
CGGCGAGGACGTCGCCGACATGCGCCGGTACGCCGACGACCTCCGGAAGTCCGCACCGACCCTCGGCCCGTACCAGGCGTTCGACTTCACCTGCGACCAGTGGGCGGTCCCCGCGACGAGCGACTGGCCCGCCCCGCCCACCGCGGCCGGCGACGGACCCGTCCTGGTCGTCGGCACGACCAAGGACCCGGCGACGCCGTACCACGACGCGCAGCAGCTCGCCGACCTGTTCCCCGACGGGCACCTGGTCACCGAGCACGGCGAGGGGCACACGGCCTACGACCTCGGGGACCACTGCGTCGACGACGTCGTGGACGCCTACCTGCTGCACGGGAAGGTCCCGGCGCACGACCCCGACTGCCGCCCGTAGTCGCCAGGCCGCGGCGGTGTCAGGCGCCGGGTGACGTCAGGCGGCCGGTGGCGTCTGGTGACGACGTCGGGCAGCGGTCACGTGGCCGGGTCGAGCGGCGCGTCCGACACCAGGGCGAGCTCCACGAGCGGCAGCTCCTCGCGGGGGAGCGCCACGGTGAGCACCCGCCCGTCGTCGAGCTCCACCGCGACGCCGAGCACGAACGGGTCCGTGTCGAGGAGGAAGCCCTCGTGCGGGACCCCGTCCACCACCACGGGGTGGCCCGACTGGACCGCCGATGCCGTCACGAGCTCGACCCAGGGGCCGTCCACCGGGCTGGGGAGGGCGTGCTCCTCGCGGAACTGGTTCTGCAGCAGATGGTCGACGTGGTGGACCAGCCGTTCCGCGACGGACTCCGTGGGACGTGTGCCGTCGCTCCAGTGCGTCTGCACGGCCTCCCACAGCATCGGGTACCGGACCTGGTCAGCCAGTGCCACCAGCCACGGCGGGCGCGGCGGCTCGTCGCCCGGGAGCGGCCCGTGGTCGGGGACGTCTCCATCGGCCCGCAGGTTGCCCGGGTCGGCCCGGTCGTCCGGGTTCCGCCACAGCGTGTAGCTCCGCGCCACCGTGGCGGCCTCGGGAGGCGTGTCGTCCGCGCCGCTCCGGCTCGTCACCGTGCCGAGCATCCCGAGTTCCTCGAGGTGCCGCTGCCGCACCAACCCCGCGACCGGGAACCCCAGCTGCCGGACCTCCGCCCGCTGTCCCACAGCGGGGTCCGGTGCGTCGACCGGGACCCGCCCACCCATGTCCATGCCGCCGAGCCTGCCGCGCTCGCCGCAGCAGGTCAAGGGCCGGTCGGCAGCGGTCCCGCATAGGCTCGGGACTCGTGTTCGAACTCCACCACCTGACCGCGCAGGAGCTCTGGGACTGGATCCGGCGCGGCGACGCCACCGCCCGTGAGGTCACGGACCACTACCTCGCCCGCATCGAGCGCCTCGACGCCGACCTCGGCGCCTTCGTGTCCGTCACCGCCGAGGCCGCGCGCGACCGGGCCGACCACCTCGGGGACCTGGTGCCGACGTCGCGACCGCTGTGGGGCCTCCCGTCCGGGGACAAGGACCTGTACGACCGCCGGGGCGTCCCCACCCGATCCGGCACGGCGTCGCTGCCGGAGCGTGCGGCGGCGGCGGACCACCCGCTCGTCACGGCGCTCGACGCCGCCGGTGCGGTGAGCCTCGGCAAGACCGCCTCGCCCGAGTTCGGGATGTCCTCGTCGTCGGAGACGCGTCTCGGCACCACTCGGAACCCCTACGACACCACGCGCGCTCCCGGCGGGTCGTCGAGCGGCGCGGCGGTCGCGGTGGCGGCCGGGCTCCTGCCCGCGGCGGTCGGCTCCGACGGCGGCGGCTCGGTGCGCATCCCCGCGGCGGCGACCGGGCTCGTCGGCCTGAAACCGAGCCGTGGGCGGGTCCCGTCGATGCCCGGGCGGTCCGGGGTGGGCGGCCTCTCGGTCGCTGGACCCCTGACGCGCACGGTCGCGGACGCGGGCATGCTGCTCGACGCGCTCGTCCGGCCGACCGGGCTCGACGAGCCGCAGCCGTACGCGCTCGTGACGCCGGACGTCGGGGACGGCCCGTTCACCGCGGCGGCTGTCCGCGGCGAGGGGCGCTTCGTCGTCGGGCTCCTCGACGGGTCGCCGTGGGACGACACCGTCGACGTCGTCGTCGACCCGGCTGCACGGGCCGCCGTGGCGACCGCCGTCCAGGTGCTCGGGGAGCTCGGGCACGGGGTCGAGGACGTCGCCATGCCCCGCGTGCCGTACGCGGCGCCGTTCCGGGTGGCGTGGGAGTCCTCCGCGGCGCGGCTGCCGCTCGTGCCGGGGATCGACCTGTCGGCGCTCACCCCGCTGGTGGCGTGGCTGGTCGAGCGCGGGCAGGCACTGACCGGGACGCAGGTGCTCGACGCGATGACCGCGCTCGACGTGTTCTCCACGACGCTCATCACCGCGTTCGCCCCGTTCGACGCGGTGCTCTCCCCGACCCTCGCGCTCCCGCCCCGGCTGCTCGGCTGGTACGGCGACGACCCGGAGGAGGACTTCCGCCGCCAGTGCGCGTACTCGCCGTGGACCTCGATGGCGAACGTGTGCGGGTTGCCGGCGATCAGCCTCCCGGTCGGCGTCACCCCGGAGGGACACCCGGACGGCGCTGGTCTGCCGATGGGCGTGCAGCTCATCGGGCGGCCGGGCGGGGAGCGCACGCTCCTGGCGATCGGCGCGCAGCTCGAGCGGCGGCTGCGCTGGCAGCGGCGGCACCCGCCCGTCTGGTGACCCGGGCCGGCCGGGAGGCGCGTGGCGGGGCGGCCACGGGCCTCCCGTCCGTCCCGCGCTGCGCGTCGAGGTCGCACGGCTCGCCGCGCGGTGCGCGTCGAGGTCGCACGAAGTGCCGGCTCTCCGAGCCGCCGGCGGCAGTTGGTGCGACTCCGGCGGACGTGAGCGGCATGTTGTGCGACCGCGCCAGACCGGATGGCCGCCCGGCGCGGGGCGCTACGGCAGCGTCGGCGCCGCCGCGACGAGGGCGCGCGTGACCTCGTGCGCCGGGTCGTCGAGCAGGCCGACCGGGCCCCGCTCGACGATCCGACCGGCGGACACCACGGCGACGGTGTCGCACAGCCGCTGCACGACGCCGATGTCGTGCGACACGAGCACGAGGGTCAGCCCGAGGTCGTCGGCGAGCGAGCGGAACAGGTCGATCACCCGCGCCCGGACGACCACGTCCAGGGCGCTCATCGGCTCGTCCCCGAACAGGATCCGCGGCCGGTGCACCACGGCCCGGGCGATCGCGATGCGCTGCCGCTGGCCGCCGGAGAACTCGTGCGGGTACCGGTCCACGGCGTCGGCGGGGAGGTCGACGCGGTCGAGGACCTCCCGGACCAGCGCGCGGTGGTCGCCTTCGACGCGGAGTGCCCGGAGCGGTTCGGCGACGACGGCACCGACGCGCATCCTGGGGTCGAGCGACGCGACCGGGTCCTGGAACACGACCCCGGTCTCCCGGCGGAACCAGCGGGAGGCCCGGGCCGACGCGCGCGCGTCCACGGGACGGCCGGACGCCTCGACGGTGCCGGCGGTGGGCGCCTCCAGACCGGCGAGGAGGCGGACCAGCGTCGACTTGCCGGACCCGGACTCACCGACGATGCCGAGCCGGGCACCGGCGGGCACGGACAGGTCGACGCCGTCGACGGCGGTGCGCACCGGGCCCGGCTCGAACGGCCCACGGCGGGGGAGCCGGTACGAGCGGCGGAGGCCCGTGGCGGCGAGCACGGGCAGGTCGTCGGTCACGGGGTCCTCCTCGCGGTCGCCCGTGCCGCCTCGACGAGCGCGACGGTCGCCGGGTGCTGCGGCGCCCGGAGCAGGTCGGCGACCTGCCCCTCTTCGACCACCCGGCCGGCGTCGAGCACCACGACGGTCTCCGCGATCCGGGCGAGGACCGCGAGGTCGTGCGTGACGAACAGCAGCCCGGCCCCGCGCGCGGCGGTCAGCCCGGCGAACACGTCGAGGATCCGGGCCTCGGTCGTGACGTCGAGCGCGGTGGTCGGTTCGTCGGCCACGAGGTACGCGGGTTCGCCGGCCATCGCCATCGCGATGCAGATCCGCTGCCGCTGCCCGCCGGAGAGCTGGTGCGGGTACTGCCGGAGCAGCGACGCCGGGTCGGGCAGCCCGACGGCGCGGGCCAGGTCCTCGGCGGCCCGGTCGGCGGCGCGGCGGTCGAGTCCCCGGTGCAGGCGCAGCGGCTCGGCGACCTGGCGACCGACACGCCGGAGCGGGTCGAGGGCGGTGCCCGGCTCCTGGAACACCATGCCGATCTCGGCACCGCGCGTGCGGGCGCGCTCGCGGTCGGGCAGGCCGACGAGTTCGCGCCCGTCGAGCCGGATGCTCCCGGACACGGTCGCGCCGGCCGGTTCGAGCCCCATCACCGCGAGCGCGGTCATGGACTTGCCGGATCCGGAGGCGCCGATCACCCCGACCCGTCGACCGGGAGGCGCGGCGAACGTCACGTCGTCGAGCACCGTCCGCCCCGCGATCCGGACCGACAGGCCGCGGACGACGAGGCCGCGCTCCGCGGCTCCCCGGGACCCGTCGCCCGGCCCCCGGCCGTCGTGCTGCACGGCTGCGCTCATGCGACGCCCTCCGTCCCGGTGACGCCGAGCGGGTCGCGCTCGGGGGCGGGCTCGTCGGCGCGGCGGCGGTCGTCGCCGCGGCCGTCGGCGGCACGTCCGTCCCCGCCACGACGGTCAGCGGGGTCGGCGCCGTCGCGCGTGGTGAGCCGCGGGTCGGTGGCGTCGCGGACGGCGTCGCCGAGCAGCGAGAGCGCGGCCACGACGACCGCGATCGCGGCACCCGGCCACGTGGCGCTCCACGGGTGCACCGCGATGTAGGTCTGCAGGTCGGACAGCAGCGTGCCCCAGGACGCCGTGCCCGAGCCGGCGCCGTACCCGAGGTAGGACAGCCCCGCCTCGGCGAGGACCGCGGTCGCCATCGCGAGCGAGAGCTGCACGGTGAACAGCGGGGCCGCGTTCGGCACGAGGTGGCGGAGCAGCACGCCGCCGGGGCCGACGCCGGACGCGCGGGCGGCGAGCACGTAGTCGCTCCGGGCGATGCGGCGGATCTCCCCGCGGGTGACCCGGGCGATGGTCACGCCGAACGCGAGCCCGACCGACACGACGACGACCCCGAGCGAGCCGCCGAACACCGCGGTGAGCAGCATCGCCGTGAGCAGGGTGGGGAACGCCACGAGGACGTCGAGCAGCACGGCCGTGCCCTCCCGCACCCACCGGGCGGTCAACGACCCGAGGGCGGTGAGCAGCACGCCGACGACCACCGCGATGACGCCTGAGCCGACCGCGACGACGACGGTCGTCCTCGTCCCGGCGAGCAGGTAGCTCGCGATGTCGCGGCCGACGCCGTCGGTGCCGAACCAGTGCGCGGCACTCGGCGACTGCCACTGCACGGACGGGTCGGTGTGGAACGGGTCCTGCGGTGTCCAGAACAGCGAGACGCCCGCGAGCAGGAAGAGCAGGCCGAGCACGACCACGGCGAAGACCCCGGTCGGCCGGTCGACGAGCCGGCGGAGGACACTCACGACGCGACCTTCCGTTGCCGCGGGTCGAGCGCGTGGTGCACCAGGTCGACGACGAACCCGACGAGCAGCACGAGCCCGGTCAGCACGAGGAGCTCGGACTGCACCTTCGTGACGTCGCGGCGTCCGACGTCGGCGACGAGCATGCGGCCCACGCCCGGCAGCGAGAACACCTGCTCGACGACGACCGCGCCGACGAGGAGTCCGGCGATCTGCACCCCGAGCACGGCGAGCACGGTCAGGGCGACGCTCGGCAGCCCGTGACGGAGGAGCGCCTGCGTGCGGGTGAGCCCGACCGCCGCGGCCGTGCGCAGGTGGTCGGCGTCGAGCACCGACAGCGTCGCGGACCGGGCGAAGCGGAGGATGACGGCGCCCTCGACCGCACCGATGGTGAGCGCGGGCAGGAGGAGCGCGCGGAACGCCCGCTCGGGGTCGGACCAGCCGTCGAGCGGGAAGCCCTGCGTCGGCAGCCAGTGCAGCGTCACCGCGAAGACCGCGACGAGGAGCATGCCGGCCCAGACGATCGGCACCGCGGCGACGGCCTGCGCGACGAACGCGATGACCGCGCCACCGACGCGCCGGCGGAGCACCGCGGCGAGCACGCCGAGCGGCACGCCGAGCAGCAGCGCGGCGGCGAGGGACATGCCGGCGAGCGGCAGGGTGACGGCGAGCTTGCCGGCGATCTCCGGCGCGACCGGCCCCCGGGTCACGAGTGACCGGCCGAGGTCACCGCGGAACAGGCCGCCGATCCAGTCCGTGTACTGCAGGAGCACGGGCTGGTCGAGCCCGAGCTGCTGCCGGAGCGCCGCGACCTGCGCGGCGGTGGCCTCGGGGCCGGCGACGACCTGGGCGACGTCGCCGGGCAGCACGCGGAGCGTGGCGAAGACGATCACGCTCGCCACGAGCAGGCCGACGGCGAGCAGGAGCACCCGCCCGACGAGGAATCGGGTCACGGCACGATGCTACGAGACGGCCAGGCGCGACAGGTCCAGGCGGGTCGTCGTGCTGTCGAACGGGAAGCCGGTGACCCCGTCGCGCACCGCGGTCGTGGTCGTCGCGGTGTAGAGCCACTCGGCGGCGGCGTCCTCGCTGACCTTGCGCGCGGCCTGCTGCAGGTCCTTCGTCCGGGTGGTCTCGTCGGTGGTGGCGAGCGAGTCGGCGTAGAGGCGCTGCACCTCGGCGTCGTCGTACCCGAAGTAGTAGTCCGGGTCCGCCCAGTTGCCGAAGTCGCGCGCCTCGGTGTGGTTGACCATGCTCATGTCGAACTGGTGCCGCTTGAACACGGTGTCGAGCCAGGTCGCGAAGTCGACGCGCTGCACCTTCAGCGTGATGCCGACCTGGGCGAGCTCGGACGTCAGCACGTCCCCGATCGCCGTCGGGTAGACGTTGGCGTAGGTGAGCGTCAGCGTGGGCTTGGTGACACCGGCCTCCTGGAGGAGCTTCCGCGCCGACGCCGGGTCGTACGCGTCGACGTCGGTGAGGTCCTGGTAGCCGGGGTCGAGGGCCGGGATCGGCCCGCCCTGCTCCACGCCGCCACCACCGACGGCCTTGATGACCGCCTTCGGGTCGATCGCCTGCCGGATCGCCTTCCGCACCCGGACGTCGTCGAACGGCGCCTTCCGGTCGTTGAACGCGAGCGTGTACTTGTCGGTGGTCTTGCCCCTGTGCAGCGTGATGCCGTCGGCACCCTGCAGCTGGCTCTTCAGCGTGCCGTCGACCGCGGTCTCGACGTCGAGGTCGCCAGACGCCATCGCGTTGACGGCGGTCGACGGGTCGGTGATGTAGCGGAAGACGACCTTCGCGACCTTCGCCTTCGGCCCCCAGTAGTCGGTGTTCCGACGGAAGGTGAGCGCGTCGCCCTGCTTCCAGCTCGCCACCTCGTACGGTCCGGTGCCGTTCGCCGTCGAGGACCGGTCGTTCCCCGCTCCCTGCTCCAACACGAGCCCGGCGCGGCCGGTCAGGTTCCAGAGCAGCTCGGAGTCGGGCTTCGTCAGCGTGATCCGCACCTGGTCGTCGCCGACCGCCGTGACGTCCTGCACCGCGGCGAGGTCGTCGGCGTCCACGTAGGCGGGGTGTGCGCGGACGTCGTCGAATGACCAGACCACGTCGGCCGCGGTCACCGCCGTGCCGTCCTGGAACGTGGTGCCCTTCCGGAGCGTGAACGTGTAGGTCAGCCCGTCCGACGACACCTCGTGCGCGGACGCCAGCACGTCGCGGATCGAGCCGTCGGCGGTGCGCCCGACGAGCCCCTGGTAGACGTTGTCGATGAGCACCTGGTCGAGGGCGTTGCCCGACTGGGTACGGATGTCGAGGCTCGTGGGCTCGAGCACCAGGCCGACCCGCACGGTCGCGTCCTTGCCGCCCGTGGTGTCGTCCGAGCCACCGGAGCAGCCGGCGAGCACGAGCGTCGACGCGAGGGCGAGGGCCGTCGCGGCCAGGACGGAGCGGGAGAGCGGACGCATGCGGGTGTTCCTTCCGGGTGCCGCGGCGGTCGGTCGACCTGCGGCGCTCGGACGAGGTTACCGGGCGTCGTCCTCGTCAGCCGGTGCGGACCTCGACGACGGGTCGGTCACTTCTTCGACGGAGTCCGACAACCCGGAGTCGGCACGCCACGTCCGGATCGCCGCGGCGAGTTCCCGCGGCGCCTGGGTCTGCACCGCGTGCCGGGACGCCACCGTGACGACCGTGGCACGGGGGAGCCGCTCGGCGAACTCGCGGTGGAGCTTCGGGGAGACGTACCCGCGGTCGCCTCGGACGAGCAGGAGCGGCACGGCGAGGGTCTCCAGGTCCGGCCACGCGTCCGCGAACCGTCCGACCGACGCCGTCCGTCCCGCGGGTAGGTGCGGGAAGTGGTGCCGGCGCACGAGCCGCCCATCCGCCCCGAGCACCGTCGAGTGCCGGGCTTCCCGGAGCAGGACCGCGCGGTCGTCGCCGACGCGTGCCTCCACGGCCCGGTCGACGACCTCGTCGAGGGAGGCGAACGAGTCCTCGGTCTCGAGCGCGCGGGCGATGCGGTCGACCGCGCGCTGCGCGAAGTCCGGCGACATGTCGACGAGCACGAGCCCGGTGACCCGCTCGGGGGCGAGGGCCGCGACGCGCGCGGCGGTGATCGCGCCGAGCGAGTGCCCGACCACGAGCCCGGGCGGGACGTCGAGCGCGTCGAGGGCGGCGAGCACGGTCGGTGCCGTCGCGGAGGCGGCGTAGTCGGCGTCCTCCCGCCACGACGACCGGCCGTGGCCGGGCAGGTCGAGCGCGACCGCGGGCAGGTCCACCGCGACGGCGGTCGCGTCGAAGCTGTGCGCGTCGATGCCGAGGCCGTGCAGGTAGGTGACCCGGGCCTCCCGGCCGGCTCCTGTCGCGTCCGCGCGGGCCCAGCGGATCGCGGCGACGTCGCCACCCGGGGTGGACACGACCTGTCTGGAGGCCCGGAGCGGGTCGGTCACGCCGCTCGCGGCGGCGAGGGCGGGGACGTCGGCGAATTCGTCGTCGGGATCGGACACGTCGACCAGTGTCGCAGCGCTCCGCGCGTCGTGTTCCCCGCTCCCTCCGACCTCTTAGGTAAGGCATGCCATACTTGCTCTCGTGGCAGCCCGGTACCGCGTGTTCTCCGTCCGTGTGGCAGCCGTCACCGCACTCACCCCGCACTTCGTCCGGGTGACCCTGCGCGGCGACGAGCTCGCGGACTTCTCCGCCGTGGGCCTCGACCAGCGCATCAAGGTGCTCCTGCCGATCGACGGGCACGGGTTCTCCGAACTCCCCGAGGGCGAGGACTGGTACGCCGCCTGGCGCGCCCTGCCCGACGCGACCCGCAACCCGATCCGCACGTACACGGTGCGGTCCTTCCGACCGGACGCGCACGAGCTCGACATCGACTTCGTCGCGCACGGCGACGCCGGCCCGGCCTCGCGCTGGGTGTCCGGCTGCCGTCCGGGTGACGAGCTCCGCATCGTCGGGCCGCTCATGCCGGAGTCACCCGCCGACCTGCCGACCGGCGCCGCCGAGTTCGCGCCGGGGTCGGCGAACCGGATCCTGCTCGCCGGCGACGAGACCGCCGCGCCGGCCATCTGCGCCATCCTCGAGGCCCTCGACGTCACCGCCGTCGGACACGTCTTCATCGAGGTCCCCACCGACGCCGACCGCTTGCCGGTGCGCGCGCCGGAGGGGGTCGAGGTCCGCTGGATCGCCCGGAACGGTGCCTCGCACGGCGTCCGGATGACCGACCAGGTGCACGCCTGGGCCTCCACGGTCGGCGTCGCCGAGACCGGCGGGCGGAGTGCCACCGGGACGGCCGAGCTGACCGACGTCGACGTCGACGAGCAGGTGCTCTGGGACGTCCCCAGCGAGGACGACACCCTGCCGGTCTACGCGTGGATCGCGGGGGAGGCCGGCTGCGTGAAGGAGCTGCGCCGGCACCTCGTCCGCGGCGTCGGGCTCGACCGGACGCAGGTCGCGTTCATGGGGTACTGGCGGCACGGCAAGGCGGAGTGTTGAGCGCTGCCTCCGGGTACGCCTCCTCGTCGCTCGCACCGCAGGCACCGCTGACGGCGCTCGGTGCTCGGGGTCTGCGCCTCGGCTACGACGACCGCACCGTCGTGGACGGGCTCGACGTCGACCTGCCGGACGGCGAACTGACCGTCGTCGTCGGGCCGAACGCCTGCGGGAAGTCGACGCTGCTCAAGGCGTTCGCGCGGACGCTGAAGCCCTCGGCCGGCACCGTGTACCTCGACGGCCGACCGATCACGAGCTACCGCCCGAAGGCCGTGGCCCGGCGGGTCGCGATGCTGCCGCAGACGCCCATCGCCCCGGACGGCATCACGGTCCGCGACCTCGTGTCGCGCGGGCGCTTCCCGCACCAGGACCTCCTCCACCCGTCCAGCGGCACGGACCGGCAGGTCGTCCAGGCAGCACTGGCCCAGACCGACCTGCTCGACCTGGCCGACCGCGGCGTCGACGAACTCTCCGGCGGGCAGCGGCAGCGCGTCTGGATCGCGATGGTGCTCGCACAGGAGACCGACATCGTGCTGCTCGACGAGCCGACGACGTTCCTCGACCTCGCGCACCAGGTCGACGTGCTCGAACTCGCGGCGACGCTGCACCGTGAGGGCCGCACCGTCGTCGCGGTGCTGCACGACCTCAACCAGGCGGCCCGCTACGCCACCCACATGATCGCGATGCGTGACGGTCGGATCGTGGCCCAGGGCCCGCCGGCCGCGGTCGTCACCGCCCAGCTCGTCGAGGACGTGTTCGGGCTGCCGTGCGTCGTCGTCCCCGACCCGGAGACCGGCACCCCGCTCGTCGTGCCGCGCCGCCCGCGCTGATCGCTGCGACCGCGCTGACCGCGCTGTGGCGCTCGGTCAGCGGTAGCCGCCGTCCTCGAGGCCGGCCTCGACCTCGAAGCGGTTCCGCAGTGGGTCCCGCCCGGCGACTGCGTAGAGCAGCGGCATGAGCATGCCGTAGCGACGCCACTGGTCGACGTGGACCCGCTCGTGCCGGAGCACCGGGTCGGCGTCGTTGTCGCGCGTGAGGTAGACCGAGCCGACGCAGGTGCCGCCGCGCCGGAACACCCAGCGCGGCAGCCCGGTGCAGACGACGAGCCCGTCGACGACCCGCACCGGGCCGGTGGACAGCGGCAGCCCGACGGTCAGGCCGACGAGTGTCGCGAAGGCCCACCCGGCCCGGGAGACGGGGGAGTCGACGAGCGGGTTCCGCACGGTTACTCGGGTCGCCCGTACGTCTCGAGGAGGCGCAGCCAGATCTCGTTCATGGTCGGGTAGGCCGGGACGGCGTGCCAGAGGCGGTCGACCGGCACCTCGCCGACGACGGCGACCGTGGCGGCCTGGAGCATCTCGGCGACGTCCTGCCCGACGAAGGTCACCCCGACGACGACGCCGCGCGACTCGTCGACGACCATCTTCGCCCGGCCGGTGTACCCGTCGGCCTGCAGCGCGGAGCCGGCGACGGCGCCGAGGTCGTACTCGACCGCACGCACGTCGATGCCCTGCTGCCGGGCCTGCTCCTCGGTGAGGCCGACGCTCGCGACCTCCGGGTCGGTGAAGGTGACCTGCGGCACGGCGGCGTGGTCGGCCGTCGCGACGTGCGCGCCCCACGGCTCGGCGTGGACGGGTCGGCCCTGGACGCGGGCGGCGATCGCCTCACCCGCGGCACGGGCCTGGTACTTGCCCTGGTGGGTGAGGAGCGCGCGGTGGTTCACGTCACCGACGGCGTAGAGCCAGTCGGTGCCGGTGACGAGCATCGTGTCGTCGACCTCGAGCCAGTCGCCGGGGGTGAGACCGACCGACTCGAGCCCGAGGTTCCCGGTGCCGGCGGCGCGGCCGGTCGCGGCGAGGACCTCGCTCGTGACCAGGGTCGTGCCGTCGTCGAAGGTCGTCGTCACCAGGCCGTGCTCGTCGCGGTCGACGCGGGTGGGGCTGACGCCGGTGCGGACGTCGATGCCGGCTTCGCGCATGGCGTCGGCGACGAGTTCGCCCGCGAAGGGCTCCATCCCGCCGAGCAGCGTGTGGCGCGCGACCAGGGTCACCTTCGCCCCGAGGGCGGACCACGCGGTGGCGAGCTCGGACCCGGCGACACCGCCGCCGATGACGAGCAGGCTCTCCGGGACCTCCTGCGCGCTCGTGCCCTCGCGCGTACCCCACGGCTCCGCGTCGGCGAGCCCGTCGACCGGGGGCAGGGTGTGCACGGAGCCGGTGGCCACCGCCACGGCCGTCGCGGTGTACTCGGTGCCGTCGACGTCGATCGTCCTCGGGCCGGTGATCTTCGCGTACCCGCGGATGAGGGCGATGTCGGAGGACTCGAGCCACTGCACCTGCGAGGCGTCGTCCCAGTTGCTCGTGAACGAGTTGCGGCGTGCGAGGACCGCCGCGGCGTCGACCGTGCCCGTGACGGCCTGCGCAGCACCGGCGAGGCGCTTCGCCGCTGCGAGGGCGTGCGTGCTCCGGAGCAGCGCCTTCGACGGCATGCAGGCCCAGTAGGAGCACTCGCCGCCGACGAGTTCGGACTCCACCACCGCCACCGAGAGGCCGCGCTTGTGGGCGTAGTCCGCCACGTTCTCGCCGACAGCGCCGGCTCCGATCACGATGAGGTCGTAGTCCGTCATGCGGCCGAGCGTACTGCTCGGTCCCGGGGCAGCGACCGGGAGCGGTGCGCTGGGTGGACCGGCTCAGCCGGCGCGGGCGGCTGTGGACAACGCTCCGACGATGCGGAGGATCGCGCCGAGGTCGTCGACGGCCCGGTCGGGGTCGACGGGGGCGAAGCCGGTGACCGCGGCGCCGGCGAGACGGCGCCCGCGGGTGGCGGCCTGCACGAGCGCGACCACGGCTGCGCCGTCGATGCCGAACGGCACCGGTTCGAGCAGGCCGTTGACCTCGGACGGGTCGAGCACGTCGAGGTCGACGTGCACGAAGACGGCCTCGGCGCCGGTGTGTGCGACCGCGTCGGCGAGGGCGTCGGGCATGGCTCCGTCGACGTCGAGGTGCACGACGCCGGCCCGGGCGAGGGCGGCGGCCTCGGCGTCCTCGACCCCCCGGGTGCCCGCGACGACGACGCGGTCCGCGGGGATGCGCGGCAGGTCCGGGAACAGCTCGGCCGGCCGGTCGACGAGCAGGCGGAGCGCTGCGGTCTCCGCGGCGACGGGTTGGGCGCGGTTCAGGGCGCGGAACCCGCTCGAGCCGGAGAGCCGGACGAAGGCAGTGGTGTCGTCGACGGCGACCGTGGCCCCGAGGACCGCGGCGCCGTCGCCACCGACCACCAGGACGGGTTCGGTCGCGACGGC
>JASCOJ010000068.1 GCA_029959645.1 Microbacteriaceae bacterium PS02332 | reverse complement strand
CGGGAGGCGCGGTGCCAGCTGGTGCCGCGCCTCCCGTCCGTGGTTCCCCGCCATCCGCCCGCAGGACGTCCCGGCGCAGCGCGCGGTCCTCGTGGCAGGATCGGACCGTCAACCGACGAGGGGGACGGGACGACATGGGGAAGATCCACGGCAACGACCCGACGGGGTACTCCTACGGAGACGCCGACGCGCTGAAGTCCGCTGCGACGGGGCTCGCGAGCGCGATCGGCGGCCAGAAGGGGTCACGGGGGTCGTATGTCACGTCCGCGAGCCGGGAGTTCCGGGGGTACTTCTCCCAGGTCTTCGCGGACAACGCCGACGTCGCCTCCCGCGGGGCGTCCGAGCTCGTCGACGCGTTGCAGAGCCTGTCCGACTTCGTCGAGCAGCTGCGCGAGGCCGCGAAGCAGGAGGACGACCGGCGAGCGAAGGCGAAGGCGTGGGCAGCGCGCAAGAAGGAGCGCGAGGACAACTTCTTCGTCGCCGCGACCCATGAGGTCGGGACGTGGTTCGGCGCCGACGACGACCCGAAGCCACCGGAGCCGGAGCCCGAGCCGCACCGCCAGGCCGACGCCGTGACGGTGAGTGGCCGGACCATCCCGGCCGGTGGGGGTGGTGGAGGCGGAGGCACGTCGTCGGCGGTGCCCGCAGACCTCCGGTCGTTCCAGTCCGGCATCCGGTCGTGTGACGAGTCACTCGCCGGTGCGGTCTCGACCTTCCGCAACGCGCTGACCGACTACGAGTCCGGCTGCAACCCGTGCTGGGGCACGCTCAACGCGCAGTCGCTCGTGACCGCCGTGAACGACTGGCTGACCGCGAACGGGCAAGACGCCGCCTGGGCGGGCACCGTCGGGGCGCAGTTCGAGGCCGCAGGCGGCGGCACCGGACCCGCCACGCTGTCGGACGCCTCGATCTCGGCGGCCCTGGCGGCGGCCGGCATCGACACGACCCGCGACGACCTCACCATCGGCCCGTTCTCGGCGATGGGCACCCCGCCGACGAACGGTTTCGCCGACGACCCGGTGAACACCGCGACGGGGAACTTCCTCGAGCCGGAGACCGATCTGCGCTTCGACGGGGCAGCCGCGTCGCTGCGGTTCTCGCGGATGTACAACTCGCTCGACCCACGAGTGGGCTGGTTCGGCATCGGCTGGTCCTCGGTGCTCGACGTCCGGCTCGAGATCGGGGACGAGGTCGCGTCGATCGTGCTCGAGGACGGGCGCCAGGTCGACTTCCCCCGCGTCGGCGACGGCTGGGGACGCGGTGTCGGCGAGGACCTCTGGCTCAACGCCGAAGGCTCCTCGCTCGTCGTCCGCGACAACGCCGGCGGCTGGTGGGCGTTCACGCCCGCCGGGACCTGGCTCGGCACCGGCCGTGGACCCGGGACGACCGTCTGGGTGGTGCGGGACGACGACGACCGGATCACCCGACTCGAGCACGAGCTCGGCCGCGCAGTCCACGTCGAGTACGAGGACGACCGTGTCGCCTCCGTCTCGGCGTCGGATGGCCGCCGGGTCGAGTACCGGTACGACAAGGCGCGCCGCCTCGTCGCCGCGCAGGACGCGGTCGGCGCGCGACGCTACCGGTGGGACGACGCGGGCTTGATCGACCAGGTGACCGCGGCCTCCGGTGTCGTCGAGTGCGTCAACGTGTACGACGCGCAGGGCCGAGTCGTCGAGCAGCGCACCCCGTTCGGGCGCACCGTGCGGTTCGCCTACCTGCAGAGCCGGGTGACCTCGGTGTCCGACACCGACGGCGCCGCCACGAACACCTGGATCTCGGACCGGAAGGGCAGGGCCATCGGCATCGTCGACGCGGACGGTCGGCGTCAGTCGATGTCGTACGACCCGCACGGCAACCTGGTCTCGGTCACCGAGCGCGACGGCCAGACGACCGTCCACGGGTACGACGACCGTGGCCGACGCGTCCGCACCGTGACGCCGGAGGGCGCCGATCTGACGTACGGCCACGACGAGCACGACCGCGTCACGACCGTCGTCACGGCAGGTGGCGGCGTCGTCGAGTACGAGTACGCCGACGCCGCAGACCGCAACCCGTCGGTCGTCGTCGACCCCGTCGGCGGTCGGACCGAGCTCGAGTGGCGCGGCGGCGTGCTCGTCCGGTGCACCGACCCGACCGGGGTGACCGTCACCTTCCACCACGACCGGTTCGGCGACGTCGTCGGCATCGAGAACGCGGACGGCGCGGTCGCACGACTCGTGCGCGACGACGCCGGTCGTGTCGTCGAGGCACGCACACCGCTCGGCAACCGCACGCGCTACCGGTACGACGCGAGCGGACTGTTGACCTCGCGTGAGGAGCCCGACGGCGGTGTCTGGCGGTACGAGCACGGTCCGGGCGGTCGGGTCACCGCGACGGTCGATCCCACCGGTGCGCGGACCGAGCTGACGTACGGGCCGCACGGCGAGGTCGTCGCGACGACGGACCCGCTCGGTCGGGTCGTCACGAAGGACTTCGACGCGTTCGGCAACGTGACTGCTGCGACCCTGCCGGACGGGGCCGAGTGGCGCTTCGTCCACGATGCGCTCTCGCGTCTCGGCACCGTGGTCGACCCGGCCGGCGGCAGCTGGACCCGTGAGTACGACGCAACCGGGCAGGTCAGCGTGACCGTCGACCCCACCGGCGTCCGCACGGAGTCCGAGCGGTCGCGTGTCGACGGGATCGCGAGCGTCCGGAGTGCCTTCGAGGACGTCACGGTCCGCACCGACGAACTCGGTCGCCCGGTGTCGGTCGAGCACGTCGACGCCTCCGCCGAGCTGACGGCCTACGACGCCGCCGGTCGTGCGGTGGAGCTCGTCGACGCTGACGGTGGCCTCACGGTCATCGAGCGCGACCTGGCCGGTCGGGTCGTGGCCGTGACGACGCCCGCCGGGCGGACGAGCCGCTACGAGTACGACCGCTGTGGTCGTCCCGTCGCCGCCGTCGACCCGGCCGGTGCCCGCACCACGCTGACGTACGACGCCGATTCGCGGATCACGGTGCGCACCATGCCCGACGGGACGGTCGCGCGCACCGAGTACGACGCCGCCGGCCGTGTCGTGCGCTCCCAGGTGCCGGGCGTCGGCACCGCGGAGTACCGGTACGACCGGGTCGGTCGGGTCGTCTCGGCACGGGACTCCCGGTTCGGACAGCGGTCGTTCCGGTACGACGCCGCCGGCCAGTTGACCGCCGCGGTGAACGGACTCGGTGGGGTGACCCGCTACGAGTACGACGAACGTGGGCGCCTCGTCCGCACCACCGACCCACTCGGCGGTGTGACGGTCCGGACGTACACGCAGCTCGACAAGGTGGCGACGTCGACCGACCCACTGGGACGAACGACCACCGCGACGTACGACGCGGCCGGACGCCAGCTGACCCAGACCGATCCCGACGGCAGGGTCCTGCGTTGGGAGCACGACGATGCCGGGCTCGAGGTCGCCCAGTACGCCGACGACGCACTGCTCGCCCGCATCGACCGCGACCCGCGCTCCCGGACCGTCACGATCACCGACCACACACGTGGCGGCGAACCGGCGACCCACACGCTGGAGTACAGCCGGCTCGGACAACTCGTCCGCCGCAGCACCGGATCCCGCGAGACCCGGTGGCGCTACGACGCCGACGGACTCCGTACCGCCGTGCACTCCCCCGACGGCACGGTCACCCGGTACGACCGCGACGCCGTCGGTCGTGTCAGCCGTGTCGAGCACACCGCCTTCGGCGAGGTCCGGTACGACCACGACCCCGCCGGACGTCTGACGGGCCTCCGGGCCGGTGACCGGCTGCAGTCCTGGCGTTACGCAGACGGCCAGCTCGTCGAGCACACGACGACCGACGCCGACGGTTCCGACGTGACCCGCATCGAGCGTGACCCCGACGGGCGGATCCTGTCGGTGGACGGCCCCGCCGGACGGACCGGGTACGGCCACGACGGCGGGGCACAGCTGGTCTCCGCCGAAGTCGTGTCAGCTGTTGCCCCTGACCACCGGTCCGACTGGGTCTACGACGCAGCCGGACGGCTCGTCGAGGAACGCACCGATGATCGAGTCCGCCGGTTCCAGCACGACGCCGCGGGCCAGCTCATCCGGGTCGAGGACGGTGACGCGTCCGTCACCTACGAGTACGACGGGCGCGGCCAGCGCACCCGCGAGCTCCGGAGCGACGGCAGCACCACCGACTCGCTGTGGGACGCCCGCGGGTGGCTCACGGGCACACGGAAGCGGGGCCCCGACGGCTCGGAGACGACAGACCTGGCGGTCGATGCCCTCGGCGAACTCGCCGAGGTCGACGGGGTCCCGATCACGTGGGACACCGCGGCGGCCACGCCGACGCTCCTCGCGGTCGGCGACGCCCCGGTCCTCCGTGCTCCCGGTGGCATCACCGGAGTCGGTGACGCCTGGACGACCGCCGGATGGCGCAGCGCCCGCGCCGCCGCGGACGCGGACCCGTGGCAGGTCCTCGCCGACGTCGGAGGCGCGTCCCTGCCCGCAGCCGTGGGTCTGGGTGCCGACGGCACCCTGCAGGTCGCCGGCCTCGAGTGGATGGGCGCCCGCGCCTACGACCCGACCACCCGCGGGTTCCTCTCCGTCGACCCGCTCGCTCCGCCCGCCGGAGCCGCATGGGGTGGCAACCCGTACTCGTTCGCCGGAAACGATCCGCTGCACGCCCTCGACCCGCTCGGGCTCGCGCCGATCACCGACGCCGAGCTCGAAGCGTACGCCGCCAGTGAGCAGGGTCCCCTGGCCCGGGCTGCAGCGGCCACGGGCGAATGGTTCAAGGACAACTGGGAGTACGTCGCCGGCGGTGCGATGGTCGTCGGCGGTGCGCTCCTCATGGCCACCGGGGTCGGCGGCCCCGTCGGCATGATGCTCATCAGCGCCGGCGCGGACACGATCATCCAGAAGGCCACCACCGGCGAGGTCAACTGGGGAGAGGTCGCCGTCAGCGGAGCGTTCGGCGCGGTCGGCGGCGGGCTCGGTGCTGCGATCGGCAAGCACTTCGTCGGCAACGCGGTCGAGGGTGCTGTCGAGAACGTCGCGAACACCGTCGTCAGTGGACAGCCGGTCACACCGAGCAATCTCCTGGGTTCCGCTGCCGAGGGCGCCGCGACGTCGGCTGCGACCGGTGGTGTGCTCAACAAGGTGCATCTGCCGAGTGCGGTAGGCAAGCTGGGCGACGAATCTGCGGAGTTTGAAAGTGTCGTGTATCGACGCACGAGTGACACGATGAAGCCGTACATCGGTCAATCGCGCAGCTCGGAGTTGTTCAAACGCAGGAAGGTCGATCACGACCGTAACTTCCCGGACGCCGGCTTCGACTACGAAATCATCGGAAGAGCGCACCCCGGCATAGAATTGGACCGACTCGAAGAATTCCATATCCGAAACGAAGGGGGACCAACGAACAAATCAAATCCAGACGGTCTTTTATCGAACAAGCGGCATCAGATGAGCGAGCGCCGTTACAACGCAGCAGGAGGCGATCCAATTGTCCCCGACAACTGAAATCACACCAGTCCATGACGGAGACATCTTCGCCATACCCATCGACGCTGAACGCGCCTATATCGGTCAGGTTATCGCAAACACCGAAGGCGCATTGTATGTGATCGTTTTTGACTGGATTGAACCTCATCTCGATGAAATCTCCTACATCAGTAATGTTCCCATTAGTGATCCTTTGTTTGCCACGCTAACATTCGACAGCCGCTTTCGGCCGCACATGTGGAGGGTCGTAGGTCACGCTGAACCTGATGCAGATCGGTTCCTGCCTGCATTCTCCTACGGGACTATCAATCCTGGACAGGTGAGGATCACTAATTTCTCCGAGACGATACATCGCGACGCCACCCCGGAGGAAGCGGCCGCGATTCCGAGCCAGAAGTACCGCTCGCCTATGCGCCTGGAAAAAGCTCTGCGTGCACGCGAAGGTCTCCTTCCACACTTGCCGTCCTACGACGAGTTCATCTACCGTCCGACCCCAACGTCTGCAAGCCTTTTCCGCTCCTGAACAATGATGCGTCTCCACAGAAGCCCGAGATCTGCATTCTGTTCCCACTTGGCATGCGGAGCTCGTTCAGCAAATCATTGACGGCAGGCCATCTCAAGGGACGCAAAATATGATTGTCGCGGGGACAATTGGAGCCACGACCAGCACCAAACCCGTTGCCTACGCGCCCGACATCTACATCGAATCGGAAGTCCTCATCCGCGGAGTGGTTCGCGATGCGAAAGTTGAGAGGCACGGCGACTGATGGGTGTGTTGACCGTTCGGGACCTCGACCGGGTCCTCACGCACTCCATCGCGCCGGTTCCCCCGAAGGTGGAGTCGGTGATGGCTCGTGCTCAGAACGACGACGAGGTCTTCGCCGACCGCTTCAGCGCAGCGGAATTCGTCACCATGGTGCGCTCCAAGTACCTGGCTCGCGAACCGAACCTCCAGGAGCTCATCGAGCCGCTCGTCGGCCTGGGCAGCACTCCGGTCATCTTCTGCCAGGTGGAGTCCGGTGCGGAGGTCGTGTCGCTCGTGCTCGGCGAGCAAGAACACGAGGTGCTCGCTGCGACCTACCTCGATCGATCTCGGACGGCGAGGACAGTCTCGGTCCGGGACCTCCGCGGGCTCCTCCCGGCCTCGGCACTCCCGGCCGCGGCCCGCGCCGTGGTCGCCATCGAAGCGCTGCCCGACGGCCAGCTCCTCCGCCTCGGCGAGACCGAGGCGGCCAGCATCGCGAGGACGCTCTGGACGAAGCACGACCTGGCACGTGAGAAGGGGGTCACGGTGGTCGGACTGGAACAGTTCACGGAAGACCTCTCCGATGCCGGCCCGACGGGGGTCCTGCTGTGCTCGGCCTGGCTGCAGGATTCACTGGTGACCGCTGCCCTGGACCCGACTGCTCGTCGGACCGTCGGCGTGCTCTTCATCACCGATTTCCTGCCCCCGGCCAGACGTGGGACCCACGCTCGGTGATTGCCGACCTGGCCCGCAGGAGGAGACTCGTCTTGAACAGCGAGAGGCAGTTGTACGATGCGCGGCCAGGAGACGTGTTCGGAATACCTTTCCACGGCGGGAATTACCAAGTCGGGCAAGTCATTGACGATTACAAAGGCGCGCTCTACGTCGTGGTGTTCGACTCCACGGTCACCACCACAAGTCCAGGGCTGGAAGCCGCCCGTGCTGCGCTTGACACGCCGCCCCGCCTCGCGCGGATGACCTTCGACTCCCGCTTCCGACCAGGTATGTGGGAGATCTTCGGGAGCGCGACCCCAGACCGCCGGAGGTTCCTTCCCGCCTACTCTGTCAAGACGCCGGGGCAGCAAGGTGTGGAGGTCACCAGTTTCGATGGTTCCGCGAGAACCACCGTGACAAGCGATCTCGCCGACGCCGTTCCGCCCCTCGTGATCGACTCTCCGATGATCCTCGAGAAGTTCGTTCGCGCACTGCACGGGGAAGAACCGTGGCTACCGTTCATGGACGACCTGATCTACCGGGAGACACCGACTTCTGCAGAGCTGTTCGACTGACGACCAAAAAAGCCCTTGCGTATGGCAGAATCATCCACGATATCTCTGACGTCGCCGCTCACCCAGATCTCGAGTGGTTGCCGCAGGTTAAGGCCGGGACCACCTTCATCGCGAACGGCATGCGGGACGGCGTCGTGATTCGAGTAGTCATCAGAAACGATGAGATCATTTCCGGATTCCCTACCAACACATCGGAAAACTGACGATGAACGACCTTTGCAATTACCGAAATCAGGCACGCCGCGTCATTAGCGGACTCGAAGAGCGGCTCGGAATTCAAGCGCTGGAAGATGCGCGCGATCTCGTTGAATGCAACGAAGCCCCTATCGGCCTGAGTATCGCAGCAGGGATCATCGCGGAGCGCAACCTTCCTGTTCCCATGTGGATCGTCGAGGACATCAAACGTCTCTTGCAAGAGTGGCCAGAGGAACTGGCTGAGCTTCCCGAACATTTCGAGACGCGTGGCTCTGTTCTCATCCGCGGCGATGTGCCACCCGAAGGGCCGAGCACCTAATCGAGGGTTCCGTGTGCTGCGCATTTTCACTCTTGACTTGATCCAAAATGAAGACGTGGATGTCGAACTCGACGACATTCTGGAGTCTCTGCACCTGCCCGAGCTTTACTGGACAGCAGAGGATATATTCGTCAATGTCTCCCCCGGTTCCGGATTGGAACTTACTGAACTCGAACAGGTGTCGAGCACAGCCGGTCTCCCCAATCCGGTACTCGACCCCGCCACCTTCACTCGTCTCGTTGCAGCCACGGTGCAGTTCATCGAGGGCGAATTCATCGGCTTCGAGGCAGCAGATGTGGGTCAGCTCGACAAAGCCGTCATCGTCATCGATGTGGTGGACGGAGCATGGTGGACGGTGATCCTCGACCTGAATCGAATCGGAGTGCAAGACCGGTTCACTTCGATCTTCGGGGAAGGAACACCGGCTGCGGCCATGTCCCGCCGCCCACACGACACCTGACGGAAGGCCCTTCATGAGCGCTCGGTTGCCCGAGATCGAACCGGTTCACGCCGGTGATGTGTTCGCCATCCCCGTCGACAGTCACAGGGCCTACATCGGGCAGGTGATTGCGAAGACCGTCGGCTCCCTCTACGTGGTCGTCTTCGATTAAATCGAGAATGACCTGGAACACATCCCGTGCTTCAGTCAAGTCCCCGACGCGGACCCGTTGTTCGCCACCTTGACATTGGACAGCCGGTTCCGTCCGGGCATGTGGAAGGTCGTCGGTCGCGCCGACCCCGACACAGATAGGTTCTTGCCAGCATTCTCCTACGGAACCATCGATCCCGAGCGGGTGAGGATCACCAATTTCTTCGACACGGTCCATCGAGACGCAACCCCGGACGAAGCGGCGGCGATTCCGACTCGCGAGTACCGCTCGCCCATGCGCCTGGAGAAAGCGATTCGCGCTCGCGAGGGTCTCGTGCCACACCTGCCCTCGTACGAGGAAATGACCTACCGTCCGACGCCGACGTCCGCAAGTATCTTCGGCTCGTGAACACACCGCGAACAGCAACGAGGGAGCAAGATCAGGTCGAGTCGGCTGGGACCCGTGGCCTGGTCGTCACCGATTCGTTCTTCCATATGCTCACGGAGGCGTCGGATCAAGTGACCGACGGGGAGGTCATCGGCTTCGGGTACGAAGCCGATGCCGTGGCCGTTCGCTCTCCGCTCGTTCGGATCGACGCATTCGACAGCTCCGAGTGGACGGTCATCCTCGACCCGGCCCGGGTACAGGTGGATGCGACTTTCCGGAAGTGGTTCGGCTCCGGAACCGATGGGGCGCCCTTCACCCGGCGTGGAAGCGAGAGCTGGTCCTGATGAGTCCGAAGCGCACGATCTTCGCCGTCACGGAAGGCGTGGTCGATGTTCCAGTCAGCGCTGCAGAGGCTCTCCGCGCCCTCCAGCACGACCCGCTCGTCGCCAGTTTGACAATCGACGCTCGGTTCAGCCCTGGATGTGGGAGATCGTGACGAATGCGCCGGCGGAGCGCCGGCGCTTCCTGCCGGCCCGCACATGGGGCTTCCCCGAGACCGGGGGTGTGCGCATCACAAACTTCGATGGATCGAGGACGCGTTTCGCCACCGCCGAGGAAGCAGCGACCATCCCGCTGAAGTCCACGCGATCACCCATGCTCATCGAGGACTTCCTGCTCATGCACGCGGGTATCGGTCCCTACAACCCAGCGCTCGAGGAAGTGCGCTACGTCCCCGTCCCGTCCTCTGCTGAGTTGTTCGACGAATGACCTCCCGCAGGAGATCAGGCCGTCCGGCCACCAGGCGGCCGGAGCCGGAATTCGTCACCTACCACCGCTTCATCGGTTCGCAACCGACGGGCGTGCTGGAGTTCCGCAACGTCGTCAACGGCATGACCATCCCCCCGCTGCGCTGGCTCGTCACCGACCTGGACATGGTCGTGCTGCCGGACTCGGACATCAACGTCCTCGAGTGGGAGCAGAAGGTCCGCGACAGCAGCGGCGCCGGGCTGTGGATCACCGATGACGACCTGCGGCGCTTCGTCCAGGACAACCACCAGATGATCGACGGCGAGTTCTTCGGCTCACCGATCGACAGCACCGCCGAGGACGCGTCGGAAGCCGTGCTCCGCGTCGACTTCTTCGACAGCACGACGGTCACGGTGACCCTGGATCGTTCGGTGATCGGGACCTCCTGGGAGTTCGAACTGTTCCTCGGACCCGGCGTTCCGGTACCGGGCATCGGGAGCCGCGACGAGGAGACCGCCGCCCAGCAGCGCCGTGCACAGGACGAGCAGCGCCGCGCACAGGAGGAACACGACGGTCAGCAGATCCGCGCACTCGTCCGCGCGTGCCTCCAGAACGCTCGGATCGACGAGGGGCCGGCGCTCCTCACCCAGCTCGACGCAGCAGGATCCGTCACGCCGTCCGGGCCGCGTGCCTGGTCGCTCGAACTCGAACGCGACGACGCACCCCGCGTCGACCTCCCCGACGGACCACTGCCGGAAGCTGCCAGTTACCGGACCGACACCGGGGCAGTCGGGGGCGAGTTGCTCATCTGGGTGCAGGACGGCAGAATCCAGATGGTCGAGCTCCCGTGGTTCACCGACGAGATGCCGACTGAACTGCCTCGTCTCGATCAGCTCGTGTTCCCGCACAGCGAGACGCCAGGGACGGAGAGGACCGTGACGAACACCACACCGGCCCCCGTCCAACTGCACGTCGCCGGCGACACGGTACCGGCCCCCGTCCAACTGCACGTCGCCGGCGACACGGTACCGGCCCCCGTCCAACTGCACGTCGCCGGCGACACGGTCGACGCCATCGCGATCGACACCGCCGTCACCGTCCGCTTCTCGAGCGGAGCGACCCTCCGGTTCGAGACCGCCTTCTCGCTGACCGAGACCGACGGCACGCACACCTTCATGGAACCCGGCGACCCGCCCTCGCTCCTGCCGCTCCTCGCCCTGCACACGAATGTGGTGGAAGGCGGCACCGTCACCGGCGCCCGCATCGCCGTCCGCTTCGCAACGGGCGAGTTGCTGGAGGGGTGGTCCCACCGCGACCGGCCCTCGTGGCACTGGTCCGAACCAGGACGAGCACGCCTGGACATCGACGTCCTGACCGGCGGCGAGGTCATTGCTCGAACGCTGCCCGGAGGAACGGCGTCATGAGCGCGGGAGTGGGTCACGACGGCACCGGAGGAGAACCCGTGAACGACGACCACAGGCTCGAGTTCACCGACGCCCGGGTGGACGTCCTGACCGTCACCTTCCAGACCTCCATCGGATTCTCGAACGGCACGACGATGCAGTTCGAGGCCGAGTTCGCGATCACCGGTCCGGATGGGGAGCGCCGGCTCGTGGACCCGACGGACCCGACGTCGCTCGCACCCGTCCTGGCCCTGCACGGCGACACGGTCAGGAACGCGACACTCGACGGCGCCGACCTCCGGCTCCACTTCGCGTCCGGGACGGTCCTAGAGGCCTGGCCCGACGAGTCGTACGAGTCCTGGAACTACCACGGCGCCGGGCCGGAGCGCCGGATGATCGTCGCAATGCCCGGCGGTGGCGTGGCAGTCTTCGACGCATCACCAACGTCCGACTGACCAGTCGTGCCACGATGGAGGATGTCATCGGACGAGGGGAACGGACGACGTGTTCGGCAAGCGCAAGAAGGACCAGCCATCGGGCTCAGAATTCCACCAGGCTGACAGCGAACAGCAGCTCTTCGCGCAGCTCCTGGCCGAGACCAGGGTGGACCCCGAGAAGGTCTTCACCATCGACATGGTCGGCCGCGGCACACCCGGCCGTGACCTCGACGAACAGGTCGAACGACTTCGACGCTCCGGTGTGACGGCGTCGCATCCGCCAGCCACGGAAGCAGCAGCAGACCGCTCGTCCGCACGCGCCGATCCCTCCGCCGACGAGCTGGTCCCACTCAGCCGCCAGCCGTTCACCGCCGAGATCGGTGACGTCTTCTTCATCCCGGACGGCGGCGGCCGCGTGCTGCTCGGGCACGTCCTCGCGAGGCTGCACGACGCCGTCTACGTCGCGGTCTTCCAGCGCCCCGAGGACCTACCACGCCCCGCCGACCCGCTCGTCGTGCTCGCCACGCAGCCGGTGGTGGCCGGGCTCACCCTGCCGGCGCGGTTCCAACCGGGCATGTGGGAGGTCGTCGGCAACGTCGCCCCGGACACCGACCGTCTGTTGCCCGCGTACACCTGGGGCACCGACCTCGACGGCGTGCACGTCACCGACTTCTCCGGGTCGCGCTCCCGACCGGCGACCGCGATCGAGGCGACGACGATCCCCCGCCGCGTCGTCGTGTCGCCGTACTTCATCGACATCGCCGTGCGCGCCGTGGTCGGCCTCGTCGACTGGCACCCGGACTTCGAACACCTCCGCCACCGCGCCACCCCGCGGTCCGTCGACCTCTTCCCGCGCGCTGACCCAGGGCAGTCGGCA
This sequence comes from Microbacteriaceae bacterium PS02332, assembly GCA_029959645.1. Classification (GTDB taxonomy): domain Bacteria; phylum Actinomycetota; class Actinomycetes; order Actinomycetales; family Microbacteriaceae; genus Curtobacterium. The sequence continues at coordinate 5,801 of JASCOJ010000068.1, read as the reverse complement.
ACGCCGCGCGGGTGGTGACCACCCGCCGGACCGGAGGCACGTCGCCACTGGTCCGCGCCTCCAGTGCGTCCGGGGGCACCGCACGTCGGGTGGCGTGACTGCGCGTCGGACGGCGTGCCGCCCGATGGGGCACCGGCCGCGGAGCCTAGTCTGCAAGCGTGTCTGAAACCCCAGTCCCCGACGCCGAACCGGCGGCGTTCACGCGCCTCCGCGCCTTCGTGTCGGCCGACCGGACCCGTGCCGAGACGACCGTGACCGAGATCCCGTCGCCGAGCCGCATCGCCCCGTTCTCCATCGCGCTGGCCGCCGACGTGTCCGGTGTCGTGCACGGCATCGACTCGGACCTCGGCACCGGGCGGTTCATCGCCCTGCACGACCCGGAGGAGCCGGAGGGGTGGGGCGGCGCCTTCCGCGTCGTCACGTTCGCCCAGGCGCCGCTCGAACCGGAGATCGGCGTCGACGAGTTCGTCGCGGACGTCACCTGGAGCTGGCTCGTGGACGCGCTCGACGCGCACGGCGCCCGGTACGCGAACGCCTCGGGCACGGCGACCAAGATCATCTCCCGCGGGTACGGCGACCTCGCGGCACAGGGCGACGGTGCCCAACTGGAACTCCGGGCGTCGTGGACGCCCCTCGACGACGACCTGACGCCGCACGTGCGCGCCTGGGAGGAGATCGTGGCGATGCTCGCCGGACTCCCCCCGGCCTCGGACGGCGTCTCACTCCTGGCCCCTCGGAGGCTCGCCCGTGACTGACCCCGCTGCACCCCGCCCCGTCCCGAACGACCCGTTCGCCGTCCCGGAGTCCGTCCTGGAGGCTGCTGCCGCGGCCGCGACGCCGCCTCCGTCCGGTGGATCGCCAGAACCGGAACCCGTCGACGCGGTCCCCGCCGAGGCCGCTCCCGCCGCACAGGCCGCCGAGCCGGCCGCCGCCCAGCCGGCCGTCGAGCCCCCCGCGGCCACCCCGGCCGCCGCGGCCCCCGAGTCGACCGTCGAACCCGCCGTGCCGGCAGCCGTGCCCTCCTTCGAGGCGTCGCACGACGCCGTGAAGGTCATCGAGTCACGCGAGGACTACCTCGCCGCCGTCGAGCAGATCGCCGCGGGACACGGCCCGGTCGCGTTGGACGCCGAGCGGGCCAGCGGCTACCGGTACTCCCAGCGGGCCTACCTCATCCAGGTGTTCCGCCGCGGCGCCGGTGCCTTCCTGTTCGACCCCATCGCGATCGGCTCGTTCGCCGAGCTGCAGGACGCGATCGTCGACGAGGAGTGGCTCTTCCACGCCGCGTCCCAGGACCTCCCGTGCCTCCGCGAGGTCGGACTCGTGCCGACGCGGATCTTCGACACCGAGCTCGGCGCCCGGATCGCCGGTTTCCCGCGCGTCGGTCTCGGCGCCGTCGTCGAGCAGCTCCTCGGCATCACGCTCGCGAAGGCGCACTCCGCGGCCGACTGGTCGACACGCCCGCTCCCCCAATCGTGGCTCGTGTACGCGTCCCTCGACGTCGAACTGCTCCCCGACCTCCGCGACGCCCTCGCGGAACAGCTCGAGGCCGCGGGCAAGACCCGGATCGCGCAGCAGGAGTTCCAGGCGGTCCTGACCCGCGCCCCGAAGCCGCCGAAGGCCGAGCCGTGGCGGCGCCTGTCCGGCATGCACGCGCTCCGTGGTGGCCGGGCACTCGCCATCGCCCGCGAGCTCTGGGAGGCGCGCGACGCCTTCGCCCAGGAGACCGACATCGCCCCCGGCCGGACGATCCCGGACGCCGCCATCGTGGCCGCCGCCGCGGCCGCACCGGAGACGCGGAAGGACCTCGCCGCGGTCCGGGCCTTCACCGGTCGCGCGAGCCGGTCCGAACTCGACCGCTGGTGGGCCGCGGTGGAGGCCGGCCGGACCACCGAGGACCTCCCGAAGCTCCGCGGGCGGGGCGAGCCGACGCTGCCGCCGCCCCGCGCCTGGGCCGACCGCAACCCCGAGGCCGACCGCCGGTACAAGGCCGCTCGTGCCGCCGTCCTCGCCCGCGCCGAGGAGCTCGACATCCCGCTCGAGAACCTCCTCACGCCGGACACGCTCCGCACCGTCGCGTGGGAGCCGCCCGCCGACCTCTCGACCGACGGTGTCGCTGCCGCCCTCGCCGCCATGGACGCCCGTCCCTGGCAGGTCGAGGAGACGGCTGCCCGCATCGCCGAGGCCTTTGTGGCAGCCGGACAGGACGACGGCCGGGCGACTCCGGCGTCGTCGTAGGAACCGACCAACCGACGTGCAGGCCCCCAGCCGCGGGGCATAGCGTCGTACCGTCGCCGGGGTGTGCCCCGGCCAGGGTCGGGACCTCCGTCCCGACCTGATCGATGTGGATCTGTGGAGGCCAGTTTGCCCAAGGCATCAGACGTCGTGTTCGTCGACGGCGTGCGGACACCGTTCGGACGTGCCGGTGAGAAGGGGGTGTTCTGGAAGACCCGTGCGGACGACCTCGCCGTGCACGCGATGCGCGGCCTCCTCGACCGGAACAGCTCGCTGGACGGCGCGGCCGTCGACGACGTCGCGGTCGCCGCGACCACCCAGCAGGGCGACCAGGGGCTGACCCTCGGCCGCACCGTCGGGATGCTCGCGGGCCTCCCGAAGTCCGTCCCCGGCTACGCGATCGACCGCATGTGCGCCGGCGCGATGACGAGCGTGACCACCCTCGCCGGCGCGATCGCCTTCGGTGCCGCCGACGTCGCGATCGCCGGCGGGGTCGAGCACATGGGCCGCCACCCGATGGGCTTCAACGCGGACCCGAACCCCCGCTTCGTCGCGGAGCGCATGGTCGCGCCGGACGCGCTCGTGATGGGCAACACCGCCGAGCGCCTCCACGACCGCTTCCCCGCGATCACGAAGGACCGCACCGACGCCTTCGCCGTGCAGTCCCAGCAGCGCTACGCCGCCGCCTGGGGCGCCGGCAAGCTGCAGCCGGACGTCATCCCCGTCGAGGTGAACACCGGCGCGGGCTGGGACATCGTCTCGGCCGACGAGCCGCCGCGTCCGGGTACCACCCTGGAGGCCCTGGCCGCGTTGAAGACACCGTTCCGGCCGCACGGACGGGTCACCGCCGGCAACGCCGCGGGCCTCAACGACGGCGCGACGATGAGCCTCCTCGCGTCCGAGGACGGTGCGAAGCAGCACGGCCTGCCGACGAAGATGCGCATGGTCTCCTTCGCCTTCGCGGGCGTCGAGCCCGAGGTGATGGGCGTCGGCCCGGTCCCCGCGACCGACAAGGCGCTCCGCAAGGCCGGTCTGACGATCGACGACATCGGCCTGTTCGAGATCAACGAGGCGTTCGCCGTGCAGGTGCTCGCGTTCCTCGACAACTACGGCATCGCGCAGGACTCCCCGAACGTGAACGCATGGGGCGGCGCGATCGCCGTCGGGCACCCGCTGGCGTCGAGCGGCGTCCGGCTGATGACCCAGCTCGCGGCGCAGTTCGCCGAGCGCCCGGACGTGAAGTACGGCATCACGACCATGTGCATCGGGCTCGGCCAGGGCGGCACGGTCATCTGGGAGAACCCGAACTTCAGCAAGAGCGCGGCACGGAAGGCGGCATGAGCATGACCACCACCCCGATCGACCAGCTGACCGCCCTGAGCGAGGACGAGGTCGTCACCCACTCGTACGTCAAGCACGTCGCGCTGCCCTCCGGCGGCACCCTCGCCCTCATCACGCTCGACAACGGCAAGGACTACAAGCGCCCGTCGACGCTCGGCCCGCGCACCATGCGCGAGCTGTCCGACGTGCTCGACGAGCTGCGTGCCGCCGCGACCGCGGGCACCGTCCAGGCCGTCGCGATCACCGGCAAGGAGTACTGCTTCGCCGCCGGTGCCGACCTGTCGCAGGCGGCCGCACTGCCGTCGCGCGAGGTCGCGCACGAGCTCGGTGTCCTCGGCCACGCGACCCTCCGCAAGCTGTCCGACCTCGGCGTCCCGTCGTTCGCGTTCGTGAACGGCATCGCCCTCGGCGGCGGCCTCGAGATCGCGCTGCACTGCACCTACCGCGTGTTCTCCTCGGCGGCGCAGGGCATCGGCCTGCCCGAGGTCTTCCTCGGCATCATCCCGGGGTGGGGCGGCGCGACGCTGCTCCCCCGCCTGATCGGGCCGGAGAAGGCGCTCCGCGTCATCGTGGAGAACCCGCTGAAGAACAACCGACTGATGGACGGGAAGGCCGCGGTCGAGATCGGCATCGGTGACGCGCTCATCCCGTCGGTGACGTTCCTGCCGTCCGCGGTCGCCTGGGCCGACGGTGTGGTCTCCGGACGTACCAAGGTCGCGCGGAAGAACGAGCCGGGCATGCTCGAGAAGGCCGCATGGGGCACGGTCGTCAAGGTCGCGCGGCAGCAGGTCGCCTCGAAGATCGGCACGGTCCCGAAGTCGCCGTTCCGCGCGCTCGACCTCGTCGCCGCGGCGAAGTCCGGGTCCCTCGACGAGCGGTTCGCCGGCGAGGACGACGCCCTCGCCGACCTCCTGTCCGGCGACCAGTTCGCCGCGTCGATGTACGCGTTCGACCTCGTGCAGAAGCGGGCGAAGCGACCGGTCGGCGCTCCCGAGGGCGTCGACGCGAAGAAGATCACGAAGGTCGGCGTCCTCGGCGCCGGGCTCATGGCGTCGCAGTTCGCGCTGCTCTTCGCCCGCCGTCTCGGCGTCCCCGTCGTCATCACCGACGTCGACCAGGCGCGCGTCGACGCCGGCGTCACGCGGATCCAGGGCGAGATCGCGAAGCTCCGTGAGAAGGGCCGGATCTCCCCCGACGACGCGAACCGCATCACGGCGCTCGTCAGCGGCTCGGTGTCCTACGACGCCTTCGCCGACGCCGACTGGGTCATCGAGGCCGTCTTCGAGGAGATGAGCGTCAAGCAGGAGGTGTTCCGGAAGATCGAGCAGGTCATCGCCCCGGACGCGATCCTCGCGACGAACACCTCGTCGCTGTCGGTGGACGAGATGGCGTCCGTGCTCGAGCACCCGGAACGCCTCGTCGGCTTCCACTTCTTCAACCCGGTCGCGGTCATGCCGCTGCTCGAGGTGGTGCGCGCCGCGAAGACCTCCGACGAGGCACTCGTCACCGCCCTCGCCGTCGCGAAGACCCTGAAGAAGACCGCGGTCATCACGGCCGACCAGCCGGGCTTCGTCGTCAACCGGGTGCTCGCCCGCGTCCTCGGCGAGGCCATGCGCGGCGTCGAGGAGGGCACGTCCTTCGAGACCGTCGCCGAGGGAGCCGCTCCCCTGGGCCTGCCGATGTCGCCGTTCGAGCTCCTCGAGCTCGTCGGCCTGCCGGTCGGTGCGCACGTGCTCGACTCGCACCACGCGGCCTGGCCGGAGCGCTTCTACCCGGGTGACGGCCTGAAGCGGATCGCCGAGCACGGCACGATCCTGACCCGCGACAAGAAGGGCGCCGTGACCGGGTACGACCCCGCCGCGGTGAAGCTCGTCGCCCCGTCGAGGAAGGACGCAAAGCCGGTCGACGCTGCCGAGATGCAGCGCCGGTTCGAGGACGCCCTCGCGGACGAGGTGCACCGCATGCTCGAGGACCACGTCGTCGAGCACGTCGAGGAGATCGACCTCGGCCTCATCCTCGGCGCGGGCTACCCGTTCCAGGCCGGCGGCATCAGCCCCTACCTCGACCGCAGCGGTGCGTCCCAGCGCGTCTTCGGCGCCACGTTCCACGCCCCGCCGATCGTCGGCCCCGCCAGCCGCTGACGCGGCTCGCGGCTCGCGCCGCGCGCCGCGCCCCGCGCCCCGCCCCGGCACGAACAACGCGCCCCGTTCCGACGGGGCGCGTTGTTC
>JASCOJ010000067.1 GCA_029959645.1 Microbacteriaceae bacterium PS02332 | reverse complement strand
GCGCGGCACCAGCTGGCACCGCGCCTCCCGTCTTCCAGAAGCCGCTAGTCGGCCGCCGCGCGGACCTGCCGCTGCACCCGGCCGAGCATGCCGACCATGCCGCGGATGCGGAGCGGGCTGACCGCCTCGGACAGGCCGATGGTGAGCGGGTAGTCGGACGGCACCGCGAGCACCTGCTCGACCGTCAGGCCGGTCAGGCCCTGCGCGAGGATCGAGGCGAACCCGCGCGTGGTCGGAGCCTCGCGCGGGGCGGTTGCGTGCATGGCAACGACGTCCGGGGCGTCACCGTCCTCGCCCACCGTGACCGTGATGAACACCGGCGACTGGCACTCCTCGACGCGTTCGAGCTCGTCCTCGTGCCCCTGCAGGCGCGGGGGCAGGGCGGGCAGTTCGTCGGAGAACTCGAGGAGGAGCTGCAACCGGTCGTTCTGCGACAGTGCGAGGAAGTCGTCCCGGATCTCGGCGAGGGACTGGGGGAGTGCTGCGTCGGTCATCGAGCAGGCAGCGTACCCGGCTCGGAGCCCTGCACGATCGGGACGCGGACGGCGCTGCCCCACTCGGTCCACGACCCGTCGTAGTTGCGCACGTTCTCGTAGCCGAGCAGGTGCTGCAGGACGAACCAGGTGTGGCTCGAGCGCTCACCGATGCGGCAGTACGCGATGACCTCGTCGGCGTCGCCGATGCCGGCGCCGTCGCGGTAGACGGCGTCGAGCTCCTCGCGGGACTTGAACGTGCCGTCGGCGGCGGCCGCGGACTTCCAGGGGATGTTGACTGCGGTCGGGATGTGACCGCCGCGGAGGGCACCCTCCTCCGGGTAGTCGGGCGCCGTGGTGCGTGAGCCGTCGTACTCCGGGGCGCTCCGCACGTCGATGAGCGGCTTGCCGAGGTGTGCGAGGACGTCGTCCTTGAACGCACGGACCGGCTCGTCGTCGCGCTCCACGACCGGGTACTCCACCGGGTCGACGGACGTCCGGTCGGTGGTCATCGCGCGGCCCTCGGCGATCCACTTCGCCCGGCCGCCGTCGAGCAGGCGGACGTCCTCGTGCCCGAAGAGCGTGAACACCCAGAGGGCGTAGGCGGCCCACCAGTTGTCCTTGTCGCCGTGGATCACGACGGTGGTGTCCCGCGCGATGCCCTTGCCGCCGACGAGCCGGGCGAACGCCTCGCCGTCGATGTAGTCGCGCTGCACCGGGTCGTTGAGGTCCGTGTGCCAGTCGATCTTGACCGAGCCGGGGATGTGCCCGGTCTCGTAGAGGAGGACGTCCTCGTCGGACTCGACCACGACCAGCTCGGGCGAGCCCGCCCCGGCGTCGAGGTGCTCCTGCAGCCACTCGGTCGACACCAGGCGCTCGGGGTGCGCGTAGGAGCGGAACTTCTCGGACGGGTCGACCGGTGCGGTCATCGGGGGTACCTCCAGGGGTGCGGGACGACTGGGGCAGCCGAGTCTAGGATCGGACCTCGGTGCCCAGGGCAACGGTACGCGGACGTACCGACCGCCACCTGCACCGTGACGCCGCACGACCTGCTCCCGGAAGGGCCTCCTTGCCTGCACACCTCGTCGACCGTGACCCGCAGGTGACCCCGGCGCAGATGGCAGCGGCGCTCGTCCCGCCGCCGCAGTTCGCGACCGCCTCCTTCGCCTCCTACCGCCCGGACCCGGAGTACGCCTCGCAGGCCGACGTCCGCGACGCCGTCGAGGCGTTCGTCACCGCACAGCCGGAGCCGACCAGACGCGGGCTGTTCGGCCGGAAGCGCAAGGAGCCCGAGGCCCCCGTGCGCTCCGGCGTGTACCTCGACGGCGGGTTCGGCGTCGGCAAGACCCACCTGCTCGCGGCGGCGTACCACGCGGCCTCGGGGCGGAAGACGTTCGGCACCTTCATCGAGTACACCGCCCTCGTCGGCGCGCTCGGCTTCCAGGGCACGGTCGACCTCCTCCGCGGCACCGGTCTGGTCTGCATCGACGAGTTCGAGCTCGACGACCCGGGCGACACCATGGTCATGACGCGGCTCATCAAGGAGCTGTCCGAGACCGGCACGCGGTTCGCGGCGACGTCGAACACCCCGCCCGGTGCGCTCGGCGAGGGGCGCTTCGCCGCGCAGGACTTCCTCCGCGAGATCCAGGCGATGTCCGACCGGTTCGACACCATGCGCATCGACGGCCTCGACTTCCGCCGACGTGCCGTCGACGAATCGGCGCGCGTCGTCGACGACGTCCCCGCGGGCCTCCAGGCCGTCGCCGGGACGGGAGGCCCGGCCCGCGTGACCGAGGACGACTTCCGGTCCGTCGTCGCGCACCTGGCGTCGGTGCACCCGTCGAAGTACGTGGCGCTCGTCGAGGGGCTCGACGCCGTCGGCCTCACCGACGTGCAGGCGTTCACCGACCAGACCGACGCGCTCCGCTGGGTGGCGCTCGTCGACCGGCTCTACGACGCGCAGGTGCGCATCGTCGCCTCCGGTGTCCCGCTCGACCAGGTGTACCCCGACGTGATGCTCGAGGGCGGCTACCGGAAGAAGTACCTGCGCGCGGCGAGCCGGGTCGTGGCACTCACGCGCACAGATCAGTAACACGACGTTCACACAGCCCGGGCACGTGTTACATCCGCGAAACAGTTCGTGCTCCCCAGCGAAACACCGCGTCGCCAGAATCGTGGCACCCGAGGCGGCCTGCGAGCCGCACAGCTCACGAGAGGTGCACACATGCTTGATCAGGGCAACACGACGTTCGTGTTGGTGATGGCTGCGCTGGTGTTGTTCATGACACCCGGCCTGGCCTTCTTCTACGGCGGACTGGTGAAGGCCAAGTCCGTCATCAGCATGATGATGATGTCCTTCGGGGCCATCGCGCTGGTCAGTGTCCTCTGGGTGCTGTACGGCTACGCCATCGCCTTCGCGAACCCCGGCGACCACACCGCGATCTCGGGCGTCGTCGGGTTCTTCAGCATCGACTGGAACCAGCTCGGCCTCGGCCAGTCCTTCGAGGAGGCCAAGGCCTCCACGATCCACGCCGCCTACCCGTCGATGGCCTTCGTCGGCTTCCAGGCGACCTTCGCGATCATCACGGTCGCGCTCATCTCCGGCGCCATCGCCGACCGCGCCAAGTTCGGCGCGTGGATGGTGTTCGCCGGCATCTGGGTCACGGTCGTGTACTTCCCGGTCGCGTCGTGGGTCTTCAACCTCACCTCGGGTTGGGCCGCCACCTGGGGCGTCATCGACTTCGCCGGTGGCACCGCGGTGCACATCAACGCCGGTGCGGCGGGTCTCGCCCTGGCGCTCGTCCTCGGCAAGCGCGTCGGGTTCGCCAAGGGTGCGCACAAGCCGCACAACCCGCCCTTCGTCCTCCTCGGTGCGGCGATCCTCTGGTTCGGCTGGTTCGGCTTCAACGCCGGGTCGGAGGGTGCCGCTGACGGCATCGCCTCCATCGCCTGGGTGAACACGCTCGCCGCCCCGGCCGCCGCGATCCTCGGCTGGCTCCTCGTCGAGAAGCTCAAGGACGGCAAGGCCACCTCCGTCGGTGCCGCCTCGGGTGCCGTCACCGGGCTCGTCGCCATCACCCCGGCCTGTGCCGCCCTGACGCCCGGCTGGGGCATCGTGCTCGGCTTCCTCGCCGGCATCGTCTGCTGCTTCGCCATCGACTGGAAGTACCGCCTCGGCTTCGACGACTCGCTCGACGTCGTCGGCGTGCACCTGGTCGGCGGCATCTTCGGCACGCTGTTCCTCGGCTTCTTCGCCAACGACACGGGCCTGATCTACTCCGGCTCGTTCGCCCAGCTCGGCAAGCAGGCCGCCGCTGCCGGAGCGGTCGGTGCGTACTCGTTCGTCCTGGCCTTCATCATCGGCTTCATCATCGAGAAGACGATGGGCTTCCGGGTGAAGACCGAGGACGAGGTCGCCGGGATCGACACTGCGGTCCACGGCGAGGAGGGCTACGTCCTCTACGACGAGGAAGACCGCACCCCGGTCAACGTCCGCTGACCTCCCGCTCCACACGACGGCCCCCGCTGCACCGCGGGGGCCGTCGTCGTGTGTGGGCCTCGTCCGGGCTCGCCGCGTGCCGTGGTCGGTACGCTGGGCCGATGGACCAGGGGACCATCGCACACCCGCTCGTCGACGCCGTGGGGACCGGCTTCGTCGTGACCGAGAGCGACGCCCGGGTCGTCGACCTCTCCAGCGCCCGGAGCGGCCTGCTGCGCGAGACCGCCTCCGCGGGCCTCGCCACGGTGTTGCTCACCCCCGCCACCAGCCGGGTCACCGTCGCACTGCTCACCGCGCTCCGCGGTGCCGGCGGGACGTGGGTCGTCCGCGTCGGCGAGGCCTACCGGGCAGTCGACTCCGACACGGTCGCCGGGACGGTCGGCGAGGCGTGGATCGCCGAGCCAGCACCGGTCCGGCGCGTGCTCCCGGCGCCCGACGAGGTGCCGTGGACGGAGTGCTCGGTGTCGGTGCTGCACCGTGCCACCGAGGGCGCGGTCCTGGGGCGGGTCACGGAGGAGCTGCTCGAGGCACTCGCGGGCGTCGCTCCCGCGGCGTGGGGGCTCGTCGAGCCCGCGTCGCTGTCGTGGGACACGGCGGCACTGACGGCCGCGGCCCGACGCCGAGCCCCCGCACCCACCCACCTGCAGGCGGTCGCCGTCGTCCCGGGAGGCACGGCGTCCGTCCGGATCCGCGTCACCAGGACGGACCAGGGCGTGCTCGAGGAGACGCGTCTCGCGCTCCCGCGCGACGTGCTGGTCAGCCCGAACGCTGCCGTCGATCCGGACGCCACGGTCGATCCCGACGCCGTCGTCGATCCCGACACCGCGGTCGTCGCGGTGTTCCGCGACCTCGCCCGGCGGCACCGCGTGCTGCTCGCGACGGCGTGGCGGACGGCCGGACACCCGGACGCGACGCTCGGCGCCCGGCCCCGGGTCCTGCCCGTGCCGCTCGGTGCCGTGGTCGGCGCGCGCGCCGTCCGCGACCTCGGTGTCGACCCGCGGTCGGTCGTCGGCGACGGGATCGAGACGGTCGGTCCGTCGCGGGTGCCGTCGTTCGTCCTCGACACCGGGGTCGCTGCCGCGGTCGACGAACCGACCGACGTCGAGGCCGGTCCCGAGGGGTCGACCGCGTCGGCCGCCTTGACCGGGTCGACGGGATCGACCGGGTCGGCCTCGTCGTCCGGGATGGCCGGGTCGGCTGCCGACGCACTCGGTGCGCGACCCGCGGAGGCCCAGGCCCGTTGGGCGCGGTTCCACGGCTTCCTGACGCGCCTCGGTCCACTGGCCCCGGGCCTCCTGGACGGACAGGACCCGACCGGCGTGCCGCGGGGCGGCGACGGAGCGGAGGACCGGTCGTGACGGCGGAGTGGGTGCTGCTCACCCGGGAGCACGTCGACGCGGTCGCCGTGCTCGCCGGCGCGGCGGACGTCGACCCGGACATCGGTGTGCGGCAGCTCTGGAACGGCGGTGCACTGCAACTGGTCGACGCCGGCGGCGTCGTGCTGCTCACCCTGCTGCAGTCACGACGGCTCGACGTGGACGTCGACGCCCGACGGCTGCTCGGCGCGGAGGGCCGGGGGGCTTGGGAGGCGACGGAGCCTCCGTTATGGTGGACGGAGATCCACACGGCGGCACAACCCCCGTTCCGGGGGACAGCGACACGCGTCGTCCGTGCGATCGCCACGGCGGCCGGGGGAACGGCCGCACCACGGAGCGGGCCCGACGCCGGACCCGGGGATGCTGGAGGGGAGCGACGATGAGCGGTTGGAAGATCGAACCCGCAGGGGTGCAGACGGCGCTGTCGAACACGCAAGACGCGGCGACGACGCTGTCCAAGGCGTTCGACGCCCTGATGGCGGCACAAGAATCGCTCACGACTGCGTGCGGCGACGACCAGGCCGTGCCGGGCGCCGTCGCCGAGCTCATCACGAGCCACAAGGACCTCCTGACGCGGGTCGGCAACCACATCACCGCCGGGCTGGCCGGTGCCTCGGCCGCGACCCTGGCGTACTACAACGGCGACGAGCAGATGGCCACGTCGTTGCAGGCGGACGCGGTCCGTGCCTCGGGCGACGGCGACTTCTCCTCGTTCCACCTCGGGGACTCCTGATGCAGCAGTGCCGCGCGGACGGGCTCATCGACCCGGACGCCATCCCGGGGACGAACATCCACCCCGCCGTGGTCGAGGACGCCTCGAGGGCGTTCACGAAGTCAGGGACCGCAGTCGCCTCCGGTGGGACCACCGTCAAGACGAAGTGGGGCGGGCTCGCCGGCAGTTACGAGACGCCCGACTCCGCGCAGCTGCTCTCGGTGATGGACAGCGTCGTCACCGACACGGCCTCCCTGTCGGCGACGATGACGTCGGTCGCGAAGGCCATCAGCACCTACGCCTCCGCGATCGAGCCCGTCGTGGCCGAACTCAAGAAGATCCAGGGTGAAGCGCGGACGTTCGTCGCGAAGGCGCTCAAGGGCGTGACGGTCGGCCCCTGGGACCCGAACCACCCGGCGAACCGCGGCATCTCCGGTCTGATCGAGAACTTCGGACAGCAGCTCGACCACGTCCACATCCCCTGGGACCAGTACCAGCCCTACATCGACGACAACAACGACCTGCTCACACGGGTCGCCGCGCAGGAGACGAAGCTCTCCGCCGCCTCGGCGGACTGCGTCAACGCGATCAACGGCCTCCGGACCGACATGTGCATCGCGCAGGTGGCCGGTGTCGACTACACCGCTGCCGTCAAGGCGAACCAGGCGATGCCGTGGGGCACGACCGGGCGCGGTGACCAGAACTGCTCGCAGAAGTTCGACTCCGGCATGGACGACGCCCTGCAGGGCACGCTCGACGGGCTCGGCGGCCTGATCGGGTACAACGCCCAGACCGGCAAGTGGGGCGACGGGGACTGGGCCGGGAAGTCCTGGCTCGGGTTCGCGGAGTCGCTCGGTGCGATCGTGCTCATCGGCAGCCCGCCGGTGCTCCTCGCCGCGTACCTGCCGAAGGGATGGGTCCCGGACGTCGTGCGGGAGACCGCGCTCGGCATCGTCGACAAGCAGAAGCAGATCGTCGAGGGCTTCGTCGGGACGCCCGAGGACTGGGCGAACGATCCGGCGCACGCCGCCGGTGGCCTGACGTTCAACGTCGGCACGCTCTTCATCCCCGGGGCCGGCGAGGTCGGAGCGGGCGCGAAGGTCGCGTCGATCGCCGCGAAGGTCGGCACGATCGGGGCCGACGGCAGCAAGCTCGCCGCCGTGACGGGGAAGGTCGCGGCGGCCGCAACCACCGTCGTCCGGGTGGGCAGCGCGCTGAATGCCATGCGCCTCGGGGTCAGCCGGGGCCTGGTCGACGCGATGCAATCGGTGCGGACCGACCTCGCGAAGTCGTTGCACTCCTTGGCGGACCGCATCCCCGCGATCAACGTCACGGTCGAGCAGGCTGCCATGCCCGGGGGGATGCACGTCGGGCTCGGGCACCCGAGGATCGAGGTCGAGCCCGGTGGGGGTGGGCAGTGGTTGCACTCGGTGGCGGACCACGTCGGCGGGGACAAGGGCGAGCATTCGTCTGGCGGCGGTGACAGCGGGCAAGGGCATTCGTCCGGCGGCGGTGACACGGGGCAAGGGCGTTCGTTCGGCGGCGCGGAGAGCAACAGCTCTCCCGGCGCCGGACACGCTCTGGCTGACACGAACGACACGTCCCATGCTCATGAAGGTGCTGACCACGCCAGTCCGATCGGTGACGGACAGGGAGACGCCGTCGATGGTGGCGGCGCAGCGGCAGCGAACAGTCGATTGCCCGCGCGACTCCTCGATGAATGGGGCCGCCCGAGAGTTGTTGCTGAGACACACCTGTCGCAGGAATTCATCGCGCAGGGAGGACTGGGAGCCCACGAGGGCGTTCGAGGAGCTCACACTCTCGAGACACACCTCAGGGGCGAACACGGGCCCATGACAGACCAGGAGATCGCTGCTCGTGAAGATCCTGGTGCGAGCGGAAGCAGCGCCTTCCGGATGAACGAGAATCAACTGAACCGTCTCATAGGTCATACGCTCGACGGACACGCGGCGGAGATCGACAAGTGGCTTCGCATGCAGCCGAAACCCAAACCTCGGGTGTTCGCAATCAAGGCAACATTCGACGAGGTCATCGGGCGGCGGTACCTGGATGGCAAATTCACAGACGAGAAGCAGATGTGGATGCAGCTCTTGTGGCACAAGGACCAGCCCGGGGGGTTCGTAGTCCGAACGGCCTATCCCACGGATTTGAAGAACTGAGGTACCGAGATGACCACCATCGAAGAAATAACCTCTGCTAACCGGGAGACGAAGATTCCACTGCTTGGGGGCTTCGTCGACAACCTGTACCAGGGTTGGTTCCGCGATTATGCGTCTGTTGCTGATTACCTCGATTTCTACATCGATGGGTTCTCTCCCGAGGAGATTCAGGGGATGCTCTCCGAGTACCAGGTCCTCGATGCAGACGAGGTGAGTGACGAGGACGTTGAGAACTTCCTCCGGCGTCTGCATGCTGATTACCGAGGACCTGCGAGCGCAGTCCGAGCCCGGGAGATGTGGAATGCCATCGGGAAGCGTCTCGAGGAACTGGCAGCTGGAGTTCAGCCGAAACACTTCGACTGATGACCGGAAACGAGGTGTGATCCGCCATCTCAGCGCGAAACTTCCCGGGCAATCCGCTCGAGTGGAGTTGTAGCGTGCCCACCATGGAGGGTTCGGTTCTGGTCCTGAGGTCTGATGCATGAGCGCGCTGCTCACCGCCGTTGCGCGGTCGGGTGACTCGACGGACACCGCGAAGCTCTCCTCGGAATGCGCCGACATCAGTCGGTTGGTGGGCATCGTCGCGGACGAAGCTGGGCCGCATCAGGGGCTGCTCCCTTCCACCGAGTCGTCTGCGATCGGTTCGGCTCAGATCAGGGAGAGCGCCCTCCGTGGTCGGTGGGAGTGGGACTGAACGGCTCGCTGGAGCGAAGCTGAAGTCGTGGATCTGCATGTGGCAGGAGATTGACTCTGCTGGTCGTCAGCTCGGCCGATTGTGGTCCGACGAGGTCGGGCCGAGGCGGGTTCGCCGAACACCTCCACGAAGAACATCAAGAACTTGATCACTGACAAGAACGGCATCCCGGGAGACTGATTTGGGCGACCTGAGAAGTGAGCACGAGATCGAGAACCGGATCGCACTGCTGACGTTCGACAGGTTGACGGGGGACTGGAGCGACGTAGCGGTCTACTTCGTCGAGTGCGCGCAGTCAAGTCAGATCGAAAGCACTGTCATCGACGGCACCGGCTCGCACCAGGGTCCTCCTGCGGACGGAGATTCGTACTCCGCGTGGGAGGAGCTTCGACACGAGATGACCGACCCGCTGAAGGGAACCTGGTACTCGGCGTTCCTGCTTCTCTCCAAGACTGGCCAGTACCGATTCGTCTACAACTACGACGATCGGCCCTCGTGGCCGGTCGAAGTAGGAATGGACGGGTCGCTTGTTCGATCGTTGCCGATCTCGGCGAGCGCGCTGGTCGAGGACGCCCAGGCGTTCCCTCGCGCAGCCGAGTACGAACCGGAGTGGATGACCGGCATCCGTGAAAAGAGTGCGCAGATCGTGCTCGCCGATCCGGATTGGGACGATCAGTGGCAGCAACTCGTCGAGAACCAGGGCTGGGGCATCGTCGACGCCACTCTTCAGACGGAGATCAAATCCCTGGTCCTCGATGATGTCCTCGATCCCGGCGAGGCGCAGGCTCTTGCTCGTCAGGTGTTCACGCAGATCGTGTCTTCGACGGCGGGCAACCAGATGAGGTACCTCGCACGAGCCGCCATGGGGTTGGGATTGGTGGAGCAGTACGACCTGCCATCGGGTGATCTCACCGCGGACTCCTGGGACCTGCTGGAGGAGTCCAGCGAGTTCGCACGCATGCTCGAGATGCTCGTACCGGTCTTCACTGAACTGACAGAGCGGCGTATCCGCGCGCAGACACGGCAGCGCTGAAGCACTGAAGTTCGTCACAGAACAGCGCGTCAGTTCAGGTGCAGACCGAGGTGCTCTACGAGAGCGCAAACGGTCGACGCCCCGGATCCTTCAGGATGACCTGGGGTGGAATCGGCGAACGGCTTCGGGCCTGTTTCGGATGATTGATCTTCATCAAGAACATGGAGAGCAATCCACTTGGGATCGATAGAAGCTGAGCTCGAGGCTCAGAAGAACGTCGCGGTGGCCTTCGGCGGCCGTGGTGGTCGCCGACCCCGATTGGGACCCAAGGTGGGCGCGCTTGGTCGAAGACCAGAATTGGCGAGTCGTCGAGGAGGCCCTCGCTGAGGAGCTTCAGGCGCTGGCCATCGACGGCGAGCTTGCCGATGCAGATTCGAGCTCCTTGGGTCAGGCCGTGTTCTCGCAGTTCGTCGGGTCCACTGACGGTAGTCAGCTCCGGAATCTCGCGCGCATCGCGATGACCACCGGAGTCATGGACGGCTTCCCCTTGGCATCGGACGACTGGGATGAGCCGTCATGGGAATTGGCGGAACGGTCGTCAGACTTCCAGCAGATGTTGGATCAGCTGATGCAGGTCTTCGTCGCACTCGCGATGAAGCGACTCGAGGCTGCGACCGCGTCACCAGATCACCTCTGAAAACGAGTCAGGATGGCGGACGCTCTCGCGGACCTGCGGTGTCGGTGCCATGGCCCGAGACGCCCTGATCGGTGAAGAACGTTGTTGGGACCACCGTTGGAGTGAGGAACCGAGCATTGGTGAGCATTTGGCAGACCACTCAGCCGTACCTGAGCGTGGCCTGGCGCGGAAGTGCGATCCCGGTCTCGATCTCCTTCGCGAAGATCCGAGAGACCGTGCGCCTCATGACGGAGCTCGGGGCTCCCTTCGACGGCTCGTGGCGGGTCACGCGGTGGGACAGCCCGCAAGGTGAGTCCGACGAATTCGACGGATTGATGGACGACCGACTCGAAGAACTCCTCCTTCTCGGCGTCGACCGCAATCACGACGGCGCTCCTCACCAGGCCGGTGGCTACACCATGAGCATGACCAATCAGCCAACTGGTGGGGTCAGCGCGACGCTACAACTCTCGATCGGCGCAGAGTCTGATCGAGCTGATTCTGATTCGTTGACGGTCAGTCTCCGCGCCGTCGGCGAGGAAACGACCATCGATCTGTCTGCTTCGCTCGGCGCTGTAGGACGTGATGTGCTCGGGGCGCTCGTCGTTCTGTGGGGTGCATCGGAAGGCGTGCTCGGCGTCACGAAAGCAAACCGTGCGCAGCGACGCTTCACGAGTCGCCTCGGGTTGATCACGTTCATGGCCGCTTACGCCCTGCCGTTCTCTGAGACGATGCTCCCCGCAGGCGTGGACGTCTCGACCGATGACAACGGCTTGTGGGTCCAAGTGGGCTCGGGCACTCTCGACGCCGCTGCCGTGTCAGAATCGATCGTCGAGGCGTCGCGAGCGATCGAGACTGCCGGTGGTCTCAGGAAGCGTTGAGACCTCTGACCAGTGCCGATGACCCCGGAAACCAATTCTCGTGGGGGCCTCGTGCTCGTTTTCATCCCGTTTCGGCGCGCCGAGGACCATGGCGATCACGTCATCACGGTGATGTGCGGCGACTCGTCGGTCGGTCGCAACAAGTCGCCCAACGGGCGGTTTTCCGGCGGGGTTCAACGTGAACGTGCGGAACGTGCTGACCAAGAAGGCATCACCGGGAGGCTAGCGATGGGCGACTTCGAGACAGAGCACGAGTTCCAGAACAAGATCGCGTCACTCACTTTCGATGCATTGTCGGGCGACTGGACGGACACCGCGTCCTACTTCGTCGAGTGCGGAACTGTCAGTCAGGTGGCCGGCACCGTCGTCGACGGAGCAGGGGTGCGCCAGAGCCCGCTCGCCTCAGCGGAGTTGTCAGCGACCTGGCGGGAACTCCGACATGCGATGGCCGACCCTGCCGAAGGCGCTTGGCTGTCAGCGCATCTGCTCCTGTCGAACAGAGGACAGTACCGGTTCGGGTTCAACTGGGACGAACGACCTTCCTGGCCTCTGGAGGTCGGCGTGGACGGCTCGCTCGTTCGGTCGTCGCCGATCGCGGCGAGTGCTCTGCTCGAGGACGCGCAGTCGTACCCCCGGGGACGGGAGTACGAGCCCGATTGGATGGAAGACCTCCGCTCGCAGAGCAGTGCCATCGTTTTGACGGAGCCCCGATGGGGCGCCGCATGGCAGGGCCTCCTCGAGGACTCCGGCTGGAGCATGGTCGACGTTTCGGTTCGATCTGCGGTCGAAGCCCTGGTCCTCGACGGGCACCTCGATCCCGAAGAGACACGACCACTCGCGCAACAGGTGTTCTCCGAGTACGTCGGTTCGACGGTCGGGAACCAGATGCGCTACCTGGCCCGAGTCGCGATGGAAAGCGGGGTCGTTCAGCCGCAGGACCTGCCGGCCGGCGAGTTGACGGAAGATTCATGGGACCTCCTTGAAGGATCAGAGGAGTTCCAGCAGATGCTCGAACTCCTTGTCCCGGTCTTCACGGAACTCACCGAGCAGCGCCTCCGCGCGCAGGGGACTCAGCGCTGAGGCACTGAACCCAGTCATCAGGCAGACCGATGAGTTCATGGCCGGACGAGGTCGATGCGCAAAATGCCGTGGTTTTGCAGAATCACCGTGATCTCGGTGCCGGGTGAACGGTCTGCAAGGACGTGTACGTCCAGGCCGGGGGCGCCGCCCAGCTTCGACTTCGAATGGGACGGAAAGCCGGTGAGGCCAACGGTGGTCTCCGGCGGAGGAGTTATCGCCTCGTGTGGTCCTGTGGTTTGGTCTGCTGCTGGAACACCTGAATCGCTATGAGCGGTCCTCGCAGTACTTGTCGGAATGGGCTACCGTCAGCGACGCCTTGAGGAACGAGCATCGCTCGGCGAGCACGCGCTACGAATTCATTGACCGAGCGGGTGTGCTGGACACCGACGACGTGGGACGCACCGTCCACTCCGATTCTGTCATCACAGAGATCTCGCCGCCCGAGAACCGTCCGCGTGCGGTTTCCGAGCAGATTGCAGCCGGAGGCGACGATCGTCTCCCGGGAGACCACGGAGGGCATCTCCAAGCCACTGCGAACGGCGGATCGCCGTTCGGCCTCAATGTCGTTGCTCAAGACGGCCGGGCTGTCAGTCAGGGCGCATTCGCCCGTGTAGAGAACGACGTACGACGTCTGCTCCAAGCAGACCCAGCTGTTCCCGTCCGGATGTGCACCGAAGTTCTCTACTCACCTTCGTCCTTACGGCCCGAGGCCTTCCGCGTCACCTGGGGTAGGCTTGGAGACAACCTCAGTCGATATTCATCCCGAATGACGGGACGCGCATCCGTGTTCCGAGGACGGCGGTACGTTGAGTTCCATCCAAGACGAAGTCGATGCTCAGAACCGCGTGGCTCTGCAAACTCATCGTGATCTAGGAGCCGGCTGGGCTGTTTGCGAGGACATCTTCGTGCAACTCGGCGGTGCAGGTCAGATCGGCGGAGTCATCCAGACATCGGATGGGCAAACGGTCGCGCGTCCTACTCCCTCTTTCGAATTGTTCACGGCTTGGGATGGATTGCGCAGTGTGATGGCCCTTCCCGACAAGGGGACATGGTTCACCGGGCGGCTTCGACTCGAGCACAGCGGGCGCTACAGTTTCGACTTCGAATGGGACGAAGAGCCGGTGTGGCCGACGGTGGTCTCTGTCGGAGGAGTCATCGTCTCAGGCGCTCCTGTGGATCGGTCAGCGCTGCTGGAAGACCTGCATCGCTACGAGCGGTCCTCGCAGTACTTGCCGGATTGGGCTGCGAGCCTTCGGAAGGAAACTGACGTGCAGTTCGCTGAGGAGAAGATGCCGCCGGAACTACTCCGGTTGACTGCTGACCCGCAATGGGCAGCGGTCCTTGAAGGCGGACGGAGCTACATGCGAGATGTCGTCATCGATGGCAGGGCAGAATTCACCTCCTCAGAGGACCTTGCAAATCTGATCCTGGCTGACCTGCTTGGCCATGTCGAAGCACAAGACCTGCGTTCAATGCTTTCGACCGCCCAAAATCTCGGGCTTCTCCCGCCTGTGGATGACTTCACCGCTGTGGACGCCCAGAGGCTCGCTCAGGAATTGACGGGTCATGCCCCCGCTGGGGTGCTGAGCCTTGCACTCGCGAGGTTGATGAACGATCTGGCCGAAGGAATCAAGAAATCGGTTCTTGAGACGAGCGCGGGCTGAGCGTCGGATCGGTCCGCGTGGTCCGGAAGATCGCGTTCAACGCCGCACCGTGACTTGAGGAGGGGAGAGGTGAGCGACATCGCGGCCGATGAAGCAGAACATGCTTCGGAGAACAGGATCGGTCAACTCACATCGGACAACTATCCTCCTCAGTGGTCCGACGGTGCCGAGGTCTTCGTCGAGGTCGCGGATGTCGCGGCGATCCTCGGGACTCTGGTCACCGAAGACGGCACCCGAAAGAGCCCTCCGCCGACACAGGATCTCTACGCTGCATGGCGTCAGTTGCGGGAGGTCATGGCGACCCCTGAGAAGGGCGCTTGCTTCTCAGCGCATTTCCTGATCTCAAGTTCGGGTCGGTACCGTTTCGAGTTCAACTGGGAAGAGCGGCCGGCTTGGCCTTCGAGCGTCGGTATCGATGGATCCCTGACCGGTTGTACGGAGGTGCCCGACAGCTTGCTCCTGGCTGACCGCGTCAAGTTCCCCCGGGAAGGTGAATTCGAGCCAGATTGGCTCCGAGACGTCGTCACGGCTTCAGTGGCCGTTGTTGTCGCTGAACCCGATCGGGATGCAACGTGGGCACGGCTGATCGAAGACCCGAACTGGCAAATCGTCGACGAGGCACTGGCTGAAGAGATCCACGCGCTGGTCATCGATGACGAGCTCGCTGATGTAGATCCGACCTACTTGGCTCAGGCCGTGTTCTCGCAGTTCGTCGGGTCCACCGACGCAAGTCAGCTACGGAATCTCTCGCGCACTGCGATGGTCATCGGAGTCATGGTCAACTTCCCGTTGTCATCGGATGACTGGGATGAGCCTTCGTGGGAACTGGCGGAACGATCGTCGGTCTTCCAACAGATGTTGGATCAGCTCCTGCCGGTCTTCGTCTCGCTCGCGACGGAACGGCTCGACGCAGCGAGCAGGTCATCACGTCCGCTCTGAAAAGGGGTCTGGCCGGGGGGGTCGGCTGCACACCCACCCGCGGCCGGACATCGTGGGTGCGGTCGAGCAGGAGCGGTCCGACCAGAAAAGCATCGGCGGGAGGCCAGCGATGACTACCCTCGAGATCGAGAACAGGATTACCTCGCTCACGTTCGACGTACTGGCGGGGGACCGGACCGACGCAGCCTCGCTCTTCGTCGAATGCGGGCCTGGCAGCCAAGTGAGGGGCACCGCCGTGGACGGAGCAGAGGTCCACCGATAAGTTTGATCGAGGCCGAGCTCGAGGCTCAGAAGAAGGTCGTCGGGGCCACCGTTCGTGGCCTCGGTGGTGACTGGTCGACGTGTACCGACGTCTACGTTCAAGTGCAGCTCGTCGGTCAGCTGGACGGAACACTCCAGGACTCCGGCTGGAGCATGGTCGACGTTTCGGTTCGATCTGCGGTCGAAGCCCTGGTCCTCGACGGGCACCTCGATCCCGAAGAGACACGACCACTCGCGCAACAGGTGTTCTCCGAGTACGTCGGTTCGACGGTCGGGAACCAGATGCGCTACCTGGCCCGAGTCGCGATGGAAAGCGGGGTCGTTCAGCCGCAGGACCTGCCGGCCGACGAGTTGACGGAAGATTCATGGGACCTCCTTGAAGGATCAGAGGAGTTCCAGCAGATGCTCGAACTCCTTGTCCCGGTCTTCACGGAACTCACCGAGCAGCGCCTCCGCGCGCAGACACTGAACCCCGTCCCCGAGAAGACCGGTGGGCTCCGGCTCTCCGAAGGCGACCTGAAGTGAGCACTGTGAATCTCCAAGAGCTCTCCGGAACCGACCTGTGGCAGGCGTTGCCTGCCCTCGCAAACCTGCTCGCCGGCACGTTCCACCAGGATTGGCGAGATGAGTACGCAACAGCTGCGGAGGCATTCTCGGACGGCGCAGGTGGCTACTCGCCCGCGGAGGCGAGTGCCGTGCGACGAGAGATCAGTACTCTCATCGGCCCCGGTCGGGCTCAGAACGAGCTGAGCTCCCTCGGGAAGAAGCTCGAGTTGAACCTCGACCCTCCAACAGACTTCGACATGTCTTGGTCACATGTCCTCGAACGAGTTCGAGCCGTGATCGGCGATGTCCATCCGGTGATCTGAGAACGGTAGCGTCGTCGTCCGACGGACACCTTCGCAGATCGATCCTGCACCCACAGGACGCCGCGGTTCGTTCCTGATCGAGACCGTTCGTGGAGGGTACCGACACCTTCCTTGACTCCCACACTGAACGGAGTGCCGCTCTGATGACCACGCTCGACGACCTCAGTGCACTGCAGAACCAGATCGCGACGATGACGTTCGACCGCCTCGACGAGCCGTGGTCGCGGGCAGCAGCGGTGTACGTGGAACTGGGCGTGACGGCCAGACTGGAGTACGCCGTCGAGCGTGCAGGTGTGACCACGCATGCCGGGCTGCCGACGGCCGTCGAGTTCGAGGCGTGGGAGGCGTTGCGGAGCCGCATGGCGGAGCCTGCGCGAGGCGCCTGGCTCACAGCTCGCCTGCTGTTGGACGCGTCCGGGCGGTACCGCTTCGAGTTCGACCGGGACCGAGAACCTGCCTGGCCGGTGGCCGTGGACGTGGACGGGGCGCTCCTGGAGTCGCGGCCCGTGACCGGAGCCGACCTCCGGGACGACCTCCGCCGCTACCCCCGGGTCGACGAGCCCGCGTGGATGCGTGCGCGGATCGACGCCGACGCAGTCGTCTTCATGGACGCCGATCTCCAGGGTGCACTCGTCAGCCTCACCGGGAGCACCAACTGGGGGATCGTACGGAGGCTGACCCGCGAGACGATCGAGTCCCTCGCGGGTGGTGGCGGCACGGAGGACCTCGACCCGGCGGACGTCGCGGGCTCGGTCCTCGCCGAGGTCCTCGGGTCGACGACGGGGATCCACGTCGTCCGGTTGCTCCGCGACGCGGAGTCGGCCGGTCTTGTCGGGTCGGTGTCGGTCCCCGACGTGGACCTCGAACGGCCGTCGTACCTCCTCGCCGGCGAGGACGACGACTTCCGCGCGCTGGCCGTGCGTGCAGTGCCCGTGCTCGAGCAGCTCGCGGCGTTCGAGCTGTCGAACGTCGTCGCTCGGTAGCGGCCCGGCGTCATTCGTGCTGGTGCACGTGCACCCACCGACCGCCGAACGCCACACGGAGCTCGTCGCGCAGTCGCCGAGCGAGCGTCACGGCTTCCGCGTGCGTCTGCACCGTCGGCACGATGACGACGCCGGGGTTGCCCACCGTGCAGGACCCTTCGGTGTCCATGTCGCCGGCACGGGCCTCGGCGCCGCAGCCAGCGCAGACGAAGACCGGTTCCGGGGCACCGTCCGCCCAGGCGAAGAGCCCCGGGAACGCCTGGTCACCGTCGACCTCGGTCCCGCACGCCGGACACCGGGGACCGCGCATGTCCTCGAGCGCGAGCCAGAGGCCGTCGGACACGCCGCAGGCGATCGTGCCGGGGTCGTCCGACGTCCCCGCGCCGGCGGTCGGTCCGAGGAGGTCCGGCTCACGCGCGGGGAAGCGGAGCCGTGAAGCGGCCGGGTCGGGCACCGACCACCCGTGTGTGCGGAGCCAGGCACCGACGGCGTCCGCGGTCGCTTCCTGCTGCGCCACCGGCACGTCCAGCGCCACCACGCAGTCCCGGTCAGCTCCCACCCGACCATTCGACCACAGCCGTTCCCCGCGGTGCGCGATGATGGGCGGCATTAACGCGACCCAGCTCGACCTCGACGTCGACGGGACGGCGGCGTGGTCGTCGGCGCCGCCGGAACGTCTCGCGTGGTCGCTCGCCGAGACGCTCGCCGCGCTCACAGCGGTCGGCGGGTCGTACGCGGGCCCGTGGCGGCTCCAGCGCGACCGCTTCCGGGCGGCTGCCGACGACGTCGCAGCGGTGCCGCTCGGGCGACTCGTCGTCGAGGTCGGGTCCCGCCCGGTCCGCGACGTCGACGACCGCGCGATGCCTGAGCTCGGGCACCAGTTCGCACTCGACAACGGCACGGTGACCCTGCGGGTGTTCGCCACCAGGGTCGGACCGTCCGTGACCGTCGCGCCGTCCCGTGCGGGGCGGGACGACCGCGGCGGGGGCGGCCCCCGCGGGGGGGGGGGCCCCCCCCCCCGGACCCCCCCCGGGGCC
>JASCOJ010000066.1 GCA_029959645.1 Microbacteriaceae bacterium PS02332 | reverse complement strand
GTACAACACCTCGTCCGGCGGCAGCAACGAGTTCATCCAGGTCTACCGCGCGCGGGGCGTGCGTGCGACCGAGTCGGCGTTCGAGCGTGAGGCCGAGGAGGCCGCCATCGTCATCCGCTGGGTCCCGCGCGAGGAGCTGGTGGCCGCGGTCCTCGACGGGCGGCTGCAGAACTCGGCGCTCATCGTCGCGACCCTCGCGGTCGAGGCCGTCGAGCGCCGCTCGCCGCGCTGAGACGGCGTACCGTCGGCGGCCCCCTGCTCCCCCGCGGCGGCCGGGTGGGCGGCCCCCGGCCGCCGCGCCCGCACCCCCCCGCCCGGCCGGGGCGGGGGCCCCCCGGCGGGGGGGGCCGCCTCCAGTCCGGCACGGCCGTCGCGCCGCTGGCGCGTCGCGCCGGAACCGGCGGCGTGGGCCCGGTCCGTCTCGTTGTCTGCAGGGCCGGCGGGGCCCGGGTGGCAGGATGAGGGCGTGACTGACGCACCGATCGCCGACGAGCCCACCTCCCACGACGTCACCGCCTCGGAGCGGGTGTACGAGGGGATGGTCTGGGACGTGCGGCGCGACACGGTCGACTACAACGACCGCGACATGGTGCGCGAGTACATCGACCACACCGGTGCCGTCGCCGTGTACGCCGAGGACGACGAGGGCAAGGTGCTCGTCATCCAGCAGTACCGCCACCCCGTGCACCTGCGTGACTGGGAGCTGCCGGCCGGCCTGCTCGACCACGAGGGCGAGGACCACCTCACCGCCGCGAAGCGCGAGCTGGCCGAGGAGGCCGACGTCGAGGCGGACACGTGGGAGCCGCTCGTCCGGTACAACACCTCGTCCGGCGGCAGCAACGAGTTCATCCAGGTCTACCGCGCGCGGGGCGTGCGTGCGACCGAGTCGGCGTTCGAGCGTGAGGCCGAGGAGGCCGACATCGTCATCCGCTGGGTCCCGCGCGAGGAGCTGGTGGCCGCGGTCCTCGACGGGCGGCTGCAGAACTCGGCGCTCATCGTCGCGACCCTCGCGGTCGAGGCCGTCGAGCGCCGCTCGCAGCGCTGAGACGGCGTACCGTCGGCGTCACCCTGCTCACCCGCGTCGGACGGGTGGCCGGACCACGGACGACCGGGAGGACCCCCATGAGCTCGCGCACCAGCACCGCAACCGTCACCGCGACGACCCTGCTCCGCATCGCACTCGGAGCGGTGCTCGTCTCGCACGGCGCCCAGAAGCTCTTCGGCGCGTTCGGCGGCGGCGGCATCGACGGCACCGCTCAGGGCATGCACGCGATGGGCTTCCGGCCCGGTCGCCGCAACGCCGTGCTCGCTGGCGTCGGCGAGGCCGGTTCCGGCGCGGCCCTCGCGCTCGGCTTGGCCACCCCGATCGCCGGTGCCGGTGCCGCCACGACGATGGGCGTGGCCTCGAGCGTGCACACACCGAACGGCTTCTTCAACGCGGACGGCGGTCTGGAACTGCCGGCGTTCCTCGGCTTCTCGGCGGCGATGTTCGCCCTCGGCGGCCCGGGTCCGGTGTCGCTCGACCACGCGACCCGGCACGCCCTCGACCGGCCGTGGCTGCGTGCCGTCGCCCTCGCCGCGGTGCCGGTCGCGATCGCGATCCAGGTCGCGCAGCGTCGGAAGGCGCTCGCGGCGGACGCGCCGGCCCCGACGGAGGCGCCGGCCACGGCGGCGTCCGGCGACGGTGCGCCCTCGGCCGAGTAGCACCTCCGGGCCGAGGCCCGTGCCCCGGTAGCCTCGTCAGGTGATGCCGTACGAGCGTGCCGTGCAGGACTACCTGCGCCACATCGCGATCGAGCGGGGGTTGTCGCAGCACACCCTGGCTGCGTACCGGCGTGACCTCACGACCTTCGGCGACTGGATCGGCACGCAGCCGGTCGTCGACTCCGCCGGGGCCGACCGGGCCGGTGGGGCCGCGATCGTCGCCGACGTCGGGCGGCTCGCACGTGCGGACCTCGCCGGGTTCGTGCAGCACCTCGCGACGCGGCCGGACGGGCCGCTCGCGCCACGGTCCGTCGCCCGGATGCTCAGTTCGGTCCGCTCGTTCAGCGCGTTCGCGGCGGCGGAGGGCTGGCTGCCCCTCGATCCCGGCGCTTCCGTCCGTCCGCCGAAGGCGCCCATGCGGTTGCCGAAGGCGATCTCGGTGCACGACATGGAGCGGTTGCTCGGCGCGGTGGTCGGTGACGAGCCGGCGCAGCTCCGCGACCGCGCACTCCTGGAACTGCTCTACGCGACCGGGGCCCGCGTCTCCGAGGCGGTCGGGCTCTCGGTCGACGACGTGACGACGCTCGCCGATGTCGACGGCGTCCCGGACGAGGACACCGACGTCTCGGTCGTGCGGGTCACCGGCAAGGGCAACAAGCAGCGGATCGTGCCGCTCGGCAGCTACGCCCGGGCCGCGGTCGACGCGTACCTGGTGCGGGCACGGCCGGTGTTCGCTGCGCGGGGGACCGGGACACCGGCGCTCTTCCTCGGCGCCCGTGGAGCTCCGCTGTCCCGCCAGAGTGCTTGGCTGGTGATCCAGGCCGCGGCGGAACGAGCCGGACTCGCCGCCCACGTCTCCCCGCACACCTTCCGGCACTCCTTCGCGACGCACCTGCTCGAGGGCGGGGCGGACGTGCGGGTCGTGCAGGAGCTCCTCGGGCACGCGAGCGTCGCGACGACGCAGATCTACACGATGGTCACCGCGGACATGCTGCGGGACGTCTACCAGACGGCGCACCCGCGGGCGCGGCGGTAGCGGGAGCGAGCCAGCCGCGCGGAGATCGTGCGACCCTTGGCGCATGGACCTCGAGGTGGGGCCGGGGCTGACGATCCCCGAGGCCGAACTGCGCTGGCGGTTCTCGCGGTCGTCCGGCCCCGGTGGCCAGCACGTCAACACCTCCGACAGCCGCGTCCAGCTCACCTGGGACGTCGTGGCGTCGACGGCGCCCAGCGAGGAGCAGCGCGCGCGGATCCTCGAGCAGGTCGGCAGGCGGACGGTCGCGGGTGCGATCACCGTGACGGTGTCCGCGCGCCGCTCGCAGCTGCGCAACCGCGAGGCCGCCCTCGACGCACTCAGCGAGCTCCTGCGGGACGCACTCGCACCGCCCGGCCCGCAGCGGCGCGCGACCCGGCCGACGCGCGGCTCACAGCGCCGGCGCCTCGCGACCAAGCAGCAGCGGTCCGTGACGAAGCAGCACCGTCGGCGTCCGTCCGACGACTGATCGCCGAGGCCGCGCGGCGGTGGCGTCAGAACAGGTGCAGGTGGGCGTTCAGCGCGACCGCGCCGGTCGCGACCGCCAGCACGAGGGCCGAGGCCCCGATGCTCTGGCCGACCACGCGCCAGCGCTCGGTCGCGCCGGGGTGCACGAGCGCGATGATCCCGAGCAGGACCCCCGCGGCGCTGGTGACGCCCCACGGGTTGAGCACGAAGGACAGCACGGCCGCGAGTACCGACAGGAACGCGAAGACGCAGAACCGCTGCGTGCGGTCGCCGTACGCCCACGTCCGCTCGTCGGCGACGAGCGTGTCGGCCATGACCGAGAACGCCGGGCCACTCGGGACGGCGACCACCGGCGTCGCAGGAGCGGCGATGACGCCCGGCGCCGGGCGGGTGCCGTCGCCCCAGACGCGACCGTCCCACCACCGCAGTCGAGCGGTGTCCTGGGGGTCTGGGAACCAGCCGGCGGCCGGCAGCGTCACGGTGAACTCCTGGGGTGCGAGAGGGGTGCGGTGCCCTCTGACGCTACGCAGCCCCTGCACGCTGACCCAGCCCCAGGCCGGGTGTCAGCACAAAGGCGGACACCCGGCCCGGGAGGCGCTCAGGCCGGGACGGGAGCCGCGTCGACCTCGGTGAAGACGTCCTTCACGGCGGCGAGCAGCCGGGCGTTGAAGTCCACGCCGAGCTGGTTCGGCACGGTGACCAGGACGGTGTCGGCCTCGCGGACGGCACGGTCGGCGGCGAGCTCCGCGACGAGCTGCTCGGGCTCGCCGATGTAGGAACGGCCGAAGCGGGCGAGCCCGCCGTCGAGGTGGCCGACCTGGTCCTGCCCCTCCACCTGCGCGCGCACGCCGAACCAGTGCCGGGACTCGTCGTCGATGATCGGGATGATGCTCCGGCTGACGCTCACGCGCGGCTGGTGGTCCCAGCGGCCCGACTCCGCAGGCTCCGTCGGCGCTGGCGTCGCGCGTCGCTGGCGCGCCGCCTGAGCTCCAGCGCGCGTCTCGGCCCAGGTGCTCCGGAAGCGCTCGATCTGCTCCGCCTGCAGCTGGTCGAAGGGCACGCCCGTGTCCTCGGTGAGGAGGGTCGAGGACATCAGGTTCATGCCCTGCTCCGCCGTCCACTCCGCGGTGGCCCGGGTGCCGGCACCCCACCAGATGCGCTCGGACAGGGTGTCGGACAGCGGTGAGATCGCGAGCGACCCGGCCATGCCCGTCATCTGCGGGTTCGCGTTCGCCATCGGCTCGCCGGCGATCGCACGGCGGAAGACCGCCGTGTGGTCACGGGCGAGGTCGGCGCCGTTCTCGTCGTCCGACTCGGGCACGTGGCCGAAGGAGCGGTACCCCGCGAGAGCGGTCTCGGGTGACCCCCGGCTCACGCCGAGCTGCAGTCGGCCGCCGGAGATGAGGTCGGTCGCCGCGGCCTCCTCGGCCATGTACAGCGGGTTCTCGTAGCGCATGTCGATCACGCCGGTGCCGATCTCGATGCGGCTGGTCCGGGCGGCGATCGCCGAGAGGAGGGGGAAGGGTGCGGCCTGCTGCGGCGCGAAGTGGTGCACGCGGAAGTACGCGCCGTCGACGCCGGCCTCCTCGGCCGCGACGGCGAGGTCGATCGCCTGCACGAGGGACTCACGTGCGCTGCGCACCCGGGAGCCGGGCACGTCACGCCAGTGCCCGAAGGAGAGGAACCCGATCTTGGTCATGTGCATGCGAACGCATCTGCGGTGACGGCCATTCCGCGCGACTAGCGTCAGCGGCATGGACCTCGACCCCCGCAGCGCGCTCGCCGCGGAACGTGCCCGGTCGGAGAAGCTCCTCGCCGACGTCGAGCGGAGCATGCAGGACGTCAGCGACGCCCGGGACGGGGCGAACACCGATGACGAGCACGACCCCGAGGGCGCCACGCTCGCCTGGGAGCGCGGGTCGCTCGGCGCCGTACGGGACGACGCCCGACGCCGCATCGACCAGGTCGACGCGGCGCTCGCCCGCCTGGACGCCGGCACCTACGGGCGTTGCACGGTCGGCGGGGAGCCGATCCCGGAGGCGCGGCTCGCCGCGGTCCCGTGGGCGGCGACGTGCGTCGCGCACGCCTGATCCGCTGACCGGCGCGACCGGCGTCGGGGACCGGTACCGGGCCTCCCGGACTGGAGGCCCGTGGCGCGTCCGCAGCACACGGCCAGTGCGGACCTGGTGCGCCGCGGATTCCCAGCCGCGCGCCCTAGCGTTCGGACATGCACGGCGAACCCGACGACCGACCTGACGCCCCCGCTGCGGGCGAGCGGTCCGAGGGCGCCCGCCAGCGGTTCCAGTGGTTCCGCGACCTCCGGCAGTGGATCCACGCCCGGCCGCACGTGCACCTCGTCTACAAGGTGCTCGTCGGGATCGTCGGCGGCCTCATCGTCGTGATCGGGCTCATCCTCGTGCCGCTGCCCGGTCCGGGTTGGCTGATCGTCTTCATCGGCCTGACGGTCCTGGCGAGCGAGTTCCACTTCTTCCACCGGATCATCACGTGGCTCCGCGCCCAGTTGCACCGCTTCTGGGACTGGGCGAAGCGTCGGGGGCCGCGTTGGCTCCGGAACGCCGCCGACCGCGGCAAGGCCGACGTCGATGCAGCACACGCCGAGGCGCACCGCACGACCGGGGTCCAGCGGGCGAAGGGCCGGCCCCGTCCCGGGCTCTGACCGGCGACGTCCGGTCGCCGACGGGGCGTGCTACTCGCCGACGGTGCGGAGCGATCCGGTCGCGGTCCGCTCGACCACCTGCGCCGCGGCCTCCTCCGCCCTGGCTGCGTCCCTCGACGTGAGCTGCAGCACGAGTGCGACCAGCGCCGCGAGGACGATGAACCCGCCGTACCCGGCGATGACCGGGACGAGACCGAGCGACGGCTCGAGGAAGCCGCCGATGACGCTCGGCACGCCGAACGCCAGGTAGCTGACGACGTAGATCGACGAGAGCAGTCCGGCGCGGTGCGTCGGGGCGGCGGTCGCGAGGAGCATCCGGAGCGGCGCCTGGAACCCGGCACCGAAGCCGACGCCGGCGATCGCACTGCCGACGACGAGACCGGGGAGCGAGTGCTCGACGACGAACACGATCGTCACGACGGGGCCGAGCACGAGGGCGACGAGGCCGAGCAACACCGCGCGGCGGGTGTCCATGCGCTGGATCGCCAGGCCGGTCAGGGCACCGGTGCCGGTGACGACGGCGATGAGGGCGCCGGCGGCGAAGTGGTTGGTGATGCCGAACACCGCGCCGAGTGCGGACGGCACGAGGGACAGGAACAGTCCGCCGAGTGCCCAGCTGGCGACGAGGGACCCGGCCACGCCGCGGAACAACCGACGGGAGGCCCGGGGCACCGTGATCGTCGGCCGGAGCGACCGCAGGGCCCCGGGGCGGCGGGGCACACGTTCCGGGACGACCGCGAGGGCGATCACGAGGAGGGTCAGCAGCACACCGAACAGCACGTAGACGAACTGCTCGGGCGCGGGACCCCACTCGACGAGGGCGCCGCTCGACATCGCGCCGGTGGCGAGGGCGATCGGTGGGACGACGCCGTTGAGCACGCCCGCGAGGGACGGGTGGCGGTCGAGGGAGTTGTCGATGAGCGCGGCGCCGAGCGCACCGATGAGCAGGCCCACCGAGACGCCCTGCACGATGCGGTCGAGCACGAGGGCGCCGAGGCCGTCGGCGACGGCGAACAGGCCGAGCGAGACGACGATGCCGATCCCGCCGACGACGAGCACCGGCTTCCGGCCGACGTGGTCCGACAGCCGACCGGCGACGAGCAGGCTGACGAGGAGCCCGGCGACGTAGATCGCGAACACCGTCGTCAGCATGAGCGGGGTGAGGTGCCACTCGGCCGCGTAGACGGGGTAGATGGGCGACGGCACCGCGGACGACGCCATCGCGACGAGGAGCATCGCGGCGAGGATCCAGAACCCCGCGACCGACCGTGCTGACTGCATGACGCCACCTTCCGTTGTACGAGTGCATTCGTACCGTACGCTCACTGTACGACGCAAGTCGTACTAGCGGTCCGGGGGTGGTACCGTCCGTGCATGCCCGAGCGCACGGACGGAGCCGAGCTGCTGCCGCAGCCGACGGTGACCGAGATGGACCTGCCCGTCGTCATGGACGCGCTGTCCGACCCGATCCGGCTCGCGATCATGCACCGCTACCTCGTCGACGCGGCCGGCGGTGAACGGCCCTGCGGCTGGGCCGGCATCGACCGACCGAAGTCGACGCTCACACACCACTTCCGCGTCCTCCGCGACGCCGGGCTGCTCGAGCAGCGGCAGCAGGGACTCATGCGGAGCAGCCGCGTCCGCGTCGAGGACGTGCAGCGGCGGTTCCCGGGCCTGCTCGACCTCGTGCTCGGCTGGACCGTGCCGACGGGCCTCCTCCGCGAGCCGGTCGCCGCGTGAGCGCCACGCCCACGCCCTCCCGGTCCGACGCGCCGATCGTCCTGCCCGAGGTGGTCGCCGACCCCGCCGTGACGACGGCGCTCGCCGCCGACCTCACCGCTGCCGGCTTCACCGTCGACGGGGTCGAGGCGCTGTGGGGCGCCGAGGCCGCCGCGGCGCTGCACCGCGGCAACCGGAGGGCGGCGATCCGCGCGGCGCGCGACCGGGTCACCGACGCACTGCAGCCCCGGTACACGCTCGCCGCGCTGTTCCTGCTCGGGCTCCGGGTGCCGCTCAGCGAGGCCGGAGCGGCACTGCCGACGGCCGGTGTCGACGGGCTCGTCCGCGCTGGGCTCGTCCGACTGGAGGACGCCCTGGTGCATGCGGAGGGGCTCGCCAACCAGAGCGACCCCGACCGCATCCGCTCGCGCACCGAGCCGGACGTCGTCCCGACGGTCGACCTCAGGCCGTACGCGTTCGTCGACGACCTCGGCGCCGGCAGCTGGTGGATCGTGTCCGACCTCGGCGAACTCGCCCTCGGCGGACCGCTCGGCGAGGAGCACGTGCTCGGCATCGGGGGAGCGTCCACGACGCTGTCCGGCCTGCAGGTCCCCGTGCGCGTGCGCCGGGTGCTCGACCTCGGCACCGGGTGCGGCATCCAGGCCCTGCACGCCCGGCGCTTCGCCGACGAGGTGGTGGCGACCGACATCTCGCGCCGTGCGCTCGACATCGCCCGCTTCAACGCCCAGCTGAACGGCGTCGACGGCATCGACCTCCGGCTCGGGTCGCTGTTCGACCCCGTCGCGGGGGAGCGGTTCGACCGGATCGTGTCGAACCCGCCGTTCGTCATCACGCCACGGAGCGAGGGCGTCCCCGCCTACGAGTACCGCGACGGCGGGATGGTCGGCGACGCACTCGTCGAGACGGTCCTCCGCGGGCTCGCCGACCACCTCGAACCGGGCGGGACCGCGCAGCTCCTCGGCAACTGGGAGTACCGCTGGGGCTCGGACGGCCTCGACCGGGTCCGCGGCTGGTTCGGCGACGCGACGGCCGGCTCCGGCCTCGACGCCTGGGTGGTGGAGCGGGAGCGGGAGGACCCGATCGCGTACGCCGAGACCTGGATCCGCGACGGCGGGACGAAGCCGGGCACGCCCGAGCACGACCGGCTCGTCGACGCCTGGCTCGACGACTTCCGCAGCCGCCGGGTCACCGGTGTCGGCTTCGGCTACGTCGTGGTCCGGAAGCCCCGGACGGGAGGGACGCCGCACCTCCGTCGGTTCGAGCGGCTCCCGCAGGTGCTCGGCTCGAACCCCGCCGGGCTCGGCGCGACCGTCGCACGCACGCTCGACGCCGTCACCTGGCTCGCCGAGCACGACGACGACGCCTTCGCCGCCGCCCACCTGCAGGTCGCCGGGGACGTCACCGAGGAACGCCACTACTGGCCCGGCAACGACGACCCGACCGTGATGACGCGCGTGCAGGGCGGTGGCTTCGGGCGTCGGGTGGACGCGGACACGGCGCTCGCCGCGTTCGGCGGCGCGGCCGACGGCGAGCTCGCCGTCGGGCAGATCGTCGCCGCGATCGCCCAGCTCACCGACGTCGACGAGCGGGCGCTCGCGGCGGACCTGCTGCCGCGCCTCCGGGACCTGGTGCTCGACGGACTGCTGCTGCCCGCGTGAGGTGAGCCGGGCCTCCCGGATCCGAGCTCAGCCCGACCGCGCGCTCAGCGGCGCCAGGTGTGTTCCGGGGCGTAGCCGAGGAGTTCGCGGGCCTTGTCGGAGGACAGCAGCGAGCTGACCCCGTCGATCTCGGCACGACGCTCGATGTCCGGCAGGTACTGCTCGACGAGTTCGAGCGTCGGGGTGTCCATCACGGTGTCCGGGCTCGCGATGATGAACGCCTCGAACCCGGTCAGTTCGCTCTCCACCGCCTTGCGCACCGCCTGGGCGCCGTCGCGGGAGTCGATGTACGACCACAGGTTGAAGGTCTTCGCCTCGGGCGTCGCGTCCCACGGGAACGCCGGGTAGTCCGTCTCGTCCATCACGTTCGAGAAGCGCAGACCGATCATCTTCAGCTGCGGGTCCCAGCGGGTGAAGTGGCGGGCCATCTCCTCCTCGACGGCCTTGCCGAGCGAGTACGAGGACTGCGGGCGGACCGCGAACTCCTCGTCGACCGGGAGGTAGGGCGGGTGGTGCTCGCCCATCGGGATCCCCAGGAGCGTCTCACTGGAGGCCCACACCACGTTCCGGATGCGCGCTGCGCGGGCGGCGTGGAACACGTTGATCGACGCGGTCACGTTGTTCGTGATCAGGGCGACGTCCGGTACCTGGCCCGGCGCGGGGACGGCGCCGAGGTGCACGACGGCGTCGACCGAGTCGTAGCGGTCGTCGACGCCGATGAAGGTGTTGAGGACCTGTCCGTGGTCGGTCAGGTCGGTGCGGACGAACTGGACCCGCTCGGGCTTGTCCGGCGAGGGGACCCGGTCGAGGACCACCACGTCGTAGCCGTGCTCGTCGAGGTCGCGCACGACCGCCCGTCCGAGCTTGCCGCTGCCACCGGTCACCACTACACGCGTCATCGCGTTCCTCCACCTCGTCGTCGAGCCCCGGGTCGGGGTCCGCCGTCCATCCTGCCGCGCAGGGCGACCCGCGACGGCCAGGTACGGCCGAGTCCCTCGAACTGGAGCGCGATCCCACGGCGCGGTCCATCCGCTTTCCGCGACGGGCCGCGGCGAGCGCACTACGATCGTCAGTGCGTCTGTCGGCTGGTTACCGGCGATGCACGCACCACCGAAGGGCCACCGTGTGTGCGCCACGGTCTCCTGATCCGATCGCTGGAGCCCCGGTGGTCCTGGTGCGTCTCGATGCGCCCTCGCAGTCCGCTGCGGGGGCGCATCCCCCGTTCGGGGGCGCATCCCCGTCCCCCGCGTACAGAACGCGCGGGGCGTTGTGACAAACCGATCGGTACGTGGAACAGTGGTCGCACCATCCCGTACGGATCAGGGACAGGATGGTCGTCCGGCGGGGGGCCCGTCCGGCTTCACCGACCGGTGGGCCCCGCCGGACGTACCGTCCCCGGTCCGCTCCACTCAGGCGGTGCGGACCGCCGGCGCGATGTCCTCGGCGACGATGCGGAGGATGCGCTCGTGCGCCGCCCGGTCGCCGTTCGCCGGCAGGGTCACGACCAGCTCGTCGGTCGCGGCGACGGCGGGGTCGGCCAGCAGGGCATCGACGATCGCCGACGGTTCCCCGGACAGGATGCGACTGAAGCGGAAGGGCGGGCCCGAGAGCGGTCGCCCTTCGTCGTCCATGCCGGATGCGTACCCGGTCAGGAACTCGTCGTGGACGGCACGGTCGTGGTCGTCGAGCAGCGGGACGATGATCCGGCCGACGGCGACCTTCGGGGTGCGCTCCGGGTGCAGCTCGGCGAACCGGGCCCGGTACGCCGCGATCTGGTCGGCCTGCGCCTCGGTGAAGGGAGCGCCGGTGTCCTCGGTGTTCAACGTCGAGCAGTGCAGCAGCAGGCCCTTCTCGGCCGTCTTCACCGCGGTGCCCATGCTCCCGCCACCCCACCAGACACGGTCGAGCAGGTCGGGGCTCTGCGGCTGCAGCGTGAGCTCGGCGCCGGCCGGGATGGACTCGTAGCCCTTCCCGGCGGTGCCCAGGGCGTCGCCGCGGAGCACCTCGAGCAGGCGTGCGGCGCGGGCCTCCGCCTCGTCGCGGAACGACCGCTCCGCGGCGCCGAACACGGGGTCGAGGATCGGGCCGTACCCGGCGATCCCGGTGCTGATGCCGAGCTGCACGCGGCCGCCGCTGAGCAGGTCGACGGTGCTGGCGTCCTCGGCGAGCCGCACCGGGTCCTCGTAGCGCATGCCGAGGACGGCGGTGCCGAACCCGATCGTGCTGGTGCGCTGGGCTGCGGCGGCGAAGAACGTCATCGGGCTGGTCAGGAACGGCTCGAAGTGCCGGCCGCGCACCCAGCCGGTGCCGTAGCCGAGGGACTCGGCGGTCGCGAAGAGCCGGAGGCCGTCCTCGAGGGCGGCCGCTGCGGCGGGGGTCCCGCCGTGGTTCGGGACGAAGGAGAGGAAGCCGAGTTCACGCACGGACCAATCCTATGCATCTGCATGCACTTGTGGAAGGTGCGTTGTCCGTCCACAGGTGCCGGGCCTCCCGTCCGTGCGCGGAGTCGGGCCTGGGAGGATGGGTGCATGACCGACGTGACCACCGTGCCTCCCCTCGTCGCCGCGATCCCGGCGGCCGACGGTGGCGTCGTCGACCCGGACGCCGTCTACGAGGCGTTCGCCGCCTGGGCGGCTGAGGGCGGTCGGCCGCTCTACCCGGCGCAGGACGAAGCCCTCATCGAGATCGTGTCCGGTGCCAACGTCGTGCTGAGCACCCCGACCGGCACCGGCAAGTCGCTCGTCGCGGCCGGCGCGCACTTCGCGGCGCTCGCCGAGGGCAAGCGCAGTTGGTACACGGCGCCGATCAAGGCGCTGGTGTCCGAGAAGTTCTTCCAGCTCGTCGACCTCTTCGGCGCGCAGAACGTCGGCATGGTGACCGGGGACTCCAGCGTCAACGCGGACGCCCCGATCATCTGCTGCACCGCCGAGATCCTCGCGAACGTCGCACTCCGGCAGGGGGCCGAGGCCGAGGTGGACGTCGTCGTGATGGACGAGTTCCACTTCTACGGCGACGCCGACCGCGGGTGGGCGTGGCAGGTGCCGCTCCTCGTGCTCGAGCGCGCGCAGTTCCTTCTCATGTCCGCCACCCTCGGCGACGTCACGTCCATCGCCGACGACCTGTCGCGCCGGACCGGGCGGTCGACCGCGCGGGTGACCGGTGTCTCCCGGCCGGTGCCGCTCGAGTACGAGTACGTGATGACGCCCGTGCAGGAGACCGTCGAGCGCCTGCTCGAGGAGGGCAAGGCACCGGTCTACATCGTCCACTTCGCCCAGGCCGCAGCGCTCGAACGCGCACAGTCCCTGATGTCGGCGAAGGTCGCCTCCCGCGAGCGGCGGGACGAGATCGCGGCGGCCATCGCGACCTTCCGGTTCAGCGCCGGGTTCGGGCAGACGCTGTCCCGGCTCATCCGAGCCGGGATCGGCGTGCACCATGCCGGGATGCTGCCGAAGTACCGACGGCTCGTGGAACAGCTCGCGCAGCGCGGTCTGCTGCCGGTCATCTGCGGCACGGACACCCTGGGCGTCGGCATCAACGTCCCGATCCGCGCGGTGCTCTTCACCGGCCTGACGAAGTTCGACGGCACGAAGATGCGGCAGCTCTCCGCCCGTGAGTTCCACCAGATCGCGGGGCGCGCGGGTCGTGCCGGGTACGACACCGAGGGCGACGTCGTCGCGGAGGCCCCCGAGCACGACATCGAGAACGCCCGCGCCGTCGCCAAGGCCGGCGACGACCCGAAGAAGAAGAACAAGATCAAGCGGAAGAAGGCTCCGGAGGGCTTCGTGTCGTGGGGGCAGGCCTCCTTCGAGCGGCTCATCAACGCCGAGCCGGAGCCGATGGTCTCCCGGATGCGGATCACGCACGCGATGGTGCTCTCCGTCGTCGCCCGCGGCGGCGACGCCTTCAGCGAGGTCCGCTCCCTCGTGTACGACAACCACGAGCCGCGCGCCCGGCAGCTCGCGATGGCGCGTCGTGCGCTGACCATCGCCAGGACGCTCATCAACGCCCGCGTGATCGAGAAGGTCGACGGGCACTACCGGCTCACGGTGGACCTGCAGGCGAACTTCGCGCTGAACCAGCCGCTGTCGCCGTTCGCGCTCGCCGCCTTCGAGCTGCTCGACCCGGACTCGCCGACCTTCGCGCTCGACATGGTCTCCATCGTCGAGGCCACCCTCGACGACCCCCGCGCGATCCTGTCGCAGCAGCAGTTCAAGGAGCGTGGTGAGGCCGTCGCGCGCATGAAGCAGGAGGGCATCGAGTACGAGGAGCGGATGGAACTGCTCGAGGAGGTCACCTGGCCGAAGCCGCTCGACGAACTCCTCACCGCTGCCTACGAGACCTACGCGGTCGAGCAGCCGTGGGTGCTCGACTTCGCGCTGTCGCCGAAGTCCGTCGTCCGCGACATGTACGAGCGGGCCATGACCTTCGGTGACTACGTCCGCTACTACCAGCTCACCCGCTCCGAGGGGCTCGTGCTCCGCTACCTCTCCGACGCCTACCGGACCATGCGGCAGACCATCACCGAGGAGCACCGGACCCAGGAACTCGACGACCTGATCGAGTGGCTCGGGGAGCTCGTGCGCCAGGTCGACTCCTCGCTGGTCGACGAGTGGGAGGCGCTGATGAACGGGGACATCGCGCTCGCCGAAGCGGAGCACGAGGAGATCGCGCCGCCGCAGCCCGCCCGGCTCACCGGCAACGTCCGCGCGTTCCGGGTGCTCGTGCGGAACGCGCTGTTCCAGCGGGTGCTGCTCGCCGCGCGCGACGACATCGACGGGCTCGGCGAACTCGACGCCCAGCAGGGCTTCGACCGGTCGGCGTGGGACGCCGTGCTCGAGGAGTACTACGACGAGCACGACACCGTCGGCATCGACGCCGAGGCACGCTCCATGCAGTACCTCGTCCTCACCGAGGAGGGCCGCACCTGGCGGGCACGGCAGATCTTCGCCGACCCCGAGGGCGACAAGGACTTCGGGTTCTCGGCGACGATCGACCTCGACGCCTCCGACGAAGCGGGGGAGGCCGTGGTGCGCGTCACCGAGATCGGGCGCTTCGACGGGTGGACCGAGGTGGACGTCGACTAGCGGCGTCTCCCGCCGACGG
The DNA here is from genome assembly GCA_029959645.1 of Microbacteriaceae bacterium PS02332. Classification (GTDB taxonomy): domain Bacteria; phylum Actinomycetota; class Actinomycetes; order Actinomycetales; family Microbacteriaceae; genus Curtobacterium. Next base: position 4,090 of record JASCOJ010000066.1, on the reverse strand, counting down.
GCCGTGGTGTCGAGCGGCGGATCGTGTTCCGAGCCGCTGTCAGGCGGCGTTCGACTTGAGCAGACGGGTCACCGCGATCATCGCGCCGCCCACCACCGCCGGGATCCCGCCGCCGGGATGCACCGACGCACCGACCCGCCACAGCCAGGGCCGCCAGGGGTCGTTGTAGGAGGGACGGTGGAACGGCCCGCTCTGCCAGGACGGACGCGCCGCCCCGTAGAGCGCGCCGTGGGGTTCACCGCCCCCGCCGTAGTACTGCGGGTCGAGCACCACCTGCTCGTCGAGGAGGTCCGTGAGCGGCCCGTCGAGTCCCATCGCACGTGAGACGCGGTCGACCTCACGCCGGACGAACGGGTGCTCGACCGTGTAGTGCCCGCCGTCGGCGGGCGCGGTGAGCAGGATGCCGACGGTGCTGCGCGCGTTCGGGTACACCTCGCCCGCGCGGTACTGGTTCACGAACACCATGGTGTCGGCCGGCTCGTCACCCGCCTCCAGGCTGCGGTGGAGCGCCGCGGGCTTCGTCGGCAGCACCACGCTGTGCGTGGCGACGTGCGCCGGCAGCTCCTCCCGGAGCACGCCGTACACCGCGACGGCCGAGCAGGAGCGGGTGCGGGGGCGCAGACGGGGCAGCGTCGGGATCCGCGACGGACCCATCAGCAGGCTGAGCCGGTCGGCATCCAGGGCACTGACGACGAGGTCGGCGGGGTAGCGCCGTCCGTCGGTGGTGACGGAGCCGCGCTCGATGTGGGTGACGGCCTCACCGGTGCGCACCTCGACGCCGGCCGCCTCGGCCAGCCGCCCCAGTGCGAGCACGATCTCGTACACGCCACCACGCGGCACCCAGGCACCGGTCTCCGCCATGATCGCCGGCATGCTCGCGTAGAGGGCGGGGGTCCGCGCGGGCGAGACGCCCGCGTTGAGGGTGTGGATCGCGATGACCTCGCGCAGCCCGTCCGGCAACCACGGCAGGCTGTCGAGGTACGCGCGGGTGGTGAGCCGTGAGCCGTAGACGGCCAGCAGCCGGCGGAGTGCCGGGAGGGAGGCTCGGTCGAGGGGGTCGGCGAGCAGCAACTCGGTCACGTCGTCGGCGAGGGGCGCGTGCAGGTCGGAGAACCGTCGCCAGGCGGGGTACCAGGGGTGGTCCGGCGCCACCGGGAGCGAGGTCTCCTCGCCGTCGTGGTAGTACCGGCCGACCTCGGGCATCCGCACCAGGTCGAGGTGCCCGTCGTCGCGGGGGTCACCGGGAGCGCGGCCGCCGTCGCCGAGGCGCCGCAGCAGCTCGTCCCACACCGCCGGGAACGTCACCAGCGACGGCCCGGTGTCGACGCGGTCCTCGCCCAGGTGGATGCGACGACTCTTGCCACCGAGCTCGGGAGCGGCCTCGAGCAGGGTGACACGGTGGCCAGCGTGCGCGAGCAGTGCGGCGGCGGTGAGGCCGCCGATCCCGCCACCGACCACGACGATGCGACTCACGAGCGTCCTCCCAGCACGATCGAGACCATGAGCAAGACCCCGGCGAACGACCCCGCGATGTACGGGAACGCGACCGACAGACGGTAGAGGCGGTGACCGGTCTCCGGCGTCGGGTGGCGAAGCAGGCTCACCACGAGGACGCCGGCGATCAGGAGGTTGACCGCGGCCACGGGGATGCTCACGACGGCGAAGAGCGCCGTCGAGACGATCCACCACGACCCGCTCCACAGCGCCGTCCCGCGCGCACCGAGCCGCACCGCGGTGGTGGTGATGCCCGCGTCGCGGTCCTCCACGATGTCCTGGACCGCGTCGAAGGCGTGCTTGGCCACGCTCCAGGTCATCAGACCGAGGGCGGCGGGCCACACCGGCGTCACCGCGAGGGCCGCGGGCACGATGACCAGGGGCAGTGCGTACGCCGCGTTGCTCAGCGAATCGAGGAAGGGCCGCGCCTTGAAGCGGAGCGGCGGTGCGGAGTAGAACACGAAGACGCACACGTAGAGCAGGATCGCGGCGTTGGCGAGCGGCGGCAGCGTGAGGAGGAAGAACACGAGGAACGGGACGTTGATGATCGCGACGGCCCACGCGATGCGCCGCACCTCGGACTGCCGGATCCTGGCGCCCTCGATGGAGCCCTTGCGGGGGTTGGCCGCGTCCGTGTCCTGGTCGTAGATGTCGTTCACGCCGTAGATGAGCAGGTTGAACGGCAGGGTGAGCCACAGGATGACCGGCAGGGCCCGGAGGTCGAACAACGCGCCGGTGAGCCACACGGCGACGAGCCCGGAACCGATGGTGTTGATCCACAGCACCGGGCGCGAGATGTGCACGAGGCGGCGCACGACCACAGCCATCTCCGACGGTGTGGTGCGCGATGTCCGCTCACCACCGTCTGTCACGGGCCCGAGCGTACCCGGCTCACATCGACGCCGGGCGACGGGCTTCCGGGCCACACTGGCTGGATGCGCATGATGCTGCTCACCGCCGGCACCCGGGGGGACGTGGAACCCTTCGCAGCCCTGGCACGACATGCTGCATCCCGCGGGCACGACGTACGGCTGGCGCTGCCCGACGACGCGGAGGCGCCCGCGGGGATCGACACCGTGGCGCTCGGTCTGGACGTGCACCGGGTGCTCGCCCCCGCCGGTCGCACCCCGTGGGCGCTGGCACACCACGTCCGCGCCGAGGTGCGGCCAGCGATGCGGCGGATGTTCGCCGCCGCGGTGCGGGAGACCGTCGCCTTCGACCCGCACCTCGTGGTGCACCACCCGTTGATCCTCAGCGCGCCGATGGTGGCGGACTCGCTCCGCGTGCCGCGCGTGCTGGCGGAGTTCGCGCCGGTGGCGACCCCGAGCGAGCACTTCCCCGCCGCGGGCGGTCCCACGGCCACCCGCGACCTCGGTGCCGGCAACCGCGTCACATACGCCGTACCCCGCACCGCCGCACGCCTCTTCGACGCCGACGTGGCGCGCGCCGCTGCCGAGTTGCCGGGTGGCCGGCATCCCGCCCGGCGGTCGCCGTCACGTGCGACGCTCATGGCCGTGAGTCCCGCGCTGCTGCCGCGGCCCGACGACTGGCCGGAGCAGGTGCACCAGACGGGGGCCTGGTACGAGGACGCGTCGGCGGTGACGCTCGACCCCGTCCTCGCCGACTTCCTCGACAGCGGCCCGTTCGTCGTCGCCTCGTTCGGCTCCATGGCGACCGGGGACGCGACGGCCCGCGGGCGCGCGATCGTGACGGCCGCCCGCTCCCTCGGCCTGCAGGCGCTGCTCGTCACCGGGTGGGGTGGGCTCGCGTTGCCCGCGGAGTGCCACGGACCCGACGTGCTGGTGGTGCGGTCGGTGCCGTTCGACGCGGTGCTGCCCCGCGCCGCCCTCGCCGTGCACCACGGCGGGGCCGGCACGTCCCACGCCGTCGCCCGGGCTGGTGTGCCCGCCGTGGTCGTGCCCGTCACCGCCGACCAGCCGTTCTGGGCTGCCCAGCTGCATCGACAGGGGGTGGCCGCCGCCCCGGTCCCGCTGCGCCGCCTGTCGACGGGCACCCTCGTGCCCGCGATGCGCGACGCCCTGACCCGTCGGGAACGGGCGGCCGAGGTGGGCCGACGCATGCGCCGGGAACACGGGGTGCAGCAGGCGCTCGCGGTGCTCGAGTCCCTGGACGTCCCCGCATGACGAGCGTGACCGTCGCGGCGGGACCGCACTCCGTGGAACGCACCGCAGCGTGCGCCGGAACGTCGGACGGGACCGTCCGGTAGGTTCGGCGTCAGCCACGGAAGGAAACCCTCATGCGCATCGGCTCCAGCATCGCCCTCATCGTGATCGGCGCCATCATCGCCTTCGCGGTGGACTACCAGGTCGCGGGCATCGACCTCAAGCTCATCGGGTACATCCTCATGGCCGCGGGCGTCATCCTGCTCGTGATCAGCCTGGCGGTGGGCTTCGGCAGCCGTCGGACGACCACGACGACCCGGTCCGGGGTCGATCCCGCCTCGGGTGAGCAGATCACCCGGCAGGACCGCCGCGACGGCACCTACTGACACCAGCACGACAGACGACGCGGGCGGGGCCGCTCGGGCCCCCCCCCGGGGGGGGGGTGGGGCGTGCGGGGCGCCCGGCCGCGGGGG
>JASCOJ010000065.1 GCA_029959645.1 Microbacteriaceae bacterium PS02332 | reverse complement strand
CCCCCCCCCGCCCCCCGGCCCCCCGCCGCCCCGCGGGGGCGGGCCCCCGCGCCCCCCCCGACGGGGTCGGACCGGTGCGACTCAGTGGTCGACGGCCTCGACGATGCAGCTCTCGACCTGCTTGGCGGCCTCCGACGACGCGGTGAAGCCGGACGGCGCTTCGGTCGCGGTCGTGCCCTCGTCCACGACGGCCTTCTTCGCCGCGCCGTTCACCGGGAAGACCGTGCCGTCGAAGCCGTCAGCGGTGGGGTCGGTCGTGGTGCCCCAGATCCCGACCTCGTCGTCGTTCGAGTCGTCCTTCTGGTTCGGCGTGACCGAGGCACCGAGGTACCAGCCGCCGTCGCCCTTCGTGACGCTCGCGACGTCGGTGTCGTCGTGGCGGCCCACGGCCTTGTCGATCGCGTCGACCGCGTCGCTCGACGCGACCTGGCACGGAGCGCTGTTGCGCTGGCCCGGGTCGGTGCGCTGCGCCGACTCCTCGGAGCCGGGCACCTTGCCGACCGGGTCGCCGTTCTGTGCGCCGGCGTTCGCGCACCCGCCGAGCAGCATGCCGATCGTCGCGACGCCGAGGACGGCGGCGGTCATCTTCCCTCGCGTGGTCATGCCGGAGACGGTAGGCGCTGGGCGGTGTGTCGACGCCCAGAGCCCGCGTCCCCCGTCCGTCGGACGCGGATGCGGGGCGCGGGCTCGGCGTCGGGTCAGGCGGTCGCGGACCGCTCGCGCAGCGGTCGCCGGCGGAGCGTCGCCTCACGCAGGACCGGCGGCTCGTACTGCTGGTCGAGGCGACCGACGTCGGTCCCGGGCGGGACGATCGCGTCGATGCGGTCGAGCACGTCGTCGCTGAGCGCGACGTCGGACCCGGCGAGGAGGTCGTCGAGCTGCTCCATCGAGCGGGGCCCGATGAGCGCGCTCGTCACACCGGGGTGGGCGATCGCGAACGCCAGGGCGAGGTGGGTCATCGCGATGCCGGTCTCCTCCGACAGGGCCACCACCTGCTCCACGGCGTCGATGCGGCGTTCGTCCTGGTTGTGCCGGAACATGCCGACCCGGGCGAGGTCGCTCTCCTGCCCGCGGCGGAACCGACCGGTGAGGAGGCCTCCGGCGAGCGGACTCCAAACGAGCGTGCCCATGCCGTGGCGCTGTGCGGTCGGCAGGACCTCGCGCTCGATGCCCCGGTTGAGGATCGAGTAGGTCGGCTGCTCGGTCCGGAAGCGCTCGAGGCCGCGACGCTCGGAGGTCCACTGCGCCTCCACCTGCATCGACGCGGGGAAGTCGCTCGTGCCGATCGCGCGGACCTTGCCGCTCCGCACCAGGTCGGTGAGCGCGGACAGGGTCTCCTCGAGGTCCACGCTGTCGTCCGGCCGGTGCGCCTGGTAGAGGTCGATGTGGTCGGTCTGCAGGCGGCGGAGGGAGTCCTCGACCGCCCGCATGATCCACCGGCGGGAGTTGCCGCGCCGGTTCGGGTCGTCGCCCATCGGCCCGTTGAACTTCGTCGCGAGGACGACGTCGTCCCGACGGCCTGCGAGCGCCTTGCCGACGAGGGCCTCCGAGCCGCCCTGGGAGTAGCGGTCGGCGGTGTCGATGAGGTTGATGCCGGCGTCGAGTGCACGGTGCACGATCCGGATCGAGTCCTGCTCGTCGCCGTTGCCGATCCGGCCGTCGGTGCCGAGCATCATCGCGCCGAGCGCGATCGGGCTGACCTGGATACCGGTCCGGCCGAGGGTGCGGTACTGCATGGGTGCCTCCTGTCAGTGGCGTCTCCCGCTGCCGTGCCGTAGTGTGACGACAACCGGAACGCTCTTCCGGAAGCATACGGAACACCGTTCCGTTTCCGCAATCCCCACTGCGCCCGTCCGATCCGTCGGCGGTGCTCGACCCCCGGGAGAGGTCCACCTGTGCGTGCCGATGCCCGTCGCAACCTCGACGCCCTCACCGACGCCGCGAAGGCGGTGTTCGCTCGGGACGGCGTCGACGCGCCCGCGAAGATCGTCGCCGACGCGGCCGGCGTCGGGGTCGGCACGCTCTACCGCCACTTCCCGCAGCGGTCGGACCTCGTCGTCGCGGTCTTCCGCAACGCCGTGGAGGCCACCGCCGACGCCGTCGACGAACTCGCCGCGGTACACGCCCCGGACGAGGCCCTCGCCCTGTGGCTCCGACGGTTCACCGAGTTCGTCGCGACGAAGCGGGGCCTGGCCGCGGCGCTGCACTCGGGCGACCCGGCGTTCGAGGCGCTGCCCGCCTACTTCCTCGGCCGGCTCGGTGACGCCCTGACCGGGTTGCTCGACGCGGCGGCCGCGGCCGGCACCATCCGCGCCGACGTGGACGCCCCGCAACTCCTGCGGGCGGTCGCGGACCTCTGCCACGGCGCCCCGACGCCCGAGCAGAGCCAGGCCATGGTGGCGCTGCTCGTCGACGGCCTGCGGTGGCGGGCTCGGGCCTGACGCCACGCGGGTCGGCGTGCTGTGGCAGTGCCCCCCACACGGCGCGCTGCGGCCGTGCCCCCACAGCGCGCCCTTCCGTGGAGCGTCAGGCGCGGGACATGATCCACGCGAGCAGGTACGACCGGGTGTTCGCCGTGTCGATGTCCGCGGCCGGCAGGTCCCGGGCCTCCGCCAGCGCGGCGCGGGCCTCGCCCTCGGACACCAGCGCCCGGTACATGAGCAGGTAGTCGCCGAACTGCACGGCGTAGTCGCCGTCCGGCACCGCCTCGTCGAGGACGCGTGCCACCTGGCGGGCTCCGCCGGCGGTGACGTACCCCGCTGCGACCGCGGGCATCGGGATGAGCTCGATGCCCGCCGGTGCCGCCGGGTCGGCGCTGAACCAGGTGGCGTGGTCGCGCTTGCCGCCCCAGTTGAGCGACACGACGACCGACGTGAAGCCGGACATGCCGGTCAGGTCCGGGTCGAGGACGTCCCGTCCGGCCGATGCCGCCTCGTTCGCGAGCAACCACGTGCCCAGCGCCTCGGTGTCCGCGGACCCGGAAACCGCGCCCCAGCGGGCGAGGCCGTTCCAGGCCGACACCGCCTCGGACGACGACTCCTGGTTGTTCCCGTCGGCGAACGGCGAGTACCCGGACGCCCAGGAGTGCTGCGCGTAGGGGTCGTAGACGCGGAGCTGCGGGAAGGACGGCGTGGCCTCGGGCGAGGCGATGTCCGCCGCGACGAGGTCGAGGACCGGGCTCCAGCGGGCGACGAGCGACGGGGAGCCGTCCGCCACGACGGCTGCCGCGGAGAGCAGGTACCCGTAGTGGAAGTGGTGGTCGTTGAACTCGTCGGACCCGTACGACGGGGCCTGGCCGACGATGCCGTGCACGGTCGGGTCGTCCGCGAAGCACCGCTCAGCGTGGTCCGCGCAGCCGTTCCGCGCGGTCCACAGGTCGATGACGCCGACGAGCCGGTCCCGCAACCCGGAGGCGACCGAGGTCAGGTCGAGCTGCGTGGCGAGCCGGTACAGGTTCGCGACGCGGTACAGGTCCTTGCCGCCGCCGTAGCTGTCGGCGGCGAACGACGCCTCGGTGACCGCGGCCGCATCGGTCTGGACCTGCGCCGACAGCGCCGTCCGGTCCGCTGCCGACAGTCCGCGCAGGTCGAGGGCGTCGGCGGCCGGGAGGGTGGGGGCCGCGATGCGCAGGGCCGCCCCGACGCAGACGGGCGCGGCACCGGTGATCGTCGCGTAGTGCAGACCGGTGCAGTCGAGCCCGGTCGTGCCCTGCCGCGGCTGCGGCACGATGACCGTGTCCCCGCGGGCAGCGGTCCGGTACCCGAGCGTCGTGCGCTGGGAGGCGTTGGTCGCCGAGCGGCTGAACGTCACGTCCCGCAGCGGGGACGCGGCGGCCCGGGAGAGCGTCCCGACCTGTGCCGCCGTGGCGCCGTCGGGGACCGGGAAGAGCACCACGGTGCCGTCCGCGCCGAGCCGCACGGACGAGCCCTCGACGGAGCCGTCGGTCACGATGCCCCAGGTGCGCCCGCCGCCCTGCAGTGTCCCGGTCCCGTCCCCGGTCGCGGTGACCGGCGAGGTGGTGCGGACGGTGCCGGCCACGGCGGCCGTGTACGACACGAGCGGCGAGCCCTGCGCGATGACCGTGTGCCCGAGCACCCGGCTGCCGGCACGGTGCTCGACGGTGACGCTCGCCTGGTCGTACGCCGACACCAGCGTCCGGTCGGCGCCGAGGTCGAGTCCGACCTGCTGCACCGCTCCCCCGGCGATGGTCTTCGCGGTGGCGGTGACGGTGGGCAGACCGGCGGCGAACCCGTCGTCGGTCACCTGCCAGGAGATCGGCGTCGGGAACACCGGCATCGGTGCCGCCCCGAACACCAGGCCGGAGAACCACCGGTTCGTCGGCGGGGTCAGGCCGTCGGCGAGACGCATGGTGCCGGCGGTGCTCGCCGTCACCGTGCCGAGCGCACGCAGCGCGCGCTGCTGCCCGGTGGCGTCGGCCGAGCGGGACGGCGCGGGTGACGCGCTCCGGGTGGCCTGTCCCGCGCCTCCCGTCCCGGTGCACGCGGCGAGCACGAGCACGACGCCGGCCGCCAGGGCGACCGCGAGCGGACGGGAGGCCCGCACGACGCGGGGAGGTCGGTTCGGGTCCGGCACGGCTCAGATCCCGATCTGTCGGAGGAAGTCCCGGAAGACGTCGGTGACGCCGGCGAGCCGACCGTCGTCGCGGAGGTGCAGGGTCGCGTCGACGGGGGTGCCGGGGCTCGTCACCCCGCTGGAGGGCGCACCGGACAGCGCCCGGCTCTCGACGTCGACCGTGGTCTTCGCCTGGCCGTCGGCGTCGGTCACGACGCTGACGCTCTTCACGGTGCCCGCGATGGTGCGGTCGTTCGGCAGCGTCAGGTCGACGGTCGCACCGTCGGTGATGCGACCGTAGTCGCGTGCACTGACGAGGAAGCTCGAGGTCACGAACAGGCTGTCCGCCTTGTGGATCGTGCCGAGCTCGGAGCCGGCCTGGACGTAGCCGCCGGCCTTCACGTCGAGCTTCGCCACGGTGCCGGAGACCTCGGCCTTGAAGGTGATGCGGCCGTCGGGCTCGATCTCGTAGGCGCTCGTCGTCGTGTCGGAGCCGACGACGCCCTTCGTGATGTCCTGCGCGAGCTGCAGGCTCTGCACCTGCATGAGGCGCTGCCCCTCGTGCACGGTGTCGCCCTCCTCGACGTACTCCTCGGTGACGGTCCCGCCGTAGTCGGTGCCGACGGCGTACTCCTGCGCCGAGATGGCCGCCGAGGAACTGGTGACGGCGCTGCGCCGCTGGTTGAACACGAGCGTGCCGGCGGCCACGAGGACGAGCACGAGCACGATGCCGCCGTAGAGGCGGAGTCGGTTGGTCCAGGTCATGAGGTCGTCCCTCCACGGGTCGGTGCGGGGGAACCGGCCGCTGCGGAGGCGGTGATGCGGTCCCGGTCGTGCTGGATGTGGTCCGGGTGGACGACCCGGGTGCGCAGCGGCGGGACCGTGTCGGTCGCCGTGGGCTCGAGGACGACCGTCGACGCGGGGACGCCGTCGGTCGTGCGGGCGGCCCGTCGGGTGGCGGCCTGCTCGCGGAACGCCGTGAGGATGAAGGCACCGAAGATGAGCGAGTTCGTGATGTTCCACGCGGTGGCGAGCGTCAGCTGGCCGTTCGACACGTCACGCCAGATCGCCACGACGCTCGTCAGGGACAGGAACACGAAGACGAGCACCTGCGGGACGATGAAGTTGAACGGCGAGGGTGTCCTCCCCCGGTTCGCACCGGTGACGTGCCACGCCTGCTCCTTGCCGCAGAGGACGTTCCAGAGCGCCCGCATGTAGATCGGGAAGGACACCGCCGCGAGCAGCAGCGTCTCGTACCGGAACGAGCCGAGCGCGTAGAACGCCAGGACGACCTGCATGAGGTAGAAGCCGAAGTAGAACAGCAACCACTCCCCGACGCCGATCGTCAGGTTCATCGGGCGCAGGTCGAAGAAGATCTCCATCGGCGGCACGAGCAGCAGCAGTCCGGGCACGATGCCGGTCAGGTAGAAGCTCGCCGTGACGGAGTACTGCAGCCGCTGGTCCATCGTGAGGCGGTGGCGCGGGTTGAACGGGAAGTGCGTGAGCAGGATCTCGAAGCCACCGGTCGCCCAGCGCAGCTGCTGCTTCGTGTACGCCTCGATCGTCTCCGGGGCGTCGCCCACGGCGAGCGTCATCGGGATGAAGACCGACTTGTAGCCGAGCTCGTGCAGGTGCAGGCTCGTCCAGACGTCCTCGGACTTCGAGTCGGTGTGGATGCCACCGACGTCGTCGATCGCGGAGCGGCGGAACACGACGTTCGTGCCGACGCAGAAGGCCGCGTTGAACCGGTTGCGGCCGGGCTGGATGAACTTGTAGAACACGGTCTGCATGTAGCCGGCGCCTCGGGAGACGAGGTTGTGCAGGTTGCCGTACGTCTGCGGCGTCTGGACGAACGCGATGTCGTCGTCGGCGAAGAACGGCACGGTCTCGAACAGGAAGTCCGGCAGCGGCACGAAGTCGGCGTCGAACACCGCGAAGTAGTCGCCCTTCGCGAGGGTCAGTGCGTGGTTGATGTTGCCGGCCTTGGCGCCGTTCGACGAGAGACGCCGGACGTACCGCACGCCGACGCGGGCGGCGAGCGCACGGACCTCGTCGGAACGGCCGTCGTCGAGCACCCACGTGGTGTGTTCGCCGCGCATCGCCACGGCCGCCGCGACGGTCTTCGCGATCGTCGCGACCTCCTCGCCGTAGACGGTGATGAAGACGTCGACGCCGACGCGCTGCCCGCGGACGTGCATCGGCCAGCGGGAGGCCTGCCCGGACAGCTGCTCGCGCTCGATCGCGGCGCGGTCGAAGAGGGTGTCCTGGGTGTTGTGGAACGCGAAGTCCCGGGGGTCGGCACCGCCGGAGAGGATCGTCCACATCGACAGCAGCGACTGCCCGACGAGGATGCTCTCGGCGATGATGACGAGCGCGTACGGCAGGAAGTCACCGCGGTTGGCCGGGTCGAGCAGGAACACCGCGTACGCCACGACGCCGAGCGTCGCGATGAGGACGATGAGGACCATCACCGGGCTGTGGGCCCGACGGTCGGCGCGGGCGCGGCGGGCGGGGACCTCGGACACCTCGCGTGCCGGACGACGCCGGTCGGGGCGGGCCCGGTCCGGGTGTCCGGGCAGGACGACGGCGCCGGGCGCGGTCGGCGTGGCGGTCGCCGGGGTCGGCGCGGCCGTCACGGGGACCGGCGCCGCGGTCACGGAGGCCGGTGCCGCGGTCACAGGGGCCGGCGCGGTGGTCGTGAGCGCTCGGGCGGCCAGGGCGTCCGCCGGGGAGGTCGGTACGACGGACGGTGCGGCGGTGACCGCGGCGGCACTGCGGGCCGCGGCTCGCCGGCCGGGTCGTCGTTCCGGGAGGCTGCGGGCGGATGCCGCTGCGCCGTCCTGGTCGGGTGCCACCGGGGGCTCGGGGGTCGTCCGGGTACGCCGGACGTCCGTGGGTGCGGACATGCGCGTTCTCCTGTCGGGTGTCGGAGATGCCCGACGCTGCACCTGACGGGAGGGAGCAACGGCGAGACGGGCGTCGGCGACGGTGGCGACGAGACCCGGGCGCGGTGGCCCGGCGCGGACGGCGGCTAGGGTTCCGTGTCCGTGGCGCGGTGCCTGCCGGGGGACGGCGGCACCGGGGGCAACGGCCTTCGGGGGGCGCGCTGCGATCGGTGGATCGATCGTGCATCCGGACGGCCCGTCGCCGTCGGTGTGGCTGAGCGTACGTCAGGACTTCCTCACGGCGTCCGGCGATCTCGTCCGCACCCCCAGGACGGGGGGGCGGAGCCGCGGACGGCTGCCGATCGCGGTGATCACGGACACTCTGCATCCCGGGCGTGTCGCGCCGGATGACCCGTCGCGCCGGTCGAGCCGGACGGACGTGCGTGACCGACGCCGTGGTGATGCGCTCCCTGCTCCTAGGGTCGAGGTGTGACCGTCCTGCTCCCCGCCCTCGCCGGCCTCGGCACCGGGCTCGCACTCATCGTGGCGATCGGCGTCCAGAACACCTACCTGCTCCGGCTCGCGGTGAGCGCCCGGCTCCGCGTCGTCGCGGCTGCGGTGGTCGTGTGCGCAGCGTCGGACGCGGTGCTCATCGTCGCCGGTGTGCTCGGGGTGGGCGCGGTGGTCGAGCGGCTCCCGGTGGCGCTCGTCGTGGTCCGGTTGGTCGGCGCCGCGTTCCTGCTGACCTACGGCGTGCTGGCCGCCCGCCGGGCGCTGCGGCCGTCGGGCGACGCCATCCAGGTCACGGCGGAGGACGACGGGGTGGTGCGCTCGGTACCGGCGGCGACCGCGTCGGGGCCGCGGGCGACGGGGCGGGCGGCGGCCGTGCCTCCCGGCCGGGGACCAGGCGGGACGGCGGACCGCACCGGTCCCACCATGCGCGGCGCCGTGCTCACCATGCTCGTCTTCACGTGGGCGAACCCACACGTGTACCTGGACACGCTGGTGTTCCTCGGGTCCGTCGCGAACCAGCAGGGCGTCGACGACCGCTGGTGGTGGACCCTCGGCGCGGTCGCGGCGAGCTGCCTGTGGTTCGGGGCGCTCGGGTTCGGCGGCCGGCTGCTCCGGCCGCTGTTCGCCCGCCCGGGGACGTGGCGGGTGTTCGACGGCTGCGTCGCCGTGGTGATGCTCGCGTTCGGCGTCCTGCTGCTCGGCGGCGCCTGACGCGCCGCGGCGGCGTGGACGCCACCGCACCGTGGAACGGACACAGCACCACGCGATCGCGCGGTGCTGTGTCCGTTCCCTGGTTCAGTGCGAGGTGGGCGCACCCTCGTGGTCCCGGCGGCCGACCCGGCTGTGACTGCGGCTGTAGCCGAAGTAGATCGCGAAGCCGATGACGAGCCAGACGACGAAGCGCAGCCAGGTCTCGACCTCGAGGTTGAGCATGAGCCAGAAGCAGAGCACGGCGGACAGGATCGGGATGACCGGCGACCACGGCACCCGGAACGAACGGGGCGCGTCCGGGCGGGACTTCCGGAGCACGATGATGCCGACCGAGACGAGGACGAAGGCGGACAGCGTGCCGATGTTGATGAGGCCCTCGAGCTTCTCGACGGGCGTGAACCCGGCGAGGAGCGCGACGACGATGCCCGCGATGAGCTGCACGCGGACCGGGGTCTGCGTCTTCGGGTTCGTCACCGAGAACCAGCGAGGCAGGAGACCGTCACGGCTCATCGAGAAGACGATGCGGGACAGGCCGAGCAGCAGCACCATCACGACGGTGGTCAGGCCGATGAGGGACCCGATCGCGATGATGCCCGCCGCCCACGGCAGCCCGACGATGTCGAACGCGGAGGCCAGGGACGGGGCGTCCTCCTGCGCGAGGCGCTTGTACGAGACCATGCCCGTGATGACGATGCTGACGCCGACGTAGAGCAGGGTGACGACACCGAGTCCGATGAAGATGCCACGGGGCAGCGTCCGCTGCGGGTTCTCGGTCTCCTCGGCGCTCGTCGCGACGACGTCGAAGCCGATGAAGGCGAAGAACACGAGCGACGCCGCGGCGAGCAGCCCGAAGACGCCGTACTGCGCGGGCGCCGACCCGGTGGCGAAGGACACGAGGGACTGCGTCCAGACGCTGCCCTCGGCACCCTTCGAGGGCTCGGCCGCGGGGATGAAGGGGGTGAAGTTCGCGGCCTTGACGAAGAAGGCGCCGACCACGATGACGAACACGACGATCGCGACCTTGATCACGGTGATGACCGCGGAGACCCGGCTGGACAGGCGGGTGCCGAACGCCAGGAGCGCGGTGAACACGGCGACGATGAGCACCGGACCCCAGGCGAACCCGACCGGGCCGATCGCGATCGTGTCGGGCAGGGTGATGCCGAACACGTCGAACGCGGTGCTGAGGTAGATGCCCCAGTACTTCGCGATCACGGCGCTGGCGGTGAGGGTCTCGAGGATGAGGTCCCACCCGACGATCCACGCGAGCAGCTCGCCCATCGTCGCGTAGGTGAACGTGTACGCGGACCCGGCGACCGGGATCGTCGAGGCGAACTCGGCGTAGCACATGATGGCCAGGCCACAGGTGACGGCCGCGAGCAGGAACGAGATGATCACGCCGGGGCCGGCGAAGTTGGCGGCGGCTTTCGCACCGACCGAGAAGATCCCGGCGCCCACCGCGACGGCGATGCCCATCGCGGCGATGTCGAAGGTCTTCAGGGAGCGCTTGAGCGAGCGCCCCTGTTCGTCGGCGTCGGCGAGGGAGGCCTCGATCGACTTCGTGCGGAACAGAGATGCCATGGGTGGTTCCCGTCATCGGCTGGCGGTGGACCACGGAAGGGTACTGGTGCGCCACCGAGGCCCGCAAACGGGCCGACTCGCCAGGACCGCCGGCGGCAGGCGCGGGGACGACGTCCCGGCCGGCTCAGCGGGCGGCGCGCCACTCCGCGAGGAACCGTGCGCCGGCCTCGTCGTGGATGACCCCGTCCGGCGCGGTCAGCACCGGGTACGGCGTCTCCGGGACACCGTCGGCCGGACGCACGTCGACGTGCGCGACGCGGTGCCCGGCGGCGTGCAGCCAGTCGGCCATCGCGTAGTCGCTGCGCGAGTCGCCGACCGTGCGCCACTCCTCCGGCAGGTCGCCGTCCTCCGCGAGGAGCTCGAGGGCGCGCTGGGCGCCGAGGTCCTTGCCACTGCGGTCCGACTCGACGTCGGTCGAGATGATCGTCGGGTCGATCCGCCACTGCACGGCACCCTGCGCGTCCGGCCGGACGTCGTCGAGCCGGCGCACGCCGAGGCCGCGCCGTTCGAGCGCGGCCATCGCCTGCGCGTCGAACGCCGGCTGCCGCTCGAGGTACGCGGCGCTCGACACCTCGACGTGCTGCTCGATGGACACCATGGCGTGCTTGGTCTCGTCGAAGAACACCAGGTCGGCGTAGTCGGTGCGGACGAGTTCCCGCATCTCGTCGGCGAAGTCCCTCGGCAGCGCGAGGGCCTCGTCGACGGTCAGGGCGCTCATGCCGCCGTCGTGCTGCGGGCCGATCGAGCACCACACGGCGCCCTTCTCGCACACCGCGTGCACCCGGCTGCCCGGGGCGAGCCCACCGGCGAGGAGCGGCCCGACGACCTGCTCGCGGATGAAGGCGTCGCTGCGCCCGGTGTTGAAGACGATCGGGATGCCCTCGGCGGCGAGCGCCACGAGGTCCTCGACGATGCTCGGGATCGCGATCGTGCGGCTGACCGGGCTGGCGATGGGGCCGTCGACGTCGAGCAGGAGTCCGAGGCGGGGTGCGTTCACCCGACCATCCTCGCGCACGGCGGTCGGGCCCGGTCGCGCTACCGCAGCAGGAAGCGGTCGGGCCCGGTCGCGCTACGGCAGCAGGAAGCGGTCGAGCACCGGACCGAGCGACGCGGGGTCCGGCACGTGACCCTGCCCGTCGACCACGGCGTGGGTCGCTCCCGGGACCGCGTCCACGACCGCGAGGGCTGCGGCCTGTGCCCACCCCTGCCCCGCCGTCCCCGCCGTGACGAGCACCGGGACACCGATGGCGGCGAGGACGCGCTCGGGGATCACGAGCCCGCCGAGGACCCGGACGTCGCGCCCGAGCACCCCGGCGTCCGCGAGCAGGGCCTTCCAGAGCGACGGCTTGAGCGGCAGCGCCGACACGGCCACGAAGGGGAACCCGAGCACGCGGGTGAGGAACGCCCGGACCGCGGCTGCCCGCCGTCCGGACGCCACCATCTCGTCGAGACGGTCCGCGAACACGACGTCGTCGGCACGCGGGTCGACGCTCGCGCGGAAGGGCGGTTCGTAGAGCACGGCACGGTCCGCGGGGACACCCCGGGCGACGCTGTGCAGGACGACGGCAGCGCCGACGCAGATGCCGAGCAGGTTCACCGGTCCGTCGGACGCGTGGACGACGGCGGCGAGGTCCTCGACCTCACGGTCGACGGTCCACGGGGTGGTGTCGCCGCTCGCGCCCCGACCACGACGGTCGTAGGTGACCACACGGTAGCGGTCGGACAGGGCCGCGACCATCCGGTCGACGTAGGGCGTGCCACGGTGGTCGAACGCACCGCCGACGATGACGAGCGCCGGACCGGAGCCACTCTCGGACACGGCGATCTCGGTGCCGTCCGCGGACGTCACCGCCCGCTCTGCGGTCTGGGTCATGACGGTCCTCGATGCTCCACGTCGACGCTCTCCCAGGTCCCCTGATGGACCCCGAGCACGCCGGTCCGCCCAGTGTGGCAGGGACGAGGACTCCTCGTCTCCACCCCGTCCTGGGGGGAGTCGCCGCCGTCAGACGAGCGCCGTGACCCCGACCGACTCCCGCTCGAGCAGTGCCCGCTTGACGTCGAGCCCCCATGCGAAGCCGCCGAGACTGCCGTCGGAACGCAGCACCCGGTGACACGGCACGAACAACGCCGGGGCGTTCCGCGCGCAGACGCTCGCCGCGGCACGGACGGCGTCGGGCCGTCCCATCGCCGCCGCGAGCGCCGTGTAGGTCAGCGTCGACCCGGCGGGGACGTCGCGGAGGCGCCGCCACCCCTCGGCGAAGAGCTCGGTGCCGAACTGGCGGACCGGGACCTGCATCGCGGCGTCGACGGCGCCGGCGTAGTAGGCGTCGACCGCGCCGGCCGACGTCACGCGCCCGTCGACGACCCGGTCGGGGCGGTGTCGCTCGGCGAGGCGGGCGACGATGCGTCCGGGCTCGTCGGTCCACCCGGACGCGAGGACGCGCCCCTGGTCGTCCTCGAGCACGGTGAACGGTCCGTCGGGGGTGTCGAGTGTGGCCATCACGGCGTCGGTCATCGGGGGTCCTTCCCGGGGTCGGTGGAGGTCGCTGCGGCCCGTGTCGTCGCGCGGTCGACGATGGGCCGCCAGCAGTGCATGGTCAGGTAGCTCCGCCAGGGCGCCACCCGTTCCGACCATAGGGAGAGCTCGCGCGCCGTCCCGGGCAGTCCGAGTTCCTGTGCACCGTTCCGCACCGCGAGGTCGCTGTGCAGGAGGAGATCGGGGTGGTGCCGCACCCGGAGGGCGACGTAGTCGGCGGTCCAGGGGCCGATGCCACGCACCGCGAGGAGGCCCGCCCGCAGCTCGTCGAGGGACTGCCCGCCGTGCACGACGAGCGACCCGTCGGCGAGCGCCGCGGTCACGCGCATGACGGTGTCCACCCGGGCGACCGGGCCGCGGAGGACCTCCCGACCGCGCTCGGCGATCGTCGCCACCGTCGGGAACAGCCGTCCTCCGGGCAGCAGGGCGTCCGACACCGGGGCGCCGAGGGCCGCGACGAGTCGGGTCTGCGCCGTGCGCGCGGCGGCCACCGAGACCTGCTGCCCGATGAGCGTCCGCACGACGACCTCGTGGGCGTCCACCGACCCCGGCAGCCGGAGGCCGGGCACCCGGGCGACGGCCGGCGCGAGCTCCGGGACCGACCCGAGCACGGCGTCCACCGCGACCGGGTCGACGTCCAGGTCGAACAGGGCGCGCACCCGTGCCACGAGCGCCGGCAGGTCGGACAGCGCGGTGACCCGCACCGCGACGTCGATCCCGGTGCGCGTCCGCGGCGAGCGCCGACCCTCCCCGGGCGTCACCGCACCGGCCACCGCGCCGGGCGCGGCCACGGCGTCCCCCGCCACCGACGCGCGGAACCAGGCCGGGCCTCCCGGCAGGTCGAGCAGCCGTCCGTACGAGGTGACCCGGCCGGCGTCGTCGGTGCCCACCTGCTCCAGCCCGGGCAGCGCATGCAGCGCGTGCCACTCGAGGAGGCCCTGCCCGTCGAACGGCGGCCGCGCCGGCAGGTGGACGTTCAGCGCACCGTCCCCGGCCGCCGGCGGTGCGGACCGTCGGCTCCGGAGCTCGGTCGGCGTCATCGCGAACACCTCGCGGACGGTGTCGTTGAACTGGCGCACGCTCGCGAAGCCCGCGGCGAAGGCGACGTCCGCGACCGGCAGGTCGGACCCGGTCAGCAGCGTGCGTGCGGTCTGCGCGCGGTGCGCCCGGCTCAGCGCCTTCGGCCCGGCCCCGAGCTCCTCGGTCATGATCCGGTTCAGCTGCCGCTCCGAGTAGCCCACCCGGGCGGCGAGGCCGGGCACGCCCTCGCGTTCGACGACGCCGTCGAGCACCAGCCGGACCGCGCGGGCGGCGACGTCCTCGCGGAGGTCCCACTCCGGGCTGCCGGGCGTCGCCTCGGGCAGGCAGCGCTTGCAGGCGCGGTACCCGGCGAGGTGCGCCGCGGCGCTCGTCCCGTAGAACGTGACGCCGGCGGACCGCGGGGTGCGCGCCGGGCAGCTGGGCCGGCAGTAGATGCCGGTCGAGTGCACGGCGGTGACGAACTGGCCGTCGAACCGGGCGTCCCGCGACGCCGCGATCCGGTACCGCTCGGCGTGCAGCGCGTCGGGTCCGGTCGTCGTCATGGGGCAAGCGTGGCATGCGCCGACGACACCGACCGGCGGGAATCGGTCATCGCGGCAGCCGGTGCACGGCTCCGGCCGGGAGGCACGACTACCGTCGTCCGCATGGCTCCCGTCCTCGACCCGGTCGCCGCCGACGCACTGCCGTCCGCCCGCGAGGTCGAGGTGGTGCTGCTCCTGGCCTCCCGGCGGCACCGCTACGAGGGACGGCCGCGCGACGGCGCCACACCCGCGCAGCCGGGCGAGGACGAACGCCGGGACCGCGTGGAGCTCCGCGCCGGACTGGGGATCGTGGGCGACCGGTACTTCGCGGCCCGGGCGCACGTGCACGCCACCGTGACCGTGATCGGCGTCGAGGGGCTCGAGCAGGTCGGCCGCGAGCTGGGCATCCCGATCGACCTGGTGGCGACACGGCGGAACGTGTTCCTGCGCGGCGTCGACGTGGAGGCCCTCCGCGGGGAGCCGTTCTCGCTCGACACCGGCGACGGGCCCGTCCTGTTCCGCGGGTACCGGCCGGCGAACCCCTGCGCGTGGATGGACACCGAGGTCGCACCCGGGGCGTTCCGGGCGATGCGCGGCCGTGGCGGGGTGCGCTGCGACCCGGAGTCGGACGGCGTGCTCACCCTCGGCCGGGCCGTGCTGCGGACCGCACGACCGGTCGCCGCGGGCTGAGGTCCCGCCGGGTCCACGCGGACGCGACGGAGGCGGGCGCGCGCGCCGGGGGGCGCGGCGCGCGGGCGGGGCCCCGGGGCGCGGCGGGGGGGGCGGCGGCGGGGGGGGGGGGGGGGGGCGGGCCCCCCCCTCCGCGGGATGTCGCGGGGTGGCCGGATCAGACCAGCGCGGCCTCGATGGCGTCGACGAACGCCGGGAGGTCGTCGGGGTTCCGCGAGGTGATGACCGTGCTGCCGGTCTCGTCGACCCGGACCTCCTGGTCGACCCACTCGGCACCGGCGTTGCGCACGTCGGTCTGCAGCGACGGGAACGACGTGATCGTGCGCCCGGTCAGGACGCCGGCCTCGATCAGGGTCCACGGGCCGTGGCAGATCGCCGCGACGGGCTTGCCGGCTGCGACGAACGCCTTCACGAGGTCGATCGCGGTCGACTCCTGGCGGATGGTGTCGGCGTTGATCGTGCCGCCGGGGACGACGAGCGCGTCGAAGTCATCGGCCGAGACGGCGTCGAGCGTGGTGTCGCTGTCGACCTGCTTGCCCGGGTCCTTGTCGCCGACGAGGGTCTCGATCGGGCCGGACTCCTTCGTGGCGACCGTCACGTCGGCACCGCGCTGGGCGAGCTGCTCGGTCGGGACCACGATCTCGTCCTGCTCCACGCCGTAGTTCGTCGCGATGACGAGGATCTTCTTGCCGTCGAGGGCTGCCATGGTCGCTCCTTCCGTGCGTCCGGCCTCTCCGGGCGCGGCGTCCACGGTCGTCCTGTCGCACTGGACGTGCTCGCAGTGCGCAGCCCGCGTCCAGCCAGCGGTGCGCGATGCGGACGGGAGGCCCGGTGCCGGTCCGTCGGGCGGCTCGCCTCAGCCGCGGATGCGGAAGCGGTCGCCCTCCGGCGTGACCGTGATGCCGTCGTAGCCGGTGATGCGGGCGAGCCCCGCCGGACCCCCGTCGGCGAGCGGTCCGACCGCGACGGTGGTCGCACCGGAGGCGACCGCGGCCTCCAGACCGGCCGGGGCGTCCTCGAAGGCGAGGCAGTCCGCCGCGGCGACCCCGAGCAGCTCCGCGCCGCGGAGGTACCCGTCGGGGTGCGGCTTGCCGTGCTCGACGTCGGCCGCGGAGACGAACGCCTCCGGCACGGGCACGTCGGCAGCCCGCATCCGGTTCACGGCGAGGTCCCGCGGGGCGCTGGTGACGAGGGCGACCGGGACGCCGGCGTCCTGCAGCCGTCGCACGAACGCGCCGGCCCCGGGCACCTCGACGATGCCGTCGGTGTTCTCGACCTCGTCGTTCACGAGTTCCAGCGCGACCCGCTGCTGGTCCTCCGGGGACAGGTCGGGCAGGAAGTGCCGGATCGTGTCGATCGTCTGCCGGCCGTGCGAGAACGCGAGGATCGTCGTCGGGTCCAGGTCGTGCTGCGCGCCGAAGCGTCCCCAGGCCCCCTCGACGATCGTGGTCGAGTCGACGAGCGTCCCGTCCATGTCGAACAGGACCCCGGACACCACGACGTCGATCACGGCCCGACCCTACCGCCCACCTCCGCGCCGGTGCGGGTCGAGCTCAGGCGTCGGCGGCCGATCCGGCCGTGATGAGGGCGACGGCCTCGGCACGGCCGGCGGCCTCGGCGAGGGTGCCGCTCGCGGCCACCGTGACGGTGGTGGAGGCGTCCTGCCGCTCGCCCCGGGTGGTGACGCACTGGTGTCGTGCATCGAGCACGACGAGCACGCCCCGGGCCGCCAGACCGTCCTGCACGGCGGCGACCACCTGCTCGCCGAGCCGCTCCTGCAGCTGGGGGCGGGACGCGACCGCCTCGACCACGCGGGCGAGGGTGCCGAGCCCGATGAGGCGCTCCCCCGGCGCGTACGCCAGGTGCGCGGTGCCGGTGAACGGCAGCAGGTGGTGCTCGCAGACGGACCGGAACCGGATGTCGCGCACGACGACGAGGGCGCCGCGCTCACCGTCGTCGGCCGGGACCGTGCCCTCCCGGGCGAGCTCCGCCGCGTCGACGTCGAGCCCGGCGAAGAACTCGGCGTACGCCTCCGCGACCCGCTGCGGGGTCCGCACCAGTCCGGGCCGGTCGGGGTCCTCACCGATGCCCGCCAGCAGCTCACGCACGGCGGCCTCGACGCGGGCACGGTCCATGCGAGACGTCACCCGTCCATTGTGCCGCGGTCTGCGACCTGGCAATGTCCTCTAAACTTGCTCGGTGAGCGCCCAGCAGACTGCAACACCGCCCCGGAACGGCCTCGCCGCCGGCCTCGACCGCTTCTTCTCGATCACCAAGCGCGGCTCGACGATCCCCCGCGAGGTCCGCGGTGGCCTCGTCTCCTTCGTCACGATGGCGTACATCGTCATCCTCAACCCGCTCATCCTCGGTGGGTTCAGCGCCGACCAGGCCGCCAAGGACGTCACGGGCGGCTGGCTCGAGAACGCGCAGGTCGCCGCCGCGACCGGGCTCGTCGCCGGCCTCATGACGATCGCCATGGGCGTCATCGCGAACCTGCCGTTCGGCATCGCGGCCGGCCTCGGCATCAACTCGTTCCTCGCCGTCAGCGTCGTCCACCAGGTCACCTGGGCGGAGGCGATGGGCCTCGTCGTCATCAACGGCGTGATCATCGTCATCCTGGCGTTGACCGGGATCCGGACGATGATCTTCACGGCGGTGCCCGCGCAGCTCAAGGCCGCGATCACGGTCGGCATCGGCCTGTTCATCGCGTTCATCGGGCTCGTCGACTCCGGGTTCGTCCGGTCGTCGGGGCTCGCCTCGCCGCCGCTCCAGCTCGGGGAGGACGGCTCGGTCGGGGCACTGCCGACGATCGTGTTCCTCATCGGCCTGGTCATCATCGGCACGCTCATGGCCCGCAAGGTCAAGGGTGCGCTGCTCATCGGCATCGTCGCGACGACGGTCATCGCGATCATCCTGCAGGCGGTCTTCCACGTGCCGACCTCGGTCGACTCGAAGACCGGCTGGAACCTCAACGCCCCTGGTCTGCCGAGCGCCCTGTTCGCCCTGCCCGACCTGTCGCTCGTCGGCCACGCGGACCTGTTCGGTGCCTTCGGCCGCATCGGACCGTTGGCCGCGTCGATGCTCGTCTTCACCCTGGTGTTCACGAACTTCTTCGACGCCATGGGCACCATGACGGGGCTCGCGAAGGCCGCCGGGGTCGCGGAGAAGGACGGCACGTTCCCGCGCCTCCGCGCCGCGCTCGTCGTCGAGGGTGCCGGAGCGATCGCCGGTGGCGGCGCCTCGGTGTCGTCGAACACGGTCTTCATCGACTCGGCATCCGGCATCGGCGAGGGTGCCCGCACCGGGTTCGCCTCGGTCGTCACCGGGCTGCTGTTCCTGGCCTCGATGTTCCTCACGCCGCTGACCCAGGTCGTCCCGCTCGAGGTCGCCGCCGCCGGGCTCGTCGTCGTCGGCGCGCTCATGGTCGCGCAGGTGAAGGACATCGACTGGACGGACTTCGGGTCGGCCCTGCCGGCGTTCCTGACGATCGTCGTGATGCCGCTGACGTACTCGATCGCGAACGGCATCGGCGCGGGCTTCATCAGCTGGGTCCTCATCAAGGCGCTGTCCGGCAAGGGCCGCGAGGTCTCCTGGCTGCTCTACGTCGTCGCCGCCGGCTTCCTGCTGTACTTCGCCCGCGGGCCGCTGGAGACGCTGCTCGGCGTCGGCTGACGCCGGCTGACGCCTCCGTTCCACCCAGACGCCGTCGTGGCGGGGGGGGGGGCCCCCCCCCCCCCGGGGGGGGGGGGGCCCCCCCGGGGGGGGGGGGGGGGGGGGG
>JASCOJ010000064.1 GCA_029959645.1 Microbacteriaceae bacterium PS02332 | reverse complement strand
CCGTCACATCGGTGGACCGGTCGCGCCCTCGAGCGAGGTCGGCCCCGTGCGTCGTGGTCGGTCGCCCTGATCCGCTGACCACGACGCCCCGACGGCGGCCCGTGTGTTCCCTGATCCGACGCACGGGTCGCCCTCGGTGGGCACCCATGTGGAGATGCCCGGTGCCGTCAGTCCTCGACCTGCTCGCCGAGGAAGTCGGCGTACGTCGCCTCCCGGTCGGAGCGGTCGCCGTCCGCGAGCACCGAGGTGCTCGTGGTCGGGGGCTCGGACGTCACCTGCTCCCGCGGTCCGCTCGGCTCGCGCTCCCCGCCCGTGAGCGGCGGTCGCTGGTCACTCGCGCCCATGTCACGCCCTTTCGTCCCTCGGACGGTAACAGCCGGGCGCCTGTCCGGGCGGGGCGGGCGGTGGATCGTCCCCCGGGCACGCCGTCTCCGGGGGACGGAAGTTCGCCCGAGGCGGACCCCATGCACCCGGATGCGTTCCGTGGCTGTCCTCACTCGCGGACGACGTCGACCGGCTCCTTGTCGGTCCGCCATCCTCGCCAGGTGGGGTGACGGAGCCGGCCGTCCCCGGTCCACTCGGTGAACTCGACCTCGCCGACGTGGAGTGGCTCCACCCACCTCGCGTCGCGTGCGTCGACGCGCGGCACGTCGCGGAACGGCGGGTCCGTCCGGGCATCCGGCGCCAGCAGTGCCGCGATCGCGTCGAGGTCGCGGTCGCTGAACCCGGTGCCGACCTTGCCGACGTACTCCAGCCCGTCCGGCCCGGGCACGCCGAGGAGCAGCGAACCGACGCCCCCGGCGCGACGGCCAGCGCCGGGCTTCCACCCGCCGACGACCACCTCCTGCGCCGCGTGGTGCTTCCGCTTGAGCCAGGCCTCGGACCGGCGCCCCTCGGCGTAGCGGGAGGAGCGCTTCTTCGCGACGACGCCCTCCAACCCGCGGGCCTCGGACTCCGCCATCGCCGCGGCGAGGTCACCGTCGAACGCCGGCGGCACCTCGACCGCCCCGCCCGGGTCGACCACGGTCGCCAGGGCTTCCCGACGGGCGGTGTACCCGAGGGAGGTGAGCTCGTGGCCGTCCGCCTCGAGCACGTCGAAGAGGAACAGGCGGACCGGGGTCCGCGCCCGCGCGGCCTCGACCTCCCGGGGCTTCGTCAGACCCATCCGGTCCTGCAGGAGTCCGAACGACGGACGCCCGCGGTCGTCGAGCGCCACGACCTCGCCGTCGAAGACGCCGTCCACCCCGGCACGCTCGCCGAGCTCCTGGAGCTCCGGGTACTGGTCAGTCAGGTCGTTCCCGTTCCGACTCCGGAGTGCGACGGCGCCGTCCCGCACGGTCGCGAGCGCGCGGACGCCGTCCCACTTCATCTCGAAGGCCCACTGCGCCGGGTCGAGGTCCGGGTCGCCCTTCGGCGCGGAGGCGAGCATGGCGCGCCGCTCGGGCGGCGCGGTGTCCGCCGGGGCGGTCCGGGCGACGGGGCCGGGACGGTGCTGTTGCGTGCGTCGCGGGCCGTGGTCGTGGTGGTCCTCCGCCGGAGCGTCGCCCGGCTGGTCCTTCGTGCGGTGGATGAGCCAGTTCGACTCGTCGCCGTCGCTGCCCCGGCGTCGCCCGCGGGTGTGCAGGAGCGCGAGCCGCCGCGTGCCGTTCGTCCGGCCGTGCAGCGTCACGATGACCTCCTCGCCCTCGCGCCACTTCTCGAGCTCGTAGGTGCCGTCGTCCCAGATCGTCACGGTGCCCCCGCCGTACTCTCTGGCCGGGATGGTCCCCTGGAAGCCGCCGTACTCCAGCGGGTGGTCCTCGGTCTGCACCGCGAGGTGGTTCTTCCCCGGGTCGACCGGTTCGCCCTTCGGCAGCGCCCAGCTCACGAGCACACCGTCGTGCTCGAGCCGGAAGTCGTAGTGGTCCCGCGTCGCGTGGTGCTCCTGGATGACGAACGTCGGCTGCCCGTCCGTCCGCACCGTGGGCGCGGTCTGCGGGACCGGCTCGGGGGTGCGCGACGCGTCCCGCTTGGCGCGGTACGTCGACAGGCGGTCGGCCTGCGTGCCTCCGGACGCGGCGGCAGCCGCCTCGCGTTCCCGGCGCTCACGCTCGTTCGCCTCCTGGGTCCGGTCGCCGTCCCAGCGACCGGCGTCGGCGCGGCCCACCGCGAGCGACGCGGACGCGACCGGGTGCAGCAGGTCGTTGTGGTCCTGGACCCGCTCGAGCACCTCGTCGAGGGTGAGCTGCGCGAGGCCACGCTCGGTCAACTCCTTCCACGTCCGCGGCGCCGCCACCGTCGGGCGGGACCGGCCGCGGAGCGAGTACGGCGCGATGGTGGTCTTGTTGCCGTTGTTCTGCGACCAGTCGACGAACACCTTGCCGGTCCGCTCGGCCCGGCTCATCGACGAGAGCACCAGGTCCGGCATGTCCTGCTCGAGTGCCCGCGCGAGCTCGTGCGCCACGTCGGACACCTGCTGGGCGGTCGAACGCCCGTCGAGCGCTGCGTAGAGGTGGATGCCCTTCGACCCGGACGTCACCGGGTACGGCTCGAGACCCATGCCCTGCAGGACCGACCGTGCGGCGACCGCGACCTCGACGCACTCGGGCAGGCCGACACCCTCACCGGGGTCGAGGTCGAGCACCAACCGATCGGGGTGCTGCTGCCCGCCGCGGGGACCGAAGCGCCATTGCGGCACGTGCAGTTCGAGGGCGGCCTGCTGCGCCATCCACACCAGGGTCGGGAGGTCGTCGACGACGGGGTACTCGGTGTCGCGGTGCTCGTGGTGGATCGGGTGGTGCCGGATCCAGTCCGGGGCCGACTGCGGCAGGTTCTTCTCGAAGAACACGGGCCCGTCGACGCCGTCCGCCCAGCGCTTCCGCGTCATCGGGCGGCCGGTGACGTGCGGGATCATCCACGGCGCGATCCGCTGGTAGTAGGCGACGACCTGCCCCTTGGTGGTCCCGGTCTCCGGGTACAGCACCTTGTCGAGGTTCGTCAGCGCGAGCCGCCGGTCGCCGACGAGCACGGTCGTCTTCGCCGCGGGGCTCACAGCGCGACCCCGGTCGCCCCCGCGACGGTGAGGGTCGTCCCCGAGGTGTAGCTCGACTCCGGGCCCGCCAGGTACACGTACGCGCTGCCGAGCTCCACGGGTTGCGCCGGGCGGCCGAACGGGGTGTCCTGCCCGTAGGCCGCGATCTCCTCGCCCGGGTAGCTGATCGGCTGCAGCGGCGTCCACACCGGTCCCGGCACGACGGTGTTCGCGCGGATGCCCTTCGGTGCGAGCTGCCGGGCGAGGCCGTTTGTGTACGTGATGATCGCTGCCTTCGTCGCGGCGTAGTCGATCATCCGGTCCTGCGGGCCGTACGCCGACACCGAGCTCGTCGTGACGATCGCGCTGCCCGGCGCCATGTGCGGCACCGCGGCGCGGACGAGCCAGAACATCGCGTAGACGTTGACCTTCATCGTGCGGTCGAAGTCCTCGGTGCGCTGCTGGGTGACGTCCTCGTGCACCTCCTGGTGACCCGCGACCAGCACGAGGGCGTCGAGCCCGCCGAGTTCGCGGACCGCGGTCTGCACGAGCTCGTCGCAGAACCCCTCGTCGGTGAGGTCCCCCGGCAGCATGACGGCCGTCCGCCCGAGGTCGGCGATGACGTCCCGCACGTCGGTGAGGTCCTCGACCTCCTCCGGCAGCGCGTTCAGCGCGACGTCGGCGCCCTCCTTCGCCATCGCGATCGCCGCCGCTCGGCCGATGCCCGAGTCCGCACCGGTCACGAGCACCCGGTACCCGCGCATCCGCCCGGTGCCCTGGTACGTCGTCTCACCGTGGTCCGCCGGCGGGTCGAGGTCGGCGGCACGTCCCGAGCCCTCCTGCGTCTGCGCGGGGAACGGTGGACGGGCGTACTGCTCGCGGGGGTCCTGCTTGTCGAGCTGGCTCATGGCCCCATCGTGCTCGCGGTTCCGGGCCGACGGCACAGGTGGCGCGACCTGGCGTGGACGACGCGGGCGGGCCTCCCGTCCGTGCAGGACCGACCGGCGCACGTCAGGGGACGACCGGCACCGGAGTCCGCGACGCGAGCAACCGCTGCACGGCGGCGCGCTCGCCGCGGGTCTGGACGAACCGGACCCCGGCGGTGACCGCCCACCCGGCGGCGATCAGCCAGTCCGCCGGTTGCCCCGTCGCCGCGAGCACCACCCAGAGGACGGCGAGCACGGCCCCGGCCCACGCGCCGAAGACGGCGCGGTCCACGTCGTCGCCGTACCGGCGCACGCGCGGACGCCACGCGTCCTCGGGCACGGTGTCCGGGACGCGCCCCGCCACGACCCAGCTGCGGGTCTCGAGCACCGCCGCCCGACCGCCCCGGGCCCACCAGGAGCGCAGCTGCACGACGGGGAGCACCACGCCGAGGGCCAGCGCGAGGACGACGACGGCCACCCGGGGGAAGCCGGGCCCCATGAGCAAGCCGAACACGAGCGGGGCCGCGACGCCGAGCGCCGCCATCCCGCCGAGCTGCCACCACCCTGCCGCGTCGAGTCGGTCGTCGTCCCGTTCCCCCGTCATGCAGCCGGACGATACTCCGCCGCCGGCTCCGGCACACCTGCTGATCAGCGCAGAACTGGGGGCGCTCGCGCACGCGGGCGGGCATCATGTGCGCATGAGGTCGATCTGGAAGGGCTCCATCGCGTTCGGGCTCGTCAACGTGCCGATCAAGGTCTACGCGGCGACCGAGACGCACGACGTCTCGCTGCACCAGATCCACGACGAGGACAAGGCCCGCATCCGCTACAAGCGCGTCTGCGAACTCGGACACGAGGTCGAGTACGGCGACATCCAGCGCGCCTACGACGACGGCGAGAAGACGGTCGTCCTCACCTCCGACGACTTCAAGCAGCTGCCGCAGGAGCAGTCGCACGAGATCGAGGTGCTCGAGTTCGTGCCGGTCGACCAGGTCGACCCGATGATGTTCGAGAAGACGTACTACCTCGAGCCGGACTCGCGCTCCCCGAAGGCGTACGTGCTGCTCCGGAAGACCCTCGAGCAGACCGACCGCCTCGCGATCGTGCAGTTCACCCTCCGGCAGAAGACCCGGCTCGGCGTCCTCCGCGTGCACGACGACGTCCTGCTCCTGCAGGGGCTGCTCTGGGGCGACGAGGTCCGTGCGGCGGACTTCGCGGCCCTCGACACGTCGGTGAAGGTCAGCGCGAACGAACTGAAGATGTCGTCCTCGCTCGTCGAGAGCATGTCGGCCGACTTCGACCCCGACCGCTACACCGACGAGTACCAGGAGGAGCTGCAGCAGCTCATCGACGCGAAGCTCGACGCCGGGGACGACGTCGACACCGCGGCGACGTTCGGCGAGCAGCCCTCGGCCGACGACGACGAGGGTGGCGACGTCATCGACCTCATGGCCGCGCTGCGCGCGTCCGTCGACAAGAACCGGTCGGGAGGCGCGGGCTCGCGTTCGCGGAGCGGATCCCGGTCCGGGGCCGCTCACGCTGACGCTGACGCCGAGGAGCCGGCGGAGGAGAAGGCCCCTGCGAAGAAGGCCCCGGCGGAGAAGGCCGCCGCGAAGAAGCCGGCGGCCCGGAAGCCGGCCGCGAAGAAGGCCACCGCGGACGAGTCTGCCTCGGAGAAGCCAGCGGCCAAGAAGCCCGCCACCCGCAAGAAGGCGAGCTAGCGGTCCCGACGACATGCGCGTGTAACACGCGTGGCGCGACACTGGTCGGATGACTCCACAAGAGCCAGGGAGCCTGCAGTCGCCACCCGTGACCGCCGGCCCGCCCGTCACCGTGTCCATCACCCGCCTCGTCGAACCCGACCGCATCCCGGAGGTCACCCGCTGGGTGCAGTCCGGGGTCAACCTCGCCAACCGGTACCCCGGCTTCCTCGGCTCCGGGTGGGTCCGCTCCTCCGCGCAGTCGCGCGAGTGGCACATGCTCTACCGGTTCGCCGACCACGACTCGTTGTCGACGTGGGAGACCTCCGACGACCGGCTCCGGTGGCTCGACCTCGGACGTGACCTCGTGGTGGAGTCCCGCGTCGAACGGCGTTCCGGCATCGAGGGCTGGTTCGACGTCCCGCAGGACGCGCCCGCGTCGGCCGCTCCCCCGCGGTGGAAGCAGGCCGTGAGCATCTGGCTCGGGTTCTTCCCGGTCAACCTGGTCTTCACGCTGCTGGTCGGTGCGTTCGTCCCGGCGTTCGCGCACCTCCCGGCGTTCCCCCGGGTGCTCGTCACGACCCTCGTGCTCACGCCGGTCATGACCTTCTGGGTGCTGCCGTTCGTGACGAAGCTGATCCGTCCCTGGCTGCTCGCGCCGCCGCGGCGCTGAGCAGCCGCGCTAGCCGAGCACGGAGAGCTGGTCGAGCCGCTCGAGGATGACGCCCTCGCGGAGCGCCCACGGGCAGATCTCGAGCGCGGGCAGGTCGAAGATGTCGAGGCAGGCCTCGGCGACGAGCGCGCCCGGCACGACCTGGTGTGCGCGACTCGGCGAGACGCCGGGCAGCGTGCCGAGTTCGGCGACCGACATGGTCAGGAGCGACGGCAGGCGTTCGCGGAGCACGGCACCGTCGAGCACCCGGGGTGCGAGCGGCCCGGCGGCCGAGGGTGCCGCCCCGCAGATCCGGGCGATGGACCGGAACGTCTTCGAGGTGGCCACGGCCCGGTCGGGCGTCCCGGCACGCAGGAGCTTGCCGGCGTCCCGGGCGATCTCGACACGCACCTCGTGCCGGATCCGGCGGACGTCGTCCTCGGTCGGGGTCCCGGCCGTCGAGAACGACCGCGCGAGCCGAGCGGCCCCGATCGGCATCGACCACGCGACGTCGGGTGCCTCGTCGGCGCCGCCGGCGATCTCGAGCGAACCGCCGCCGATGTCGAACACCGCCAGGCGTCCGGCGGACCAGCCGAACCACCGCCGCACGGCGAGGAAGGTCAGCCGCGCTTCGTCCTCCCCGGCCAGCACCACGAGCTCGACACCGGTCCGGTCACGGACGTGCGCGAGGACCGCGTCGGAGTTCCCCGCGTCCCGCACCGCGGAGGTGGCGAACCCGAGCATCTCCTCGCACCCGCGGTCCTCGGCGACACCGACCGCGTCGGCCACGAAGGCGGTGAGTGCGTCGATGCCCTCCGGCGTCACGGCGCCGTCGGCGTCGAGGTGCTCGGCGAGCCGCAGCGGCCGCTTGAACGAGGAGGCCGGCAGCGGCGCCGCTCCGCCGTGGACGTCCACGACGAGCAGGTGACCGGTGTTGGACCCGATGTCGAGGACTCCGACGCGCATGCCGACAACGCTACCGGCCGGCGACGACCGCGCCTGCCTGTGCCCACGCCGTCGGACAGGTCGCCCGTGGTGACGTCAGGTGCCCAGGAACGCCGCGAGTTCCGCCGGGGTCGGGTAGGACGCCTGAGCGCCCGGCCGCGTCGCGGCGAACGCACCGACCCCGACGGCGAACCGGGCCGCCGTGCCGAGGTCGTCCCCGGCGGCCAGCCGGAGTGCGACCGCACCCATGAACGCGTCACCGCAGCCGGTGGTGTCGACGGCGTCGACCGGGACGGCCGGGACCGACACGGGGGCGGCGGCGCCGTCGTGCACCGTGCAGCCGTCGCCGCCCCGGGTCACGACGGAGCGTGCGACGCCGTGGTCGCCGAGCTGGGCGGCCTCGTGCTCGTTCACGAGGAGCACGTCGGTCAGGTCGAGCAGCTCCCGCGGCACGGGCCCGAACGGGGAGAGGTTCGTCAGCACAGTGACGCCGGCGGCGTGGGCGGCACGGGCCGCGGCGAGGACCACGTCCATCGGCACCTCGAGGCACAGCCCGAGCACCGCGGCGCCGTCGAGGGCGTCCGCCGGCAGGTCGTCGGGGGTCAGGGTGGCGTTCGCGCCGCCGGAGACCACGATCGTGTTCTCCCCCCGCCCGTCGACGGTGATCACCGCGGTCCCGGTCGCGGTGCCGGGACGGACGGCGACGCGCGTCGTGTCGACGCCCGCCGCGGCGACGGAGTCGCGGAGCAGCGCACCGTTGCCGTCGTCGCCGACCGCACCCACCATGCGGACCGTGCCCCCGAGCCTCCCGGCCGCGACGGCCTGGTTGGCGGACTTGCCGCCGGGCAGCGTCTGCAGGTCGGAGCCGTGCAGGGTCTCACCGGGCTGCGGGAAGCGGTCCGTGCGGACGACGAGGTCGGCGTTCAGCGAGCCGACGACCACGACCGTGCCGCTCATGCCGGGGCTCCCGGGCGGACCGCGGCGGCGGGGTCCTCGATCGCGGCGGCGGCGGCACGGGGCGACCAGCCGGTGTCCGGCGTCTCCCCGATGCGCTCCAGTGCGTCGACGACGAGGTCCCAGAAGCGGTCGGCGTCGATCTCGGTCGCGGCGCTCGTGGTGCAGTCGTCCGGCGCGGGAGCACGACGGTCGGCGACGGTCATCCCGAGGGTCAGGCGTCCCTGGGTCTCGACGGCGATCGGCATGCGCACGGCCCGCACGACCGTCGGGTCGATGACGTGCGCGACGGCACAGGGGTCGTGCACGGGCGGGGCGTCGAACCCCTGGACGTCCTGGTAGGCGGTGCCGAAGAAGTCGAGGAGCTCGCCGACGAAGGCCGCGGGGCCGGTGCCGACCGCGGCGATGCGTCGTGCGACCTCCGGGGTGGCCAGGGCCTGGTGGGTGACGTCGAGCCCGACCATCGTGACGTCCCAGCCGGCGTCGAACACGATGGCCGCGGCCTCCGGGTCGATGACGATGTTGAACTCGGCGACCGGGCTCCAGTTGCCGACGTGCAGGCCGCCGCCCATCAGGACGACGCGCTTGACGCGGTCGACGATCCGCGGTTCCCGTCGGACGGCGAGCGCGATGTTCGTCAGCCCGGCGGTCGGCACGATCGTGACGGTCCCCGGTTCGTGCGCCATGACGGTGTCGATGATCAGGTCGACCGCGTGCCGGTCGTCGAGCGTCGTCGTCGGCTCCGGCAGCACCGGTCCGTCGAGACCGCTCTCGCCGTGGATGTCGGCGGCGACCTCGATGGGGCGCAGCAGCGGCCGGTCGGCCCCGGCGGCGAACGGCACGCCGGTGATCCCGGCGATCCGGGCGACCGCGAGGGCGTTCCGCGTGACCTTCGCCAGGGTCTGGTTGCCGACGACGGTCGTCACGGCGAGCAGCTCGACGTCGGGGCTGCCGTGCGCGAGCAGCATCGCGATCGCGTCGTCGTGGCCGGGGTCGCAGTCGAGGATGATCTTCTCGGGCACGGGCACCTTCCGTCGTGGTGGGACCCGAGGAGCGTACCGGGGAACGGGAGGCCGGCTAGGCGTCGCGCCCGACCGTCGGGACGGAGCCCGTGACCGTCGACCGCTCGTGGTCGTCCGCCGCGGGCTCGTCCGGAGCACCCGTCCGGCCGGCCCGCTGCGCGCGCTCGAGTTCGTCCGCCTCGGCACCGCCGACCGCCTCGCCGCGTGCGACCATGCCCGCCACGTCCGACAGGCGGATCTGCGGGACGAGGAGCGCGAGGACGAAGGCCACGCCGATGAAGGGCAGCAGGTACCAGAACACCGGCGCGAGGGAGTCGGCGTACGCGGCGACGATCCCGTCCCGGACGGCGTCCGGCAGGTCCGCGAGCGCCGAGGGGTCGATGGACGACGCCGACGAGGATGCCTGCTCCGTCGAGCCGCCGGCCTGAACGAAGACGTCCTGCAACGCTGTCGTCAACCGGGACGTGAACAGGGCGCCGAAGACGGCGACCCCGAGGGAGGCGCCGACCTCACGGAAGTAGTTGTTCGTCGACGTCGCGGTGCCGACCTGGTCGACCGGCACCGAGTTCTGCGCCACGAGGACGACGACCTGCATGATGAGGCCGAGCCCTGCGCCGAACACGAACAGGAACACGCAGATGAGCCAGATCGGGGTGTCCGCCGCGAGCGTGGTCATGCAGAGCATCGCGGCACCGACGACGAGCGTGCCGATGATCGGGAACGCCCGGTAGCGCCCGGTCTTCGTGATGAGCACGCCGGACGCGATCGAGGTCCCGATGAGGCCCGCCATCATCGGCAGCATGAGGAGACCGGACACCGCTGCGGACGTGCCGGAGGCCATCTGCAGGAACGTCGGGACGAACCCGATCGCAGCGAACATCGCGACGCCGAGCACGAAGCCGATCGCCGTCGCGGTCATGAACGTCCGGTTCCGGAAGAACGACAGCGGGATGATCGGGTCGTCGGCGCGGGACTCGACGAACACGAAGAGGGCTGCGGCGACGACGAAGCCGGCACCCCAGAGCCAGGTCACCGCGTCGCCCCACCCGTGCGCCGCGTTGCCACCGTTCTCGGTGCAGAACACCAGGCACGTCGTGGTCGCGGACAGCAGGAGCACCCCCGGCACGTCGATGCGCTTGGTCGCACGCTTGCCCGGCAGCGTCAGCGCGAACCACGCGACGACGAACGCCGCGACACCGACCGGGATGTTGATGTAGAAGGCCCAGTTCCAGGTGAGGTGGTCGACGAAGAACCCGCCGAGGAGCGGGCCGCCGACGGCCGACAGCCCGAAGATCGCTCCGAGCGGGCCGAGGTACTTGCCGCGCTGCGACGCGGGCACGATGTCCGCGATGATCGCCTGCGACAGGATCATGAGCCCGCCGCCGCCGAGCCCCTGCATCGCACGGAAGACCACGAGCTGGGTGAAGTCGCCGGCGAACGCGCAGCCGGCCGACGCGATCGTGAAGAGGGCGATCGCGACGAGGAAGAGGTTCCGGCGCCCGAGGACGTCGCCGAACTTGCCGTAGATCGGCATCACGACGGTGGACGCGAGCAGGTACCCGGTGGTCAGCCAGGCCTGGTGGGCGACGCCGCCGAGTTCACCCACGATCGTCGGCATCGCGGTGGAGACGATGGTCTGGTCGAGGCTCGAGAGCAGCATCCCGGCGATGAGCGCCGAGAAGATGATCCAGATGCGGCGCTGCGTCAGCAGCAGCGGCCCGTCGGCGCCGGGGCGGGGTGCGCCAGCGGCCTTCCGTCGGTCGGTTCGCGAGGTCGAGGCGCTCATGCGGGTGCTCCCTGTCGTCCGGTCGTCGACGCCGTCGTCGCGGGGGTGATGGCCGCCTGCATCTGGCGGAGGTTCGTGGTGATGAGGTCGTCGATGCCGGTGCCGGTCGACTCGTCGAAGTCGTCGTCGAGCCAGGCGGCCGCGCTGACCCGCAGGATCCCGGCGGCCGCCTCGGTGACGAGACGGGCACGGGCGTCGTCGGGCGCGGTCCAGCCGAAGCGCTGTCGGACGGCGGCGGCGACCGCTTCGAGCTGCTCGTCGGTCGCCGAGACGAAACGTCCGATGAGCGCCGGCTCGCGTTCGAAGACCCCGCGGATCAGGACTTCGTGCGCACGGTCGAGCCCGACGACGCGGAGCTGTTCGATCGTCAACGCGATCACGGACCCGAGCGGGTCGACGGTCGCGGGGACGAGCTCGCCGCGGGCGTAGGCGGCGACGAGTTCCGTGTCGGCGTGCAGCTCGATGCCGAGGACGGCGTCCTCCTTCGACCCGAAGTGGTTGAAGAAGGTGCGGCGCGACACCCCGACGGTCTCGCAGAGCTGCTCGATCGTGAAGCCCTGCAAGCCGCTCGCGACCGTCGCCCGGCGCGCCTCGGCGACCATGCGGCGCCGCAGCGCGCGGGTCCGGTCAGCGGTGCTCACCCGAGAAGAGTTGCACTCCGGAGGCCGGAGTGCAACTCCTGGGCGGTGATCGTCGTGGGCTCAGATCGCCTTCGCGAAGCAGAACGACCACGGCATCGTCGCGGCGTACGGCTCGTAGACCGGGATCGGGGTCCAGCCGGTCTTCTCGTAGAGTGCGACCGCCTCGGGCTGCTTGTCGCCGGTCTGCAGGACCAGGCGCTCGGCGCCCTGCTCACGGCCGACCCGGGCGCACTCGTCGAGCAGCGCGGTCGCCGCGCCCTTGCCGCGGGCGGCGGCGAGCACGATGAGGCGCTTCAGCTCGATCTCGTCGCCGAGGCGGCGGACGGCGATGTGCCCGAGCACGGTGCCGTCCTCGTCGACGGCGAGGAGCGACGTCACGACGGTGGAGGGGTCCACCGCCAGCGCGCGCTGTCGTTCGGCGGACACCGCCGGGTCCTCGCCCGGGTTCCCGTCGCCGTAGCGCTCGTGCATCTCCTCGTCCATGGTGGCCCGGAGTGCCACACCGCGGGGGTCCTCCCAGGGAACGCGCTCGATCGTGATCACGAGGGACCATCCTGGCACGGTCGCGGGGCGCGGGCCGCTCAGCGCAGCGCGGCGATCGGGCCCTCGTCGATGGCGGCGAGCACGGCGGCCGCGTCGTCGTACACCTCGGCAGCGCCGGCCCCACGGAGCTCGTCACCACCGATGCCGCCGGTCATCACCCCGATGCACGCGACGCCGGCGCGACCCGCGGCCTCGACGTCCCACATCGCATCGCCGATCATCACGGCGGAGTCGGCCGCGACGCCGGCCTTCTCGAGGGCCACCGCGACGATGCCGGGGTCGGGCTTGGCCTGCTCGACG
Source organism: Microbacteriaceae bacterium PS02332 (assembly GCA_029959645.1). GTDB lineage: Bacteria > Actinomycetota > Actinomycetes > Actinomycetales > Microbacteriaceae > Curtobacterium. Next base: position 6,473 of record JASCOJ010000064.1, on the reverse strand, counting down.
TCCTCGGAGCTCGTGACCGCGGTGATCCACTGCTCGGCGTCGAGCAGTGCGAGGAGCACCTCGAGCTCCGGGGCCGGCGCGCTCGTGGCGAGCACGACGGCATGGCCGCGGGCGGCGACGCCCTCGAGCAGTTCGCGGGCACCGGGGAGCAGACGCAGCTGCGGCATGTGCTCGGAGTAGAACGCGGTGTGGTACTGCTTCGCGGTGTCGCGGACCTCGTCGTCGGCGTCCGGCAGGAGCTCCTCGAGGAGCTTCGCCGAGTCCATGCCGATCGCCCGGTGGATGCGCCAGGCGTCGACCGATTCGCCCGCGGCCCGGAGCGCCCGCCACCAGGCGTCGATGTGGGCGTAGTTGGAGTCGGCGAGGGTGCCGTCGATGTCGAAGAGGACGGCGGTGGTCGGGGAGTCGGACATGCTCCCAGCGTGCTCCACCGCCGTCCTGCGACGACCCAGGGTCAGACGGCGATCGTGGTGCCCGCCGGGAGGATCGAGACCGGGACGCCGCCGAGGCCGTCCTCGCCGAGCATCCCCACGGTCATCTGCTGACCGACCTCGCTGAGGAGCAGCTCGTGGATCTGCACGGCGCGCTCCGGGGCGACCGCCCGGACGTAGTCGACCGCGTGCTCGGTCTTCGTCCACGGCCCGCTGGTCGGCACCAGGAGGGTGGCGACCGGGACGCCCGGCTCGAGGTACGCGTCGCCCGGGTGGAAGACCGTCCCGCCGATGAGGTAGCCGACGTTCGCGATGGTCGGCACGTCGGGGTGGATCACGGCGTGCTCGGTGCCGAAGACGCGGACCGGGAAGGGCCCCACGTCGAACGAGTCACCAGCACTGACCGCGACGACCCGGCCGTCGGGGTCGCCGAGCTGGTCGACGACGGCCTGCGGTGCGCGGACGACGAGGTCCGGCTGCGCGGCCAGACCGGCTCGCAGCGCCTCGAGGTCGACGTGGTCCGGGTGCTCGTGGGTGATGAGCACCCCTGCCGCCGCGCGGACGAGGTCGGCGGACTCCGGTGTGAAGACACCCGGGTCGATGACGAGCGTGGTGCCGTCCTGCTCGAGGACGACGGTGGCGTGGTTGTACTTCGTGAGCTGCATGCCGCAACTGTACAACACTGTTGTATGAATCGAGCGGTGCCCACCCTGCGGATGCGCTCAGTCGTCGTGCCCGGCGAGCCGCTCGAACAGCGCTGGCAGCCGTTCCAGCAGGGCGCGCTCCTCCGCGGTGGTCTCGGCGCGGATGGCGGTCGCGAGCCAGTCGGCACGGGCGTCCATCTCGCGCTGGAGGGCAGCCCGTCCGGCGTCGGTGAGCGTGATGACCGAGACGCGGCCGTCCGTCCCGGACGGGGCACGCTCGACGAACCCGAGGCCGGTCAGTTCCGCGACCGTGCGGGACTGCCCCTGGTGCTTCACGCCGCGACGACGGGCCAGGTCCGCGATGGTCAGCGACCCCTCGCGGGCCAGGAAGCCGAGGGTCGCGGTCTGGGCCGCGGGCAGGTCGTCGCCCTCCCGGCGCGCCACCCGGACCAGGCGGCCGATCGCGTGCCGGAGCGACGCGGCGAGTTCGTCGACGGGGTCCACGCACCGACGCTACCGCGGACAGACGGGAGGCCCGGTACCAGCTGGTACCGGGCCTCCCGTCCGACCTGTGGTGACGTGTCAGGCGTTGCGGACGTCGTCCGCCGACGACTGCGCGTGGTCCTTCACGTCGGACGCGGCGCCCTGCGCCTCGCCCTTGACGGTCTGGGCCGCGTCCTGCGCGGTGCCCTTGAGGTCCTGCGCGTGCTCCTTGGCGGCGTCGAGGAGCGGGGCGCCGGCCTCCTTGGCCTGCTCCTTCGCCTTGTCGACGAGCGGGGCGGCCTTGTCCTTGAGCTCACCGGCGAGCTGCTCCTCCTTCGAGGAGGACGGCAGCAGCGACGACGCGAGCCAGCCGGCACCGAAGGCGATGAGGCCGACGGCGAGCGGGTTGCCCTTCGCCTTGGCGACGCCGGAGTGGGCGGCGCCCTTGACGGAGTCGGCGGCACCGGAGGCCGAGCCGGACGCGCTGGAGCGAGCCGAGTCGGCCGCACCCATCACGGAGTCGCGGGCACTGCCGGCGGCGCCCATGACGGACTCACGGACGTCCTGGAACTTGCCCTTGACCTTCTCGGACTGGCGGTGCGCGATCTGCGACGGGCTGACCTTGTCGGCCAGGGCGTCGACGTTCGTGCCGAGTTCGCCGCGGGTGCGCTCGATGTCGGCGCGGATCTCGTCTGGGGTGCTCATCAGTTCCTCCCGGAGTTGGGCTTGAGTGTCTGGGGGACTTCCTTGACGGTCTCGACCGTCTGGGGGGCGCCGTTGACCTGCTTCATCGCCTTGCGACCCTGCAGTGCGAGGATCGCGGCGACGATCGCGTAGACGACGGCGATGATCACTGCGGACCAGGCGTTGCCGACGAGGTAGCCGAGGCCCCACCATGCGGCGATCGACAGGAACAGCAGGGTGAAGAACCCGGCGAGGCCGGCACCGCCGAACATGCCGGCACCCTTGCCCGCCTTCTTCGCGGAGTCGGTCAGCTCGGCCTTGGCGAGCGCGACCTCCTGGCGGAAGAGGGTGGACAGGTCGCGGGAGACGTCGGAGAGCAGTTCGCCGAGCGGCGTCGTGGCGGCGCGCTCCTCAGCGGTCTCCGCAGTGTGCGGCGCTCCACCGGTCGCACCGGGGAAGGCTTGGCTCATGCGCCGTTCCCCGTCCCGGTGGTGCCGAAGCCGGAGGCGCCGGTGGTGCCGAGGCCGGTGGTGCCGAGGTCGTCGGTGCCCAGGCCGGTGGTGCCGAGCCCGGTCGTGCCGGTCTCGTCGAACCCGGTCGGCCCGTGGATCCCCGTCGTGCTGGGGGTCGTGGTGCCGTGCGCGTCGGCTTCCTTCTCGTGCTTGATCTCGCTCGTCAGCGCCTTGGTGAGGCGCCCGGCGAGGATGCCCGCACCGGCGGCGAGAGCGATGAACGCACCCGGACGACGGGCGGCGAAGGACTTGACCTCGTCGAGCAGCGAGCCCGGGTCACGGTCCTCGAGGTAGCCGGCGACGGTGCCCGCGCGGCTCGACAGGTCGCGGACGACCTTGGCGGCGATTCCCTGCTCGTCGTCCTTCTCGGCCATGCGGCCGAGCTGGTCGCCGAGCGAGCGGAGGCCACTGGCCGCACGCTGCTGCTGCTGGCCGGCCTGGTCCTTCAGGGTGTCGGACGCCTGGCCGTAGAGCTGGCGGGCGTGGTCGGCGGCCTCGGAGGCGACGTTCGACGCCTGCTCCTTGGCGGTGCCGGCGACGTTCGCTGCCTTCTCCTTGGCGTCACCGGCGACGTCGGACGCTGCGCCCTTGGCGGCGTCGGCCTTGGCCGAACCCCCGCTCGAGTCGGAGCCCGAGCCGGCGTGGCTGCCGCTCGCGGCACCGTCGATGCCGGCGCTGTACGTGGGCGTCGCAGGCAGCTGCGCGTCGGCCGGGATCGCGTCGAGCGGCTCGAGGTCGCCGAAGCCGGCGTCCTCCGGGTCACGCTGCGCGCCGAGGTCGGCGTCGAAGGGGCGGTCGACGGGGGTGCCGCTCGCGTAGGAGGGAACCGTGACGCCCGGGTGGATCTCGTGGCCGTCGGCTGCTGCCGTGCGGTCGTGGATGGGCGTCCCGGAGTCGTTCCCGGGTGGGTTCGTGGTCATGGTCGGCCTTCCGGTTCTGCGTCGGCGCGGGCGGAACTCCCGCGACGTTCCCGGATGACGCTCCGCCGGAGGTGCTGTGCCGGATGCCAGGAACGCCGATCTGCGCGGTTCTGGGGCGCGAGTCTCCGGAGAACGCAGAACCAGGTCCCTTCCCAGCCCCGGACGGGTTTGCTCGGTCGGTGCCCCGCGTGTCCGTCGTCATCCCCGTGCGGGACGACGCCGATCACCTCCGCCGGTGTCTCGCCGCCCTCGCCGTGCAGACACGACCGGCCGACGAGCTCGTCGTGGTCGACAACGGCAGCCGGGACGACGGCGCCGACGTCGCCCGGGCGGCGGGTGCCGTGGTGCCGTCGGAGCCGGTGCCGGGCATCGCCCGTGCGGCCTCGCTCGGGTACGACACCGCGACCGGGGACGTCCTCGTCCGGCTCGACGCCGACTCCGTCCCGCCACCGCACTGGATCGCGACCGCGCTCGACCTGCTCGCGGAGCCGGCCGTCGTCGCGGTGACCGGCCCGGGCCGACCCCTCGGGCACGGACTCGCCGTCCGGGCACTGTGGGACGTCCTCTACATGCGGCCGTACTTCGCGCTCATGCACTCCGCGCTCAGCCGTCCGCCGCTCTACGGATCGGCCATGGCGATGCACCGGTCGACCTGGCTCGCGGTCCGCTCCCGGGTGCACCGCGACGACGCGGACGTGCACGACGACGTCGACCTGAGCATGCAGCTCGACCCGGCCTGGCCGGTCCTGCTCGACCCGTCGCTCACGGTGGGGGTGTCCGCACGACCGTTCTCGAGCCTCCCGTCCGCCGCGCTCCGGACCCGTCGCGCGCTGCACACCTTCCGGGTGAACGGGCGCCGGGCCTCCCCCACGCGGCGCTGGGCGCGACGGGTGCGTGCGGCCGTCCGCGCCGCCGCGCACGCGCCGCGACCGCTCGCCTGGTGGTGCTCGCGCTGATCCGACCCGGCGAGTACGCCGCCCCGGTGCCGCACGCCGACCCGGTGCCGCACGCTCAGCGGTGCACGGCGCCCCGTGCGCGGACCATCCCGACCAGCACGAGCGCCGCGGCGACCAGCACCAGCCCGCCTCCCGCGACCCCGATGCCGCCGAGCACGGCGTCGACCTGGCCCGCTCCGTGCACCGTGGCCGCGATGCTGCCGGGGACGAGGGCGGCCAGCACCGTGCCACTCAGGGCGATCCCGACGCCCGTCGCGAGCTCGCTCGACGTGTCGACGAGGGCCGCGCCGATCGAGGTGCGGTCCTCGGGGAGGCCGCGGAGGACCTCGGTGCCGGCGACGACGCCGACCACGCGCATGCCCGCGGCGACGAGCACGAGCGCCACGACGACCCAGCCGTAGCCGAACCGTCCGGTGGCGGCGAACACCGCGAGACCGCCGACGACGGCAGCGGCACTCGTCCACGCGGCCGTCCCGAGCCCGACGCGCTGGACGAAGGGCCCGACGAAGCGCCCGCCGGCGAGCAGCATGACCACCTGCGGGAGCATGCCGAGCGCGGCCAGCGCCGGCGACCAGCCCCACGCCACCTGGAGCTGCAGGGTGACGAGGTACGAGAGCCCGGCGGTGGCGAGGCCCGCTGCCGCCTTGTACGCCAGCCCGCTCGACACGAGCGGCCGGGCGAGCAGCGCGAGGTCGAGCAGCGGGTGCCGCGCGGCCCGCTCGCGCAGGACGAAGCCGACGACGGCGACGACCGTGCCGACGACCACGACGGCGGTCGGCCAGGAGGCCCACCCCGCGTCGACCACGCACGTCGGCGTGGTCAGGGCGCCCACCACGGCCACGGTGCCGAGGACGGCACCGACGACGTCGACCGGGTCGCGGTGGAGACCGGCCGGGTCGTCCGCGCCGACACCGAGCCGGATGCCGACGAGGGCGAGCACGGCGATCGGCACGTCGGCGAGCAGGAGCACCTGCCACGGCGCCACCGCCAGCACGAGCCCGCCGACGGTCGGGCCGACCGCGAGGCCGACGAGCCCGGCGGTGGAGATCACCGTCAGCGCGCGGACCCGGAGTCCGTCGGTGTCGAAGAGCCGGAACGCGAGCGCCATCGACCCGGGGGTGGTCATCGCCGCGGCGACCCCCATCGCGGCGCGGACCGCGATGAGCTCCTCGGTCGAGCCGACGAACGCGGTCGCGGCACTCGCGAGGCCGAGCAGCACGAGCCCGACGAGCATCACCCGGCGGCGTCCGACCCGGTCGGCGACGGCACCGAACAGCAGCATGAGACCGCCGAACGCGACGGAGTACGCACCGGTGGCCCACTGCAGACCGGTCGTGGAGGCGTGCAGGTCACGGCCGATCGTCGGCAGCGCGACGTTGAGCACCGAGTTGTCGAGCATCTCGACGAGGAACACGGCGGAGAGCCCGGCGAGGGCGAGCCAGGCGTCGCGGAGGCCGGCCGGCGACGTGGCCTGAGGACGAGGGACGGTGGTGGACACGAGTGCACTCCTTCGGTGACGAAGTGGCGTCTCGTCCGAGTCGCGTGCACGCTCCCCTCGCCGTGGCGACGGGGTTTTTTCCCTCTGCTGGGAACCTACCGTTCCTCCGGGCGGTGCGCCAGTCCCCGTCGGCGGCATCGTCCGGACCTCCCCGTCGTGCGCAGACCGGTCATCGGACCGCGGTGCCCAGCCGCGGCGCGTACCGTCGCCCGGGTCGTCGCGAGTTCCCCTGACTCACGCGGAGTCCCTGCTCCGCCCGACGACCGAGCGCGCGCGTCTCCACCGTCGGAGCCGTGCGTCGACGCGGACGCCCGCCGCTGACCCGAACTCCGGCGAGCGTCCGCG
>JASCOJ010000063.1 GCA_029959645.1 Microbacteriaceae bacterium PS02332 | reverse complement strand
GGGGCCGGCGGGGGGGGGGCGCCCCGGCGCCTTCCCCCGGACCGTCGGGCGGTCAGACCCGCTCGAGCAGGTGCCGTTCCTCGACGTCGGCCAGGCCGAGGGTGCGGTAGCCGGCCGACTCGAAGAAGACCGTGACGCGGTCGTCCTCGGTGCTCATGACGGTGCCGCGGCCCCACTGGGGGTGCTCGACCGGTGCCTCCGGCGGCCACTCGGCGTCGTGCGACCCGTCGGCTCCGTGGGCGTCCTCGGCGGTGGCCGTGCCCGCGGAGCAGGTGTCGCAGTTGCCGCACGGCTCGGCCAGCTCGTCACCGAAGTAGCCGAGCAGGAACTGTCGGCGGCAGCCCGTGGTCTCGGCGAAGCGGCGCATCATCGCGATCCGGGACTCCTCGACCTCCTCGCGCTCCTTCGCGTGTGCCTTGGCGAGGTCCGCTGCCGCTGCGGCGTCGGTCGGGCCTCCGCGGCGGCGACGGAGGCCGTGCTCGCCGTCCTCGAGCGCACCGGCCTCGACCAGGGCGTTCGCGCACCGGCCGGCCGTCCGGGCGGCGAGCCCCGAGCGCTCGGCCAGGTCGGACCGGGCGATCGTGCCCTCGGCCGGGACGGCGTCGAACACGGCGCGCAGCGACGCCGGACGCGGGGACCCGGACGCGAAGAAGCGGCGGAGACCGAGGTCCTCGGCGCGGTAGTGCAGCGTGGTCAGGCCGACGTCGCCGTCCCGTCCGGCCCGGCCGACCTCCTGGTAGTAGGCGTCCACGGACTCGGGCACGTCGGCGTGCACGACGAACCGGACGTCGGGCTTGTCGATGCCCATCCCGAACGCGCTCGTGGCGACGACGACGTCGATCTCGTTGTCGAGGAAGTCGTGGTGCACGCGCTCCCGGTCCCGGACCTTGAGGCCCGCGTGGTACGCCTTGGCCCGCCGGCCGCTCTCGACGAGCTCGTCGGCGTAGACGAGCGTCTCGGCACGCGTGGCCACGTAGACGATGCCCGCGCCCTCGAGCCCGACGACCTGCTCGACGACCGCCTCCCGCTTCTCGTCCTCGCCCGTGTGCCGGACGACCTCGAAGCGCAGGTTCGGCCGGTCGAAGCCCGTGGCGACGACGAGCGGGTCGCGCATGCCGAGGCGTTCGATGATCTCCGTGCGGACGGGGGTGGAACCGGTCGCGGTCATCGCGAGGACCGGCGGCCGTCCCAGGCGCTCGATGACCTCGCCGAGCACGAGGTAGTCCGGCCGGAAGTCGTGGCCCCAGCTCGACACGCAGTGCGCCTCGTCGACCGTGACGAGTGCGACGCCGGCCTCGCGGAGCTTGTCGACGACCTCGTCCTTGGCCAGCTGCTCGGGGGCCAGGAAGACGTACTTCGCCTCGCCGGAGGCCACGGCGTCCCAGGCCTCGTCGAGCTCGCGGCGCCCGCGGGTCGCGTTGATCGTGACGGCGCGCGGGGCGTCCGGGTGGTCCTCGATGCCGACGACCTGGTCCTCCTGCAGCGCGACGAGCGGCGAGACGACGACGACCGCGCCGTCGAGGGCGAGGGCGGCGACCTGGTAGATCGCGGACTTGCCCGAGCCGGTCGGCATCAGGGCGACGGCGTCGCGGCCGGCGAGCACGGCGTCGACGACGGTCTCCTGCTCGGGGTGGAGGTCCCAGCCGAAGACGTCGGCGGTCCGGGTACGGAGTTCCTTGTGCACCCGTCGACCGTGCCTGGGGTGCCCTGGCTGGATCCCGAGCAACTGCGTCCCCCGGACGACCCGGCGGCGCTCTGTCCAGCGGGCGCATGTCGGACTCCTCGGCACGCCGGGACCCGGGTCCTCCACAGGCAGATCGTGCATCCACCTGCCGGCGCTAGGCTCGGTCACGGCCGTTGTCTCGACATCGAGCGACCCTCGATGGTGAGTGCTGCGACCGGTTGACCGACTGCCGACGCGCGACGAGTGCGGGAAGAAGAACAGCGTGGATCTTTTCGAGTACCAGGCCAGGGACCTCTTCGAGTCCTACGGCGTCCCTGTGCTGCAGGGCATCATCGCCGACACCCCCGAGGAGGCGAAGGCAGCGGCCGAGCAGATCGGCGGTGTGGTCGTCGTCAAGGCGCAGGTGAAGGTCGGCGGCCGTGGCAAGGCCGGCGGCGTGAAGGTCGCGAAGACCCCGGACGAGGCGTTCGAGCACGCGTCCGCGATCCTCGGCCTCGACATCAAGGGCCACACCGTGCAGCGCGTCATGGTCGCCCAGGGTGCCGACATCGCCGAGGAGTTCTACTTCTCCGTGCTGCTCGACCGGGCAAACCGCTCGTACCTGTCGCTCGTGAGCGTCGAGGGCGGCATGGAGATCGAGCAGCTCGCGGTCGAGAAGCCCGAGGCACTCGCCCGCGTCGAGGTGAACCCGCTGACCGGCATCAACCAGGAGGCGGGCGAGGCGATCGCACGTCAGGCCGGGTTCCCCGACGAGCTCGTCGAGCAGGTCGCCGGCGTGTTCGTGAAGCTCTACGACGTCTTCGCCGGCGAGGACGCCACGCTGGTCGAGGTCAACCCCCTCGTCCGCACCGGCGACGGGCAGATCCTGGCCCTCGACGGCAAGGTCACCCTCGACGAGAACGCCGACTTCCGCCACGAGGGGCACGCCCAGCTCGAGGACACCGCGAGCGAGGACCCGCTCGAGGCCAAGGCGAAGGCGCACGGCCTCAACTACGTCAAGCTCGACGGCCAGGTCGGCGTCATCGGCAACGGCGCGGGGCTCGTCATGTCGACGCTCGACGTCGTCGCCTACGCCGGAGAGCGCCACGGCGGCGTCAAGCCCGCCAACTTCCTCGACATCGGCGGCGGCGCATCGGCCGAGGTCATGGCCAACGGGCTCGACGTCATCCTCGGCGACCCGCAGGTGAAGAGCGTCTTCGTGAACGTCTTCGGCGGCATCACCGCCTGCGACGCCGTCGCGAACGGCATCGTCGCCGCCCTGGGCATCCTCGGCGACGCGGCCACGAAGCCGCTCGTCGTCCGCCTGGACGGCAACAACGTGGACGAGGGTCGTCGGATCCTGGCGGAGGCGGCGCACCCGCTCGTCACCGTCGCCGCGACCATGGACGACGCGGCCGAGAAGGCCGCCGAACTCGCCGCCGCAGCGGCCTGAAGGGACTGACCATGTCGATCTTCCTCACCAAGGACTCCAAGGTCATCGTCCAGGGCATCACGGGCGGCGAGGGCACGAAGCACACCGCCCTCATGCTCAAGGCCGGCACGCAGGTCGTCGGTGGTGTCAACGCCCGCAAGGCCGGCACGACCGTCACCCACGGCGACGTCGAGCTCCCCGTCTTCGGCTCCGTGCGCGAGGCCGTCGACACCACCGGTGCCGACGTCTCGATCGTCTTCGTCCCGCCGGCGTTCGCGAAGGACGCCGTGATGGAGGCCATCGACGCCGAGGTCCCCCTCGTCGTCGTGATCACCGAGGGCATCCCCGTGCAGGACTCCGCGGAGTTCTGGGCGCACGCGAAGGCCCTCGGCGGGAAGACCCGGATCATCGGGCCGAACTGCCCCGGCATCATCACCCCGGGGGAGTCGCTCGTCGGCATCACCCCGGCGACGATCACCGGCAAGGGCCCGATCGGCCTCGTGTCGAAGTCCGGCACCCTGACCTACCAGATGATGTACGAGCTGCGTGACCTGGGCTTCTCGACCGCCATCGGCATCGGCGGCGACCCGGTCATCGGGACGACGCACATCGACGCGCTCGCCGCGTTCGAGGCCGACCCGGAGACCGAGGCCATCGTGATGATCGGTGAGATCGGCGGCGACGCCGAGGAGCGTGCCGCCGACTACATCAAGGCGCACGTCACCAAGCCGGTCGTCGGGTACGTCGCGGGCTTCACGGCCCCCGAGGGCAAGACGATGGGCCACGCCGGCGCGATCGTGTCCGGCTCCGCCGGCACGGCCGAGGCGAAGAAGCAGGCGCTCGAGGCCGCCGGCGTCAAGGTCGGGAAGACGCCGTCCGAGACCGCCGCGCTGCTCCGCGAGGTCGTCGGCGCGAAGTAGCCGCACCACGTCCCGACCGGGAGGCCCGTCCCCAGCGGGTGGCGGGCCTCCCGTCCGTCCGGTGGCGGCGCGGCACCGGGAGCCCGCAGGGCGGCCGACGTATCCTCGCTGCGATGAACCGCCTGGGAACCGCTCTGCTCGCCGCGATCGAGGCGGTCGTCACGGTCGGCGTCGGCCTCGGGATCGCCCTCGTGCCGCTCACCCTGCTGTGGGGCTTCCAGTACGGGTTGCAGGTCGACTGGGACGTCTTCTGGAAGGCCGCCGGCAGCGTCTGGCTCATCGGGCACGGCGTCGACGTCACCTTCACGCTCGGGTCCGCCGCCGCGGAGGCCGCCGGCGTCTCCGGTGGGGTCGCCCCGATCACCGTCACGCTCGCGGTCCTGGGGTTCGCGGTCGTCACCGCCTGGCTCGGCGGGCGTGCCGGGAGGCGGTTCGCCGAGACCGAGCACCGCGTCACCGGCCTGCTCGTCGGCACCGCGGTGACGGCGCTGCTCGGGCTCGCGGTCGCGCTGTCGTCCACCTCGGCCGCGACCGCCCCCGTGGTCTGGCAGGCCGTCGTCGCCCCCGCGCTCTGGTTCGGCATCCCCGCCGTCGCCGCCGCCGAGGTGTGCCGCCGTCGCCGCGGGCTGGCCGCCGACCCCCTCACCGAGGGCGTGACCGGACTGTTCGACCGCGTGCCGTCGCCGTGGCGCGCCGTGGCCGCCTTCGGCCTCCGCGCCGGCACCACCGCCACGGCCGCCGTGGTCGCGGCCGCGGCGCTGCTCGTCGGCTTCCTGCTCCTCGGGTCGTTCGCCGAGGTCATCACGCTCTACGAACGCACGCACGCGGGTCTCGTCGGCGGCGTCGCGCTCACCGTCGGACAGCTGGCGTTCGTGCCCGACCTCGTCGCCTGGGCCACCGCGTGGCTCGTCGGTCCGGGGTTCGCGATCGGCACCGGCTCGACGGTGTCGCCGCTCGGCACGACCCTGGGACCGATCCCCGCCGTGCCGGTCCTCGGCGCGCTGCCCGTCGGCGGGCACACGTTCGGTCTCGTCTGGGTGCTCGTGCCGGTCGTCGCGGGCTTCGCGGTCGGTGGGCTCATGCGCCCGCGGCTCGTCCGGGCCCTCGGCAGCGCCGACACCGCCCTGCACCGGGCACTCGGCGGCGTGGCCACCGGGATCGTGGCCGGCGTGCTCACCGGCGTCGTGACCGCCCTCGCGTCGGGGTCGCTCGGCCCCGGGCGCCTCACCGACGTCGGCCCGGACGGCCTCGTCGTCGGGGCCTTCGCCGCGCTCGAGGTCGGCGTCCCGGCCGTCATCGCCCTCGCCGTCGGCAGCGACCTCGTGCGGCTGCCCGAGCGGTCCTGGGTCGGCGAGCGGTGGCACGAGGCCGAGGACGACGTCGCCACCGCCGCGTCGACGCCCGAGCACGGCTCGCTCATCGCCACGCTCGACCGCGCCGGGGCCGGGCGCACCACCGAGGTCCACCGCTTCGTCGTCGCGGAGGAGCACGACGCCGTGACCACCGCCTCGCCGCGGCGTCCGGACGACTCCCGCTCGTCCGCCGCCGCGACGGGCCGGACCGGGGAGCCGGCCTCCGAGCGTTCCGACGCAGGCGCGTCCAGCACTGCGTCGACCGGCACCGACGCGGAGGGCGTCGCCGACCGGGCAGCTGTGGCTGACGCAGCGTCCCGAGGCGCCGGGGACGTGGACACCGGCGCCGCGAGCAGGACGTCCCTGACAGACGTCGAACTGCCCGCCTGGGCACGCACCGACGCGGTCGCCGCCGAGCGCCTCGACGCCGACGACCACACCGCGGGCGCCGAGCACGGCCTCCGTTCGCGCATCCGGTCCGCCGCGTCCGGTGCGCGCGACCGCGTCGAGGAGCTCCGCGGCAGGGCCGGCCAACGCGGCGACGGCGCGGGCCAGCGCGACGACGGGGCCGCCGGCCGTGCCGGAGGACTCCGTGAACGCGCCGAGAGCCTCCGCGAGCACGCCGGCAGCCTCCGCGACCGACTCCGCGGCGGCGGGACCGGGCCGGACGTCCACCAGCAGGGCGGCGCAGCCCGGCCGGCCGCCGACCCCGCCGAGACCCAGCAGCCCGCGTTCCCGTGGAGCACCGCGGAGTTCGTGGCCGGGCGCGACGACGTCGACGACGAGCCCTCGACCCCCGCGGACACCGGCCGCGCGACGCCGGCGCAGCCGGCGGGGACCACCTGGGACAGCACCGACCAGATCCCCGAAGATGAACTGCCCTGGTGGCGGCACCCGAAGGGCGACCGGTAGCGAGCAGCCCGGGGCGAGCCCTCGACGAGCGCACGGCCCCCGCTAGGCTGGTCCCGTGCTCGAACTGGTCGTCCTGATCTCCGGTACCGGGTCGAACCTCCGGGCCCTGCTCGAGGCGACCCGCCACGCCGACTACCCCGCCCGCGTCGTCGCGATCGGCGCTGACCGTGACGCCGAGGGGCTCCAGCTCGGTGAGGAGTACGACATCCCCACCTTCACGGTGCCGTTCACCCGGTACGCGACCCGCGCCGAGTGGGGCCAGGCGCTCGCCGAGCAGATCCGGCCGTGGACGCCCGACCTCCTCGTGCTCTCCGGGCTCATGCGCCTGCTGCCGCCCGCGGTGGTCGCCGAGTTCGGGCCGTCCGTGATCAACACGCACCCGGCGTACCTGCCCGAGTTCCCCGGTGCCCACGGCGTCCGGGACGCCCTCGCCGCCGGTGTCACCGAGACGGGCGCGAGCGTCATCGTCGTGGACGACGGCGTCGACAGCGGTCCAGTCCTGGCACAGGAGCGCATCCCGGTCCTGCCCGGCGACACCGAGTCCACGCTCCACGACCGGATCAAGCCGGTCGAACGGCGCCTGCTGATCCAGACCATCCGCGACATCGCCACCGGCCACATCGACCTGAAGGACACCACCCGCGCATGAGCGTGCACGCCGCCGACCCCAGCCTGTACCGCGACCGGGACGTCGTCCCCGTCCGCCGCGCCCTCATCTCGGTGAGCGACAAGTCCGGCCTGCTCGAGCTCGCCGGTGCGCTCGCCGACGCCGGCGTGGAGCTGGTCTCCACCGGCTCCACGGCGCAGACCATCCGCGACGCCGGGTACGCGGTCACCGACGTCGCGAGCGTCACGGGCTTCCCCGAGTCGCTCGACGGCCGGGTGAAGACGCTGCACCCCGCCGTGCACGCGGGCCTGCTCGCCGACCTCCGCCTGGCGTCGCACGAGCAGCAGCTCGCCGACCTCGGCATCGCGCCGTTCGAGCTCGTCGTCGTGAACCTGTACCCGTTCGTCGAGACGGTGGCCTCGGGCGCCGACACCGCGACCGTGGTCGAGAACGTCGACATCGGCGGCCCGGCAATGGTCCGTGCGTCGGCGAAGAACCACCCGAACGTTGCGATCGTCGTCTCCCCGTCGTCCTACGCCGAGGTCGTCGAGGCCGTCCGCGCCGGCGGCACCCCGCTCGCGCTGCGGAAGCGCCTCGCGGCACAGGCCTTCGCACACACCGCCGCGTACGACACCGCGGTGGCGGCCTACTTCGCCTCCGACGTGGTCGCGTCCGACGAGCCCGCTGCGGCCGATGACGCCGGCCTGGAGGCACAGAACGCGTTCCCGACGTCCCTCACGGTCGACGTGGAGCTGGCCGACACCCTCCGCTACGGCGAGAACGCGCACCAGCGGGCCGCGCTCTACACGGCCCCCGGCGGGACCGGCATCGCGCAGGCGACGCTCCTGCACGGCAAGGCGATGTCGTACAACAACTACGTCGACGCCGACGCGGCCGTCCGTGCCGCGTACGACTTCACCGAGCCGGCCGTCGCGATCATCAAGCACGCGAACCCGTGCGGGATCGCGGTCGGTGCCCCGGACGCGGTCGACCCGATCGCCTCGGCGCACGCCGCCGCACACGCGTGCGACCCGCTGTCCGCCTTCGGCGGCGTCATCGCGGCGAACCGACCGGTGACGAAGCAGATGGCCGAGACGGTCGCCGAGATCTTCACCGAGGTCGTCGTCGCGCCGGCCTTCGACCCCGAGGCGCTCGAGGTGCTGTCCCGGAAGAAGAACATCCGGCTCCTCACGCTGCCGAGCGACTTCGCGCTGGCGGACCGCGAGCTCAAGCAGGTCTCCGGCGGATTCCTCGTGCAGGACGCCGACCGGTTCACCGACTTCGACCAGTCCACCTGGACCCTCGTGTCCGGCGAACCGGCCGACGAGCAGACCCTCGCCGACCTCGCGTTCGCGTGGAAGGCGAGCCGCGCGGTGAAGTCGAACGGCATCCTCCTCGCCGACCAGGGCGCGAGCGTCGGCGTCGGCATGGGGCAGGTCAACCGGGTCGACTCGTGCCACCTCGCGGTGGACCGGGCGGGGGACCGCGCTGCCGGATCGGTGGCCGCCTCGGACGCCTTCTTCCCGTTCGCCGACGGCCTGCAGGTCCTGCTCGACGCCGGGGTCCGCGCCGTCGCCCAGCCGGGTGGCAGCCTCCGCGACGAGGAGGTCATCGCCGCGGCGACGGCCGCCGGCGTCACGATGTACCTCACCGGGGAGCGGCACTTCTTCCACTGACGTGATCGAAGCGCGCCGGCGGAGTGATCGAAGCGTGCCAGCCCATTGCGCTGCGCAGTCGCCCTGAATAACCTGGAAGGCTCCGCGACACACGCAGACGACTCCTCGGGGTCGGCGGCACCGCGGACACGACGGTGACGAAGACGACGACTGGAGTGACGATGAACGCGACGACCGGCACCGCGGCAACGGCTGCCCGCACGGGGATCGCAGGCATCGTGGGGACCACTCCCGACGCACGGGGCGCCTCGCGTCCCGTCGCGCCGCGCCCCTCCGGGGCGCGCCCGTCGGCTCGGCTCCGTTGACCGCGTAGGGCTGCCTCCCACAGCCACCGGGCCCCAGCGGGCCCACAGCTCGACGGCACCCGTTCGTCGAGCGCAGTACACCGGACGCGCCGGGGCCCGAGCCCCGGGTCGTCCCGACCGAACGTCGACGTCGCACCACGACGACGACGCGTGGCACGGCGACCCCGTGCCCGGCCGACCAGACCACGCAACGCACCGCCGAGCCTCCCGTCCGACCCGGGCACCACCCGGGTCACCGCAGGAGGCCCGGCACGACGCAACGAGGACGCACCCCATGTCCCAGGACCCCCATCGGACGTCGACCCCGGACCAGACGCGTCCGTCCACCGTCCGCGCGATCGCGCGGATCTGGCCCTACGTGCAGCCCTACCGCTGGCGCCTGCTCGGCGGCATGGTCGCCGCGCTCGGCGCCTCCGTCGTCGCACTCGTGATCCCGTACGTGCTGCAGGGCCTCGTCGACGGGCCGCTCGCGTCCGGCGACGGCGCGCTCATCCTGCCCGCCGGGCTCGCGGTCCTCGCGCTCGGCGTGCTCGAGGCCGCCTTCATCGCCTCCCGCCGGAAGATGGTGATGCGGCCGTCGACCCGCATCGAGGCGAGCATGCGGAACGCGCTCTACGCGAAGCTGCAGGACCTGCCCGTGGCCTTCCACGACCGGTGGGAGTCCGGGCAGCTGCTGTCCCGCTCGGTGTCCGACCTGTCGCTGATCCGGCGCTGGCTGGCGTTCGGCATCGTGCTGCTCGTGGTGAACGTCGTCACGATCGTCATCGGCTTCGTCGTGCTGTTCACCTTCGGGTGGCTGCTCGGGCTGATCTTCCTCGTCGCCTCCATCCCGATCTGGGTGAACAGCGTGCTGTTCGAGCGCAAGTACTCGGTGGTCGCCCGCCGCAGCCAGGACCAGGTCGGCGACCTCGCCACGAGCGTCGAGCAGTCGGTGCACGGCATCCGCGTGCTCAAGGCGTTCGGTCGCGGGCGGTACAAGCTCGACGAGTTCGCCGTGCAGGCCGAGCAGCTCCGCGGCACCGAGATCGAGAAGGCGAAGGCCATCGCCGCGATCTGGCTCTGGCTGCTGCTCGTGCCGGACGTCGCGTTCGCGCTGTGCCTGCTCGCGGGCATCTGGCTCGCCAGCCAAGGTGAGCTGAGCGTCGGGCAGCTGTTCGCGTTCTTCTCGACCGCGACCGTGCTGCGCTTCCCGATCGAGTCGATCGGGTTCTTCCTGTCGATGACGTTCGACACCCGGACCGCGATCGACCGGTTCTTCGAGGTCATGGACTCCGAGAACACCATCACCGACCCGGCGTCCCCGGTGTCCATCGCGGAGCCGCACGGCGCCCTGTCGTTCAACCAGACGCACTTCCGGTACCAGGACTCGCCGGAGGGGGTCGCCGACCTCGTGGACGGCGTCGACCTGCACCTCGAGCCGGGCGAGACGATGGCGCTCGTCGGCCTGACCGGCTCGGGCAAGACGACACTGCTCGCCCTCGTGCCGCGGCTCTACGACGTCACCGGGGGATCGGTGACGATCGACGGGGTCGACGTCCGCGCCATGACCCGGGCGGAGCTCCGCCGCCACGTGGCGGTCGCGTTCGAGGACGCCACGCTCTTCTCGGCGAGCGTCCGCGAGAACGTGCTGCTCGGCCGACCGGACCTCTCCGGTGCGGAGGCAGAGCGGATCATGCGGGAGGCCCTCGACATCGCGCAGGCGTCCTTCGTCGACGACCTGCCCGACGGCGTCGACACCCGCGTGGGCGAGGAGGGGTTGTCGCTCTCCGGCGGGCAGCGCCAGCGGCTGGCGCTCGCCCGGGCGATCGCCGCACGACCGAGCGTGCTCGTCCTCGACGACCCGCTGTCCGCGCTCGACGTGGACACCGAGGCGCGGGTCGAGGCTGGCCTCCGCCGCGTCCTCGACGAGACGACCTCGCTGATCGTCGCCCACCGGCCCTCCACCGTGACGCTCGCCGACCGGGTGGCGCTCATGGAGGACGGCCGCGTCACCGCCGTCGGCACCCACTCGGAGCTGATGGCCACCAACGAGCACTACCGCTACGTCATCTCGTCGCTCGACGACGACGATGCGAAGGACCGAGAGGAGGCGATGGCATGAGCAACGAGACCGACCAGACCCCGGCCGTGGCCGTCGACCAGGAGCCGGGCGGCTCCGTACCGGTCGCGGAGATCGGCACCGGAACCGAGGGCGCGGAGGCCGCTGCGCCCGTCACCGCGTCGATCACCGTGCACGGCGTGCGCGGCGAGGAGCGCGAGGACTTCAGCAAGGCGGAGAGCCGTCGCCTCCGGCGTCGGTCCGTCGCGCTGCTCGGCTCGCTCGCGGCGCCGCTCAAGGCCCGGCTGTGGGCGATCGCGGTCGTCGTGGTCGTCTCCACCGCCGGCCAGGTCGCCGGTCCGGCGCTCATCGCGTGGGGCATCGACAACGCCCTGCCCGCGGTCACGGACCAGGCCGACTGGACGCCGGCGTTCGCCGTCGTCGGGCTCTACGTGACCATCGCGGTCGTCGGGGCCGTCCTCACCGCCTGGTACACCGTGCTGGCGGCGCGGATCAGCCAGGCGATCCTGTACGACCTGCGGAAGCGGGTGTTCCTGCACACGCAGCGGCTGTCGCTCGAGTTCCACGAGACGTACACGTCGGGCCGGATCATCTCGCGCCAGACGAGCGACCTCGACTCGATCCGGGAGCTGCTCGACTCCGGACTGAACCAGCTCATCCAGGGCGTGCTCTACATGGTGTTCACCGCCGTGGCCCTGGTGTTCCTCGACCCGACCTCGGGCCTGGTGCTCGCGATCGCGCTCGTGCCGCTGTGGTTCCTCACCCGGTGGTTCCAGGTGCGCTCGTCGCAGCTCTTCCGTTCGACCCGCACGACGAGTGCCCGCGTGATCGTGCACTTCGTCGAGACGATGACCGGCATCCGTGCGGTGCAGGCGTTCCGCAAGGAGTCCCGCAACGAGACCGAGTACGGCGAGCAGGTCGAGCTGAACCGGCAGGCGAACGCCCGCGTGTTCAACCTGTTCGGGATCTTCGACCCGGGCCTGGTGCTCATCGGCAACGCGACGCTCGCCGCCGTCGTCGTGGTCGGCGGCTTCCGCGTCGTCGGCGGGTCGCTGGAGATCGGCGCGCTGCTCGCGGTCGCGCTCTACGCCAAGCGGTTCTTCGACCCGGCGCAGGACCTCGCGATGTTCTACAACAGCTACCAGTCGGCCTCGGCGGCGATGGAGAAGATCTCCGGTGTCCTCGAGGAGCAGCCGAGCGTGCCGGACCCGGTGCACCCGAAGGCCCTGCCGGACGCCGCCGGGCGGGTGGACTTCGAACACGTGGAGTTCGCCTACACGGCCGACCGCGTGGTGCTCCCGACGTTCGACCTGCACATCCCGGCCGGGCAGACCATCGCCCTCGTCGGGTCGACCGGTGCCGGGAAGTCGACGCTCGCGAAGCTCATGGCGCGGTTCTACGACCCGACCTCGGGTGCGGTGACGCTCGACGGCGTGGACCTGCGCGAGCTCGACCCGAAGGACATGCGTCGCGCGATCGTCATGGTCACGCAGGAGGCGTACCTGTTCTCCGGGTCGGTCGCCGACAACATCGAGCTCGGCAAGCCGGGTGCCTCCCGCGACGAGATCGTCGCGTCCGCGAAGGCCGTGGGCGCGCACGACTTCATCACCGCGCTGCCGGACGGGTACGACACCGACGTGAACAAGCGCGGCGGCCGGGTGTCGGCCGGGCAGCGCCAGCTGCTCTCCTTCGCCCGGGCGTTCCTCGCCGACCCGAAGGTGCTCATCCTCGACGAGGCCACGGCGTCGCTCGACATCCCGTCGGAGCGGCTCGTGCAGGAGGGCCTCGAGACCCTCCTCGCGGACCGCACCGCCGTGATCATCGCGCACCGGCTGTCCACCGTCGCGATCGCCCACCGGGTGCTCGTGATGGAGTACGGCCGGATCGTCGAGGACGGCACCCCCGCCGACCTCATCGCCGGCACCGGCCGGTTCGCCCAGCTGCACGCGGCTTGGCGGGACTCGCTGGTCTGACCGGCATCGCACCCCGCTCCGCACATCGCGCCCCGTCCCGCCGGGGCGCGCTGTGCGTCCGGGGGCGCGACGCCCGGGGCGCGCGTGGTTGGCTGGGCGGATGACCACCGACAGCGTGCAGCCGGGTGGGGTCGCCCTCCGCGACCCCTTCTACGGCGCCCCCTTCGGCGAGGCGGTCCGCCGCTTCGTCCGCAAGTACACCGTGTTCACCGGGCGGGCCTCCCGGTCCGAGTTCTGGTGGTGGTCGATCGCCTCGTTCGCCGTCGCACTGGTGCTGCAGCTCGTACCGACGCTGTTCACGCGCGAGCCGTTCCCGGAGAGCCAGGCGGGCAGCTACCTCATGGTGCTCTGGACCCTGCTGACGCTCATCGGGTCGCTCGCCCTCGGCGCCCGGCGCCTGCACGACGCGAACCTGTCCGGGTTCTGGCAGTTCCTGCACGTGCTCGTCGGCGTCGGGTCGCTCGTGCTGCTCGTGATGTTCCTGCTGCCGTCGAACCCGAAGGGCACCCGCTTCGACGCCTGACCGAGCTTCGCGCTAGAATCGTGTACATGACCACGCTGTCGCTCGCTGATGCTCGTGCTGGCTTCTCGAAGCTGGTCGAGTCCGCCGTCTCGACACACGAACGGTTCGACGTCACCCGCAACGGCAGCCGAGTCGCTGTGGTGTTGAGTGCTGACGACTACGACGCTCTGCTCGAGACCGTCGACGTGCTCAGCCGGCCCGATGAGGTCGCCGCGTTGCAGCGTGCACTGGACGAACTGCACGATGGTGAGTCGAGCACTGAAGCCGAAGTCCGGGCGGCGCTCATGGCCAGAGGCCGTCTCGGCGAGTGAGCGAGCGCTACGACCTCGTGTTCTCCCGGAGTGCACGACGTGCTCTCGAGTTCGGCTTGCCGGAGGCCGTTGCGGCGGCCGCGTTCGAGTTCATCGTCGGGCCCCTCGCCGAGAACCCGCGCCGGGTCGGCAAGCAGCTCCGGCCGCCGCTCGAACCGCTGTACTCGGCTCGACGTGGTGAGTACCGGATCCTCTACGACATCGTCGAGCGACAGCTCGTCGTCCGGATCGTGACGGTCGAGCACCGTCGTGACGTCTACCACCGCTGAGCACCCGTTTCGACGCCTGACCGGTGGGGTCAGCGGGACCAGCGGCAGACGACGTCGCGACCGGGGCGGGCGACTTCCGCGGCCGTGAAGCCGAGAGCCCGCAACGTGCGGGCATCGGCACCGACCGTGCAACCACGGTCGGCGGGGGCGAGCCACCAGACGCGGTCAGTGCCGCGCAGTCGGTCCGGGTGTTCCGCGAGGGGCGCCGTCCGGTCGGAGAACGTCCCCGTCGCGGGGAACGCCAGCACGAGCGCGACGTCGACGAGCCCGCGGTACGCCTCGGGGTAGGCCGCGAGGGACTGCCGCGGGTCGAGCGCACGGCTCCGCCCGGGCACGAAGACGACGGCGTCGCCCGGCTCGGCGCGCTCGGCGACGACCTCGGCGAGCTGCCTGAGGTCGGCGCCGGCCTTGCCGGTCGGGGTCCGCTGCGCGGTCCACGTCGGGGCCGCCACGGTCGCCACGAGCAGCACCGCGACGACGGGGACCCACCGCGCGCGTCGCACCGTCCCGGCCACCGTCGTCACGACGAACGCGATCCCGACGGCCACCGCGGGTACGCAGAACGCGAGGTACCGGGACGTGTACAGGGGCCCGGCGACCGCGTCCGCGGCGACGAGCAGGGCGCCGGGGACGAGCATCCACGCCGCCACGAGCACCATGAGCCGCACCCCGGCGACGGCGACGACCCGGCGGAGCAGCACGAGGCCGACGACGAGCGCCACCGCGCCGAGCACCGCCACGCCGGCGGACGACTCCGCCCAGGGCTCGGCGAGCACCGTCCACGGGTTCACCGACGACTGCGTGCCGAGCCAGGCGATCTGCTCGCGCTGCCCGGACGCGGTGAAGACGACCGGCGCCGCGGCGGCGACGCCGACCACCCCGGCGACGGCGAGCCGCAGGAACGTGGTGAGCCGGGCCTCCCGGACGACCACGAGGACCGCGACCGCGACGAGCGCGGCGACGACGGCCAACGCCGCGTCGACGAAGACGGCGGTCGTCACGGCGGCGAGGACACCGAATGCCACCACGGTGCGGAGCCGACCACGCCGGACCGCCTCGTCGGCGACGAGCACGACCGCGGTCACGAGGGCGGCGGTGAGGGCGGTGGAGCGGGCCTCCGTGCCGATGAGCGTCGTCCGCGGCAGCACCGCGAACAGGAGCGCTGCGACGACACCGGTCGACGCGAGCCCGTGCCGGCGCAGCAGCACGACGAGCATCCACGCCGTCGCGCCGACCGCGACGGCGGACGGGAAGCGGAGCGCGAACTCGCTCGTGCCCGCCAGCCGAGACCACCCGAGGAGCGCCAGGTCGTACACCACGTGCACGGCGTCCCGGTGCTGCACGAACGCGAGCAGCCCGGCCGGGGTGAGGGAGACCGCGCGGACCGTGGCGGCCTCGTCGCTCCAGTAGGACGGGACCCAGGAGCCGAGGGTGGACACCAGCGCCGCGACGAAGCCGAGCAGCGGGCCGGTCGCTCGGGAGACGAGCCCGCGCGGGCGGGGAGTGGCGGGCGCGTCGGCCGGGAGGCTCAGGGTGCGTCCTCGACGTCGGGGGACCACCGCGCACGGCGCAGGTCCACCCGCCACCCGGCCGTGCCCTCGACGAGCGGGGTGCCGTCGGCGCGGTGGTGCTCGAGCGCGCGCTGCTCGTGTCCGGTCGCGAACCACCCGCCGGCGCGGACGACCCGCCACCACGGCAGGTCCGCGCCCTCGAGGGCCATGACGCGGCCGACGGCCCGGGACGCCCTGGACCCGAGCACGGCGGCGACGTCGCCGTAGGTCATCGCGTGCCCCGGCGGGATCGAGCGGACCACGTCGGCCACCGCGGCGCCGAAGTCGATGTCGGCGCCGGCGTCGAGGGCGCCGATCTCCGCGGGATCGCGGCCCGGGTCGTCGCCCGGGTGCGCGTCCGGCACTACAGCGTCAGGGCCGCGACGTGGTCGCCGTACTGCGTCTCGCCGACGACCGTGAAGCCGAGGGCCTGGAAGAACGCCTCCGGGCTGCCCGTGCCCGGTTCGTACACGACGGTGAGCCGTTCGAAGCCGCGCTTGCGGGCCTCGTCGGCCAGCCCGTGCACGGCGAAGCGACCGACACCGCGGCCCTGCGCGTTCGCGGCGACGTTCACCCGCCAGATGCAGCTGCGGAGTTCCTCCTGGGCGTTCTCGGCGTCGAAGCTGCCGATGATGAGGCCGACGACCTCGTCGCCGTCGAGCACGACCCGCGGCCAGGAAGCGCTCGGCTTCACGTCCGACTCCGCCTGCGCGTAGGAGGTCGGCTGCACGAACTGCTCCTGCCCGGGCTTCAGCGTCAGCGAGTTGGCCGCGGCGGCGGTCGCTGCGGAGAGTTCTTCGAGGCGGAGGTCCGTCATGCGGTCAGGGTAACGGTGCGCGTGGCCGGAAACCAGTGCGGGTGCCCGGGCAGTGAGCCCGTCGGCGGCGACGGCGGCGACGGCGGCGGTCGTGCGCGCACCGCGACACCTCCCGTTCACCGTCGGGTCACCCGATGGTCGTCCGGGTGCTGAACAGTTCCGCAGGTCCGGTCCCCTGCCCGAAGGAACCCTGCATGCGTCCTCCCGCCCTGCGCCTCGGCGCCTCGCTCGCGACGGGCCTCGTCCTCGCGGCGGGCGTCCTCGCCGCCAGCCCCGCGACCGCCGCACCCGTCGAGCGCCTGGCACCGAGCGCTGCGGCGCCGACCGCTGCGGCCCCGGCCGGGCTCGTCATCAACGAGGTCGAGTCGAACGGCGACGACGTCGACTGGGTCGAGCTGGCGAACACGTCGTCCGCAGCGATCGACGTCAGCGGTTGGTCGATGCTCGACGACAGCGACGCACACATCCCGTACGTGCTGCCCGCCGGGTCGGTCGTGGCCGCGGGCGGCTTCCTCGTGGTCGACCAGCGGTCCTCCACCGCGCCCGGCTTCGACTTCGGCCTCGGAAACCCCGACGAGGTCCGGTTCTCCGACACCACCGGCGCCCAGGTCCTGTCCTTCGCCTGGCAGCAGCACGCTGCCGTGACCTACGGCCGCTGCGCCGGGACCACCACCCTCGTCGAGACCACCCGCTCGACGAAGGGCGCCGCGAACGACTGCTCGTCCCCGATCCGGGTCAACGAGGTCGAGTCGCAGGACGGCACCCCGGGCGACTGGGTGGAGCTCGTCAACACCGGGACGACGACCGTCGACCTCGGTGGCTTCGTGTTCCGGGACGCCGAGGACACCGCAGCCCACACGTACACGGTCCCGGCGGGGACGACGATCGCCCCCGGTGGCTTCACCGTGCTCGACGAGGCCGCCTTCGGGTTCGGTCTCGGCAAGGCGGACTCGGCGCGGCTCTGGACCCCGGCCGGCGTCCTGGTCGACTCCTTCAGCTGGAGCGCCCACGCGGCCACGACCTGGGGTCGGAACCCGGACGGCACCGGCACCTTCGCCGAGACCGCCGAGCCGACGAAGGGCGCGGCGAACCGCTTCGCGGGCGTCGTCACCGCCGAGCCCTGGCCCGGCGGCCCGGACGAGACCGTCCTGGACGCCGAGGGCACCTTCTCCGGTGATCTGAGCGGCCTCGACTGGCAGTCCTCGGCCACGGCGACCGGCGGCGGTGTGGTCTGGGCCGTGCAGAACGGCGACGGGCTGCTCTACCGCCTGGTGTCCGACGGGTCCGGCGGCTGGGCGCCGTCGAACGCCGCCGGCAGCCGACTCCGGTACGCCGACGGCTCCGGGACGCCGGACGCCGAGGGCGTCACCGTCACGAGCGACGACCCCGGCGCGGTCTACGTGTCGACCGAGCGGGACAACGCAGTGAAGGGCACGAGCCGCCCGTCGGTGCTCCGCTACGCCCCGACGACCGGCTCCGAGTCGACGCTGCGGGCGACCGCGGAGTGGGACCTCGCGGCCGACTTCCCCGGACTCGGCGCGAACGCCGGGCTCGAGGGCGTGACCTGGGTGCCCGACTCGTGGCTCACCGGGCACGGGTTCCGGGACGAGCACACCGGCGGCGTCTACGCACCGGCCTCCTACCCGGGGCACGGCGGCGGGCTGTTCCTCGTCGGCGTCGAGGGCACCGCCAGCGTGTACGCCTACGCGCTCATGGCGGACGGTTCGTCGCAGCGCGTCGCCACCATCGCGTCGCCGTTCTCCCTCGTCGCCGAGGTGCAGTTCGACCCCGAACTCGACGCCCTCTGGGTGGTCTGCGACGAGGCGTGCTCCGGCCGCACCGCGCGCTACGAGGTCACCGACGGGGCGTTCTCGCTCGCCCACGTGTACGAGGCGCCGGCGGGGGCGGACCGCGCGCTCGCGAACGAGGGCTTCACGATCTCGGACGTCTGCACCGACGGCCACCGAGCGACCTTCTACGCGGACGACGCCGACACGGACGGCGCGTCGCTCCGCACCGGCACCCTGCCGTGCACGACGCCCACGCCGGCGCCCACCCCGACGCCGACGCCCGGCGACGGCACGCCGACGCCCGCGCCCGGCGACGGCACGCCGACGCCCGCGCCCGGGACCGGTACGCCGACGCCCGCGCCCGGCAACGGCACTCCGACGCCGGCTCCTGGCGACGGTGGCCCGATCCCGACGCCGGCCCCGGGCGGCGGGGGCTCCGTCCCGGCCACACCGGTCCTGACCGACGGCACCCGGGGCGGGATCACCGTGCCCGCCACGGTCCGCGCCGGCGAGACCGTCACGGTCGGCATCGGCCGCGAGCACGCCGGTGAGCAGGTCGCCGTCTGGTGGTACTCGACCCCGGTGCTCCTGGGCACCCCGACCGTGGCCGCCGACGGCACCGTGCGGGTAACGGTCCCGTCCGACGCCGCCCCGGGTGCGCACCGCGTCGCGGTCGTCGCCGCGGACGGTTCGCTCATCGGCTGGGACGGCACCCGCGTGCTGCCCATGTCCGGCGAACTCGCCTTCACCGGTGTTGCGCTCGGGAGTGGCCTCGCGGCAGCACTCGTCCTGCTGGCCGCCGGCGGCGGACTCCTGGCCGTCCGTCGACACCGCCGGGCGGCGTAGCGCCCGGCGCGACCACACGCCGGCCGGGGGGGCCCGGCCCCCCGGGGGGGGGGGCGCCCCGGCCGGGGGTGGGGGCGCGGCGGGGGCG
>JASCOJ010000062.1 GCA_029959645.1 Microbacteriaceae bacterium PS02332 | reverse complement strand
CGGCGCCCCCCGCCCCCCCCCCCCCCCCCCCCCCCCCCCCCCCCCCCCCGGCGGGGGGGGGGGGGGGCGGTCCCGTTCCGGCCGTCGTCGGGGTCAGACCGCGACGTACTCCCGCACGATCGGCGCGATCCCCCGGAACGCCTTCGAGCGGTGGCTCAACGCGTTCTTCTCGGCGCGGGTGAGCTGCGCCGCCGAACCGGGCGCGTCGTCCGGCCCGAACACCGGGTCGTAGCCGTGGCCGCCGTCGCCGACGGGCGCGGTCAGCACCTCGCCGTTCCACACCGCCTCGACGACGTGCTCGACCCCGGCGGGGGTCACGAACGCCGCGGCGCACACGAAGGCCGCCGTCCGCTCGACGACGCCCTCGAGGTTCCGGAGCAGCAGCGCGATGTTGTCGGCGTCGACACGGGTCCCGGCGTAGCGGGCCGAGTGGATGCCCGGGGCACCGCCGAGCACGTCGACGGCGATCCCGGAGTCATCGGCGAGCGCCGGCAGCCCGGTGTGCGCGACGGCCGCCCGCGCCTTGATGAGCGCGTTCGCCGCGTAGGTGTCGCCGTCCTCGACGGGCTCCGGACCGTCGTACCCGACGAGCTCCACGCCGCCGAGGGCCTCGCCGAGGATCTCGCGCAGCTCGGCGACCTTCCCCTGGTTGTGCGTCGCGAGGACGACGGTGCGCCCGGTGCCCCCGGGCTCGGCCGTGCCCGCAGGCTCGGCGGTGGTGCCGTCGCCGGTCATGCGAGCCCCAGCGCGGCACGCTGCACGGCGGCGAGCGAGGCGTTGCCCGCCAGGCCGAGGTCGAGCAGCGCGTTCAACTCGTCGCGATCGAACGGCGCGTGCTCCGCGGTGCCCTGCACCTCGATGAACTTGCCGGACCCGGTCGTGACGATGTTCATGTCGGTGTCGGCGCGGGAGTCCTCCTCGTACGCCAGGTCGAGCATCGGCACCCCGCCGACGATCCCGACCGAGATCGCCTGCACGCTGTCGGACAGCGGCGTCGCCTTCTTCGCCACGAAGCCGCGCTCGCGACCCCACTCGATCGCGTCCACCATCGCGACGTAGGCGCCGGTGATCGACGCCGTGCGGGTGCCGCCGTCGGCCTGGAGGACGTCGCAGTCGATGACGAGCGTGTTCTCGCCGAGCGCCTTCGTGTCGACCACTGCGCGCAACGACCGACCGATCAGCCGGGAGATCTCGTGCGTGCGACCGCCGACCTTCCCCTTGATCGACTCACGCTGCATGCGCTCGTTCGTCGACCGGGGCAGCATCGCGTACTCGGCGGTGACCCAGCCGGTGCCCTTGCCCTGCAGCCAGCGCGGGACGCCGTTCGTGAACGACGCGGTGCAGAGCACCTTCGTGTTCCCGAACGAGATGAGCGCGCTGCCCTCGGCCTGGCTGCTCCAGCCGCGTTCGATGGTGACGGGTCGGTGGTCGGTGTTCTGGCGTCCGTCGATGCGGACGGTGCCGTCGGTGGCGGTCATGGGTTCCTCTCGGTCCGGGCTGGAGGCACGGTGCGGGTGGTCGGGTCGGGTCCCGCCGAGCGGCTGGTCGCCGCCCGGACGGCCCCGGGGGGAAGGACGATGGCGCCCGTCTCGAGGTGGCCGACGCTCGAGACCTCCGGGCCGAGGAACCGACGGGCGAGTCGGATGAACCCCGCCGCATCGGCCCCGGTCGACTCGAACGCGTAGGTCGGCGGCGTGCTCGCGGTGCGCTCGAGGCCGTGCTCGACGAGCCGCCGGTAGACGTCGTTCGCGGTCTCCTCGGCGCTCGACACGAGGGTGACGTCGGGGCCCATCACGTACTGGATCGCGGCCGACATGAGCGGGTAGTGCGTACAGCCGAGCACGAGCGTGTCGACCTCGGCCGCCCGGATCGGGGCGAGGTACCCGGCGGCGACCTCGCGGAGCTCGGGCGACGAGGTGTCCCCCGCCTCCACGAAGGAGACGAACCGAGGGCAGGCCGCGAGCGCGAGCGTGACGTCCGCCGCGACGGCGAAGGCGTCCTCGTAGGCCCGGGACGCGATCGTGCCGACGGTGCCGATCACGCCGATCCGCCCGGTCCTGGTCTGTTTGACGGCGGCGCGGGCCGCGGGCTGGATGACCTCGACGACGGGGATGCCGTACGCCTGCTCGTAGCGCTCCCGGGCGTCCCGGAGCACGGCGGACGACGCGGTGTTGCACGCGATGACGAGCGCCTTGACGCCCTGCTCGACGAGGTCGTCCATGACCTCGAGCGCGTACCGGCGGACGTCGGCGATCGGCTTCGGACCGTACGGCGAGTGCCGGGTGTCCCCGACGTACCGGATGCTCTCGCGCGGCAGCTGGTCGATGATCGCCCGGGCCACCGTGAGCCCACCGACACCGCTGTCGAAGACTCCGATCGGCGCATCCGTCACGGCACCAGCGTACCGATGCGCGCGACGGGGCGGACGCGGGCCGGGCCTCCCCACCGGCACGGCCGGCCCGCCGCTGGCGCGTCGCGCCGGAACCGGCGGTGTGGGCCCACAGACCGACCGGCCGCCGACCTGGGTAGTGTCGGCGAGGTGACCACCGCGCTCCTGACGGACCAGTACGAACTCACCATGGTCGACGCCGCACTCAAGGACGGCACCGCCGACCGCCGCTGCGTCTTCGAGGTCTTCACCCGGCGCCTGCCGGACGGCCGCCGGTACGGGGTCGCCGCGGGCCTCGGCCGCTTCCTCACCGCGTTGACCGAGTTCCGGTTCGGCGACGAGGAGATCGGGTTCCTCCGCGACCGCGGGGTCATCGACGCCGGCACCGCGACCTGGCTCGCCGACTACCGGTTCAGCGGCGACGTCCGCGCGTACCGGGAGGGCGAAGTGTTCTTCCCGAACTCCCCCGTGCTGCAGATCGAGGGCACCTTCGCCGAGGCCGTCGTCCTCGAGACCCTCGCCCTGTCGGTCTTCAACGCCGACTCGGCCATCGCCTCGGCCGCGGCGCGCATGGTGTCCGCCGCCGACCACCGGCCGCTCGCCGAGATGGGCTCCCGCCGGACGGGCGAGTGGAACGCGGTCGCCGCCGCTCGTGCCGCGTACATCGCCGGGTTCGGCGCGACGAGCAACCTCGAGGCCGGGCGCACCTGGGGCATCCCGACCATGGGCACCGCCGCCCACGCGTTCACGCTGCTGCACGACACCGAGGAGCAGGCGTTCCGGTCGCAGCTCGACGCCCTCGGCGACGGCACGACCCTCCTCGTCGACACGTACGACATCGAGGCCGCCGTCGCGACCGCCGTCCGCCTCACCGAGGGCCGGCTCGGTGCCGTCCGCATCGACAGCGGCGACCTGCCGTCCGTCGTCGCGGCGGTCCGCGCGCAGCTCGACGGGCTCGGCGCGACCGCGACGAAGATCACCGTGACGAACGACCTCGACGAGTACACGATCGCGGCGCTCCGCGCGGCACCGGTCGACTCGTACGGCGTCGGGACCTCGGTGGTGTCCGGATCCGGGCACCCCGCCGCGGGCATGGTCTTCAAGCTCGTCGCGCACCGTGAGGACGGCGGCGACTGGGTGCCGGTCGCGAAGAAGTCCGCGGACAAGGCCTCGGCCGGCGGGCGCAAGGAGGCCGGTCGACGACTGCGCAACGGCGTCGCGACGGCGGAGGTCGTCCTGACCAGCGGCACCGTCGGCCCGGACGAGCGTCCGCTCCTCGTGCCCGTGGTCGAGCACGGCGAGGTCAACCCGGCGTTCCTCGGCGTCGCCGGGGTGGAGGCCGCACGGAAGCACCACCGTCAGGCGAAGGCGGAGCTCCCCGCGGACGCCGAGCGGATCGGCCGGGGCGACCCGGCGATCCCCACGCTCGTCATCTGACGCGCGCGGAGACCGGTCGGGCTACTCCGACTTCATCTTCTCGTAGATGGCCTTGCAGTCCGGGCAGACCGGGAACTTCTCCGGGTCGCGGCCCGGGATCCACTTCTTGCCGCAGAGCGCCTTGACGGGCTTACCGGACATCGCCGACTCGAGGATCTTGTCCTTCTTGACGTAGTGCGAGAAGCGTTCGTGGTCGCCGGGCTCGACCGCCTCCTCCTCGAGGAGCTTCTCGAGTTCGCGGTCCATCACGTCGAGGCCGCCACCGCCGGGTTCAGTCGTGCTCATGCACCCAGGGTACGACGGTCAGTTGCGCTGTGCCGCGGCGAGCAGGTCCGGGCCACGCCGGTCGAACAGGAGTCCGCCGGACAGCACGCCGAGCACGAGCACGACGACGCCGACGCCGATGCCGAGCCAGAGGGACACGAGCGCGTCCGCGTCATGGCCGTCGAGGAAGGTCCGCACGGCGTACCAGCCGGCCGGGACCATGCAGAGCAGGATGCCGACGACCATGAGCACCTGGGACGCCACCGCGGTGGACCCGGCGGCCTGCGGCTGCTGGAACGGGTGGTCACCGGGGCGAACGGTCGGGTAGGGCATCGCGACCGACACCACGCTCGACAGCCCGAGTCCGCCGAGCAGGGCGCTGAGCGACACCCCGGTGAGCAGCGGGACCGCGACGGCGTCGCCGTACAGCCACGACGAGACGTACGCCCCGAGCACCAGGACGGGCACCCCGACGACGAGCAGCGGCGTCAGGCGGCCGAGTCGGTCGGTCCACCCCGGAGCACCCGACGACACGTGCAGCCAGACGGCGGTGTTGTCGTAGGAGACGTCGTTGTGCGGGAGGAACCCGGCGACCATCGCCATGAGCGGCAGGGGCACGAGGGCCGTCCAGTGCCACGGCATGCCCGCCACCCCGAGGGGCACCACGACGAGCGGCACGAAGAGCAGGATCACGTAGGAGCTGCGGTAGCGGGGGTCGCGGACCCAGTACGTCAGGGCACGCGCGGCGACGGCGCCGAGCGGGGTCGCGCCGAGTGCGTCGAACCACCCGAGGGACGGGTACGGGTGCGTCCGCGCGGCGCGGTCCACCGTCTCGAGCAGCGTGCCGACGAGGGCCCACCAGGCCAGCGCGAGCAGCGCGACGACCGCGACGGCCACGAACACCCGGAGCGCGGCCGTCCCGTCGTGTCCGGCAGCGGCGTCCGCCGGGGCCCCCCACCCCCCCCCCCCCGGTGCCCACCCGGCGCCGGGGGGGCGGCGCGGGACGCCCGCGGCCGCCGGGTCGACCCGGTCCGAGCCGAGCAGCAACGCCACGACGGGCACGAGCAGGACCACGACGACCACGGCGACGACGCGTGCCGTGGTCCGACCGTGCATCCGGGGGACGAAGCGGCTCCCGAGGGCGCCGGCGACGCGGATGAGCAGCGCGGCGGTCGCCACGGCGAGCAACGCCGCGACGACGGCGACGAGTGTGGTCCCGGCACCGCGGTCCCACGCGACGACCTGGCCGACCGCGAGCACGGCCACGGCGAGCACCGGGACACCGACCAGCCCGGCGAGCCCGAGGCCGACGGCGAGGTCCCGCCGACCGATCCCGAACACGCTGTAGCGCCGCGGGTCGAGCTGGTCGCGGCTCCCGAGCACGAAGGCGACGACGGTGCAGCCGAGGAGCGCCAGTGCGCCGACCGGCACGAGGACCCCGCGCGCGGCGACGACGTCGACGTCCCGCAGGGACCCGGCGACCGTCGCGGCCCAGAGCGCGAGGGCGAGCGCGGCGAGGGTGGCGAGCACGACGAGGACGGTCCGGCGGGTCCCGCCGCGGAACGCGCCCGCGAGCAGGTCGACCCTCAGCCGGAGAAGCTGTGCAACCATTCCATGCTCTCCGCGACGACGCGGCCGCCCGCGAGTTCGACGAACGTGTCCTCGAGGCTCCGACGCCCACGCACCTGCGCCATGGTGCCCGCCGCGAGGACCTTGCCCCCGACGATGATCGCCACGGAGTCGCACGTGCGCTGGACCAGCTCCATCGAGTGGCTGGAGAGCACGACGGTGCCGCCGCCCGCGGTGTAGCGCCGCAGGACGTCGGTGATGGTGGTCGCGCTGACCGGGTCGACGGACTCGAAGGGCTCGTCGAGCACCAGCACGCGCGGGGAGTGGATCAGGGTGGCGGCCAGGGCGATCTTCTTCGCCATGCCGACCGAGTAGTCAGCGACCTGCCGGCCGAGGGCGTCGCCGAGCCCGAAGGCGCGGGCGAGGTCGGCGCTGCGACTGCGCGCCGTCGCCCCGTCGAGCCCGTGCAGCGTCGCCGAGTAGAAGAGCATCTGCGCGCCGGTCAGCCGGTCGAACAGCCGGAGCCGGTCCGGCAGCACGCCGATGCTCCGCTTCGCCGCCGTCGGGTCGGACCAGACGTCGCGGTCGAGGACCGTGACCGAGCCGGCGTCGGGCCGGAGGAGTCCGGTGAGGATCGAGAGCGTGGTCGTCTTGCCGGCGCCGTTCGGGCCCACGACCCCGAAGATCGAACCGGTGCGGATCTCGAGGTCGACGTCGTCCACCGCGAGGGTCTGGCCGTACCGCTTGACGATGCCCTCCGCGCGGAGCACGACGGGCTGCTGCGGGGCGGGCCGCTTCGGCGTCGCGGGCCGCCCGGACGCGGCCTTCGGTGTCGCCGTCTCCTGGGCCGTCCTGTCGGACGTGCCCCGGGCCTCCCGGCCGGCGACCGCGGCTCCCTGCGGGCGCTGCACCCGTACCGGTCGCTTCCCGCGCCCACCGCGCCCGGCGGAGCCCGTCGTGGTGGTGACGGCGGCCGAGGCCGTGCCGTCCGTGCTGTCCGTCATGCGGTCACCCGCGGCGGCCCCTGGTGCATCGGTGTCCCCCGTGTCGTCGCCGTCGTCCGCGCGGCGAGCCTGCGCGGCGGAGCGTTCGTCGTCGGCCTTCCACGCCGCGTCGGACGTGCTGTACACGTCGTCGTCTCCCGCTGCTCCTGCCGACACGGGCCCACCGTACCAACGCTTCCGGGCCACCGGAGAACGGTGTGTGCCCGGGTCACGATCCGGACACGAACTGCGGTCCGGCGTACCCCGTCGGCGGGTCGTCCACCTACCATTCACCAGGACACGACGGAGTGTTCACCATCGAAGGAACCTGCTCCTGCCGCGCCCGCCGCGGTGCCGTGACCGGTCCGGATCCCGCACCGCGCGGACGCTTCCCGGCCGTTCCCCATGTCGGAGGAGCAGACTCGACACGGCCCGCCCGTGCCCCCAGGGGCGCGCGGGCGGACAACCGGAAGGGACCAGCATGACCACGCAGATCGTCATCCTCGCCGCAGGGATGGGCAGCCGCCTCGGGCGCAGCCTGCCGAAGCCGCTCACCGAGCTCAGCGACGGCCGCTCCATCATGCAGCAGCAGTTCGACAACATCCGGGCCGCGTTCGGCTCGAGCGCGAAGGTGACGATCGTCGTCGGCTACAAGTCCGAGTACATCGTCGAGGCCTTCCCCGAGGCGAACTTCGTCTACAACGAGTCCTACGACTCCACGAACACCTCGAAGAGCCTGCTCCGCGCCCTGAAGGCGACCGGCAAGTCCGGCGTGCTCTGGATGAACGGCGACGTCGTGTTCGACCCGCGCGCCCTCGTGCGCGCCGCCGACATGATCGACGAGGGCCGCTCCTTCGTCAGCGTCAACACCGAGAAGGTGTCCGACGAAGAGGTCAAGTACACCGTCGACGCCGAGGGCTTCATCGACAAGCTGTCGAAGAAGGTCGTCGGGGGTCTCGGCGAGGCGGTCGGCATCAACCACGTCTCCGCCGCCGACAAGCAGGCGCTCATCCGCCAGCTCGGTCGCGTCGACGACCAGGAGTACTTCGAGGGCGGCATCGAGCTCGCCATCGCCGAGGACGGTCTACGCTGGACGCCGATCGACATCTCCGACCTGTACGCGGTCGAGATCGACTTCGCCGAGGACCTGCAGCGCGCGAACGAGCTGTTCGCCTGACGCGTCGGCCGGCCCCTGCGGTCCGGCACGACCGTCGGCCCCCGGCGACGTCGTGCGCCGGAGGGAACCCATGACCACTGCGAGGACGTCCAGCGTGAGCGCGGACACCGTGCCCACGACGCGACGCAGCAGCGGCAGGCGGTACCGCCAGGCCCTCTGGCTGCTCACCGTCCGCGACCTCCGGGTGCGGTACTCGACGTCCGCCCTCGGGTACGTCTGGTCGATCCTCGACCCGCTCCTCATGTCGGCGATCTACTGGTTCGTCTTCACGCAGGTGTTCCACCGTGGGTCGGTCGGGGAAGAGCCGTACATCGTGTTCCTGCTGGCGGCCCTGCTGCCGTGGACGTGGTTCACGGGCGCGGTCTCCGACTCGACGCGGGCCTTCACGAAGGAGGCCAAGCTCATCCGGTCGACGACGATCCCGCGGAGCATCTGGGTCGCCCGGATCGACCTGTCGAAGGGCATCGAGTTCCTGCTGAGCATCCCCGTGCTCGCGGTGTTCGTGCTCGCGACGGGGGCGCACCTGCACTGGCAGGTCGTGCTCTGGCCGATCGCGATCGTCCTGCAGGCCGGGCTCGTCTACGGCATCGGGCTCGTGATCGCGCCGCTCGTGGTGTTCTTCCGCGACCTGGAGCGCGCCGTGAAGCTCGTGCTCCGCTTCCTCTTCTACGCCTCCCCCGTGGTCTACGGGACGCAGGCGCTGCCCGACTCCCTTCGCACCCTCGCAGGGTTCAACCCGCTCGCGGGCGTCTTCGGCATCTACCGCTCGGCGTTCTTCCCGGCCCAGCTGCACTGGGGCGAGGTCGCGGCGAGCGCCGTCGTGACCCTGGTCGTCCTCGGGGTCGGCTTCCTGGTGTTCCGTCGCAGCGAGCACCGGGTCCTCAAGGAGCTGTGATGACCGCCACCGAGCCGACCGTCGTCCGGGACACCGCGGCCCCCGTCATCTCCGTGCGGGGCGCCGGCATCCGCTTCAAACGCAACCGCCGCGCCAGCCGCAGCTTCAAGGACCTCTTCGCCGGGGGCCAGCGTCGGCGACGGGCCGACGAGTTCTGGGCGCTCCGCGACGTCTCCTTCGACGTCCGGCCGGGTGAGGCGATCGGCGTCGTCGGTCGCAACGGCCAGGGCAAGTCCACGCTGCTCAAGCTCGTGGCGCAGGTCATGCTCCCGGACGAGGGCCAGGTGCGGGTCGGCGCGGGTGTCGCACCGCTGATCGAGATCACCGGCGGGTTCGTCGGCGACCTCACGGTGCGGGACAACGTGTACCTGACCGCGGGCCTGCACGGGATGTCCCGCGCCGAGATCCGCGACGCCTTCGACGAGATCATCGCCTTCGCGGAGATCGGGGACTTCGTCGACACCCCGTACAAGCACCTCTCGAGCGGCATGAAGGTCCGCATCGCCTTCGCGGTGATCTCGCGGCTGGACGAGCCGGTCATCCTGGTCGACGAGGTCCTCGCCGTCGGTGACAAGGCGTTCCGTGAGAAGTGCTACCGCCGCATCGAGGAACTGCTCGCCGGCGGCCGGACGCTGTTCTTCGTCTCGCACAGCGACAAGGACCTGCGCCGGTTCTGTGACCGCGGGCTGTACCTCGACGGGGGCCGGCTTCAGCTCGACGGCACCATCGAGGCAGCGCTCGACCGGTACAACGCCGACCACGGGGCCTGACACCGCCCCTGCACAACCGCCCGGTCCCGAGCGCCCTCCACAGGCAGGGGGCGCCACCGGGGTCTCGGGCGCCCCGGCGTCAGACCCCGCCCCTACCGTGCTGCCCATGCACCACCAGACATCTGCCTACGCCGTCCCGTTCGCCGTCGACCGTACCCACGCCCCGCACCGCTACGACCTCGTGAACACGAGTGCCGAGCCGGTCGACGGGCTGAGCCTGACCCACCTCGGGTCCGGCTACACCCCGCCCCTGGTCGTCCGTCGTCTCGAGCCTGGTCGGAGCCTGTCGCTCGCCGTCTTCGGCGCCGCGCCCGACGACACGGGCATCGTCGTCGTCCGCTGGCGCCGACCCGACCGCACCGAGTACCTGTGGCGGATGTCCCTGGTCGGCCCCGGCCCGACGCCGTGACCGTCCGTCCGTCCGTCCGGGGGTCGGTCAGCCCGCGCGTCGGGCGGCGTCGACCTCGTGCCAGCGCGCGATGAGCCGCTCGACGGCCGCGTGGAACCGTGCGGTCGCGACACCCGGGGTCGTGTCCCCGAAGTACCGCCGGACCCAGTGCTCCAGCTGCGCCCGCTGCTCGGCGTCGCCGATCGCCGCGTCCAGGCGTCCGAGGACGTCCCCGGCGTCCTCGGCGCGCAACCAGTTCGCGTCGCCGAGGTACCCCCGTTCGTCCACGTCGGCCTCCGGCGACGCCGGACGGGTGACGAGCAACGGACGGCCGACGGCGAGCCGGTCGTAGATCATCGCGCTGATGTCGGTGATCGCGACGTCCGCGTCGGCGAGCTGCCAGCCGAGCGTCGGCCCGTCGTCGTGCACGTGGTGCGCCGTCGGGTCGGCGGTGTTCGCCGCGGCGATGGCCGCGACGATCTGCTCGTGCGCGGCCCGGTACGCCGGGTCGGACACACCGCTGCGGGGGTGGGGCCGGTAGACCAGACGGTGCCGGGGCGAGCCGAGCACGCGGTCCGCGATGGTGGTCCCGTGGCTCGCGATCGACCCGTAGGCCGCGGCACCCCGGTCGCCCTCCCAGGTCGGGGCGTAGAGCACCACGGTCCGGTCGTCGCTCGGGTACGGCGGTTCGCCACGGAAGTGGTCGGCCTGGGGGCGCCCGATCGCGATCGTCCGCGCGTCGAGGTCGTAGTCCCACAGGGCGTCGGCGAGCCGGTCCCGGGCGGCGTCCCCGGCGATGAGGGCGTAGTCGTACGCCTTGAACTGGTTCGTCGTCATGTACATCTTGTCGCTCTCGCCGTGGTTGACGAACACGTGCCACATGCGCCCGTACCGCATCATCTGGAAGTTGCGGGCGTTCTGGTTGACGTAGAGCACGAGCTTCGGTGCCTGCTCGTCCACGAACCGCTCGAGGTCGACCACCTGGCGGGCGTACACGACGGGGACGGGCGACTCGTCGAGCAGCTGGAGCATCGTGCCGGGACTCCGCGAGATGACCGCGACACCGTGCTCGTGCGCGAGCTCGGCGAGGGGCGCGTACCACTGCCGGATCTGGTACATGTTCACCGGCCCGTCGGCGAAGTACACCGCGATCTCGACCGAGCCGGGCGCCGGGGGCTGCACGGTCTCCAGGCGCCGGGCGAGCAGTCGGCGTCCCTTCCGCGACCGCAACAGCCGGCGTGCGAGGCGGATGGCGGTCCTGACGTCGCTGGGGATCGACATGGGGTGCTCCTGGTCGTACGCGGTGGTCGGTGGATCGAGGTCAGATGACGGGTGGGCGACCGGCGAGGGCCATCCGCCCGATGGTCAACCAGCCCATCAGGCGGGGCTGGCCGCAGTCCGAGCGCTGTCCCTCCCGCGCGCCGGCGAACCAGACCGTCAGCCGACGTGGGCTGCGCCACCACCGGAGGACCTGCACCCCGGCCCACGCGCCGACGTAGACCGGTCGGAGCACGGGCGGCAGGTTGCGGCGGGCCAGCCAGACGCGGTTGCGTGCGTTGAGCCGGACGTACTCGGCGTGCCGGGCCGGGTCGATCGCCGGGTGGTGGGCCACGAGGTCGCCGGCGTACCAGGCGCGGCGCCCGGCATCCCAGACGCGCCACGCGAGCTCGATGCCCTCGTGCGCGTAGAAGTACTCGCCGCCCCAGCCGCCGACGGCGCGCCACACGTCCATCGGCAGCACGACGGCGCCCTCCCACACCGAGAACACCGCCGACGACTGCTCGGGGTCGCCCTTGCGGATCCGGGGCACCCACCGGCGCGGGTTCGCGGCACCGGTCGGGTCGACGACGCGGGGCTGCACGAGCCCGAGGGACGGGTCGGCCTCGAACAGGGCGACGGCGTCGCGGAGGAACGTCGGCGACGGCACCGAGGCGTCGTCGTCGAGGAAGAACAGGTACGCGCCGTCGACGACCGCGGCGCCGGCGTTCCGACCGGCCGGGATGCCGACGTTCTCCGGCAGGGCGAGCGCACGCACACCCTCGGGCAGGTCGACCGGGTCCCAGCCGTTCCCGACGCACACGACGTCGAGGTCGACGCCCTCCTGCGCCAGGA
Source organism: Microbacteriaceae bacterium PS02332 (assembly GCA_029959645.1). Taxonomy (GTDB): domain Bacteria; phylum Actinomycetota; class Actinomycetes; order Actinomycetales; family Microbacteriaceae; genus Curtobacterium. The sequence goes on along the minus strand of JASCOJ010000062.1, from coordinate 7,124 downwards.
CGCTCTCCAGCCCACGACGGAGGTCGTCCGGCCGGGTCCCCTGCGTCAGGCTGACCACCGCGATCCGCGGGCGGTCCGTGTGCGGGACGGCCCGTCGCCGGACGGTGCCGGGCGTCACGCGCGGACCCGCTTCGACGAGATGATCGCCAGGAAGTGCCCGGCGGTCGCGAGCACGGCGAGCGGCAGGAGCACCCCGACGAGCACTCGGTCGGCGAGCGGGTGCCCGACCACGAGCGCCACGAGGGCGACGACGAACGCGATGATGGTCAGCTCGACCGAGTGGTACAGCCGGTGGAACGGCAGGAAGCGGGCGACGCGGCGCAGGGTCGCCAGCCGCGCACCGGACGGTGCCGTCGAGGCGTCCCGGCGGTCGGCGAGCTGCGTCATCCCGGCCTGCGCCCGTGCGACGTGCACCATGTCGTTGAGCGCCTTGTTGAGCACGATGACGAGACCGAGCGCGCAGCCGATCGTCGTCCACATCCAGTCCGCACCGGCGATCGGCCACGTGGCCGCGCGGACCCCGAGCGCGATCGGGATGAAGCCCTCGGTCGTGTAGTGCCCGACCTTGTCGAGGAACACCCCGGCCGGCGATCGGGTCCCCCGCCACCGGGCGACCTCGCCGTCGCTGCAGTCGACGAGCATCTGGAGCTGCCCGAGCACGAGGGCGAGCAACGCGCCCCAGATGCCGGGGATGAGGAGCGCCGCCGCCGTCGACCAGCCGACCAGGATCATCAGTCCGGTCACCTGGTTCGCGCTCACCCGGGTGCGGAGCAGCACCTGCGTGAGGTACGGCGAGAGGTCGCGGAGGTACAGCGACGCCGTCCAGTGCTCGGCGTTCGCCCGCGAGCGGACCTCGTGCGGCTGCGCCACCGCCCGGAGCTCGGCGATCGACGTCGGCCGGGTGTACCCGCGGCCGCCCGTGGTCTCGGTCCCGCGTTCGTCGTCGGCCATGCCGGTCACCGTCCCGTGTGCGTGGTCAGATCGGAGGTCCGCGTGAGGAACCCGATGATGAAGCCGACGCCCCAGCCGACGTGGATGCAGGGCAGGACGACGAGGAGCCAGAGCGTGGTGGCGGCGTCGGATCGCCGCGACACCGCGAGCGTGCCGAGCAGGACGAAGAGGACGTACACCGCCGGCACGACGAAGCCGAGGAGCGCCCACGCGGCCGGGCCGTGCAGGACCGCGCCGACGACCCCGACGAGCCCGGCGAGGAGGCCGAGGGCGACCGCGAGCACCATCGCCGGCGGCACGAAGTACCGCACGCCGTTGCCCGCGGGGAACCGACGCGCGAGTTCGCCCCGCCAGAGACCGGTCGCGACGAACTGCCGGACGAGGCGACGGAGGCTCGGCCGCGGCCGGTACGTCACGACGAGCTCCGGGGTGAACCAGACCGTGCCGCCCGTGGTGCGCAGCCGCCGGTTCAGCTCCCAGTCCTGCCCGCGCTTGATGCCCTCGTCGAACAGGCCGACCGCGAACAGGCGGTCGCGGCGGAAGACCCCGAGGTACGCGGTCTCCGCCGGTCCGGCCTGCCCGCCGACGTGGTGCGGGGTGCCGCCGAGGCCGACCCGGCTGCCGTAGGCGAGCGCGACGGCCCGCTCGAACGGCGTCCGGCCCTCGGCGCGCATGATGCCGCCGACGTTGTCCGCGCCGGACTCCTGCAGGGTCCGGACCGCGATGCGCGTGTAGTCGGTGGGCAGCTGGCTGTGCGCGTCGACCCGGACCACGATCGGGTGCACCGAGGCGCGGATCGCCACGTTCAGCCCGGCGGGCGTGGAGCCGACCGGGTTGTCGATCGCCCGGATCCGCGGGTCCGCCGCGCTCATCTCGGCGACGAGCTCGTTCGTGCCGTCGATCGACGGCCCGAGCGCCAGGATCACCTCGAACGGTCCGGCGTAGTCCTGGTCGAGCAGGCTGCCGACGGCGGCGCGGACCTCGGTGACCTCGTTGAGCACGGGCATGACGTAGGAGACACCCGGCAGGGTCGGTCCGTCGTGCTGCATGTGGTCCTCGGTGTCCGGCGGGCTCGGCACGACCGTGGAGGGCCGCCCGGAAGAGCGGACACGAGCCTATCAAGCGCCCGGAGCGGTCACCTGGCGGACGCCCCGGTCACCTGACGGACCGCCGGAGCGGCGGCGGCCGGGGTTGCGGCGGCCGGGGTTGCGGCGGCCGGTGCGGTGGTCGCCCACATGACGGACGGGAGGCCCCCCCCCCCGCGGGGGGGGGCGCCCCTCCCGGTGGTGGGCCCGCCGGGCCTGTGCGCGGTGGGGGGGGGGGGGGGGCTTGTGTAAAACACCCCGGGGCCCCCCCCCCCCGGGGGGGGGGGGGCCCCCCCGTCCGGGTCGTGGCCCGTCGGCTACTTGCCGCTGTCGTACGTCCCGAGCTGCACGTCCGCCGTCTGGGTCTGGCCGCCGCGGACGTAGGTGATCGTCGTCGTCGCGCCGCCGGCGAAGAAGCGCACCTGTGCCGTCAGGTCGGTCGCGTCGGCGATGGTCGCCTTGCCGAGCTTCGTCACCACGTCGCCCTCCTTCAGTCCGGCCTTCGCCGCCGCACCGCCGGACGAGACCGACTTGATGACGGCGCCCTGCTGGGTGGCGTCGCGGTCCTCCGCGGCGTCCCCGACGGATGCGCCGAGCAACCCGTGGGTGGCCTTGCCGTTCTGGACGATCTCGCCCGCGACTCGCTTCACGAGGTTCGACGGGATCGAGAAGCCGACACCGATGCTGCCGGACTGGGAACCCGAGGACTCCGAGCTGCTGCCGGCGCTCGCGATCGCGACGTTGATGCCGATGAGCTTGCCCTTGTCGTCGAGCAGCGCACCACCGGAGTTGCCGGGGTTGATCGACGCGTCGGTCTGGATCACCGGGAGCGAGACCGTGCTGCTCGCACCGGAGCTGCTGCCGTTGTCGCCGTTGCCCCAGAAGTCGAACGGGCCGTTGCCGTTGTTCCCCTGGCCCTCGTTCGAGTCGCCGCCGGCGTTCGGGTCGCTCGAGGTGACCTGGATGCTGCGGTTCAGCGTCGAGACGATGCCGTCCGTGACCGTGTTCGAGAGGCCGAGGGGCGCCCCGATCGCGACCGCGACGTCACCGACGTTGAGGTCCGAGGAGTCCGCGAAGGACATCGGCGTGAGGTCGGGGGCGTCGATCTTGATGACCGCGAGGTCGACGGTCGGGTCGGTGCCGACGAGCGTGCCCTTGTAGAGCTTGCCGTCCGAGGTCGTCACCGTGATCGAACCGTTCGCGCTGTCGCCGTCGAGGGTGACCACGTGCGTGTTCGTGACGATGTACCCCTGCTTGTCGAGGATGACGCCGGAGCCGGTGCCGGCCTCGTTGCTCGAGGAGACGTTGATCGTGACGACCGACGGTGTGGCCTTCGCGGCGACCGCCGTGACGACCGTGGCGGCGTCGTAGTCGTTCACCGTGAGGTTGCCGCCGCTCTGCGACGTCGAGGTCCCCGAGGTCGCGGCGCCGTTCCCGGTCGCGGACCCGGCGGCCCACCCGGCTCCGCCGCCGACGAGCCCGGCGAGGACGAGGCCCGCCACGATGGGCAGGACGAGGCGGTTGCGCCCGGAGCGGTCACGCACGGACGTGCCGGCAGCGGCGGACGAACCCGCGCCACCCGTGAAGTAGTGGCCGTTCGCGCGCTGCTCCGCGCCGTCGACGTCACCGAACGCGCTCGTCGCGGAGGTCGGGGCCTGGGAGGACCCCGGCGCCGGGGCGGAGGCCGCGGAGTACTCGCCGTACCGGGGGCGGTCCTGTCCGTACTGGCCCTGGCCGTACTGGCTCTGTCCCTGCCCGTACTGGCCCTGCTCGTCCTGGCTGCCCTGCCCGTACCGGGCCTGCTGGCCGTACTGGCCCTGCCCGTACTGGGACTGCTGACCGTACTGGCCCTGGTCTGAGCTCTGGCCGTACTGGGACTGCTGACCGTACTGGCCCTGGTCTGAGCTCTGGCCGTACTGGCCGTACTGGCCGCCCTGGCCGTACTGCGCCTGGTCCGAGCTCTGGCCGTACTGCCCGTACTGTGCCTGCTGGCCCTGGCCGTACCGAGCCTGGTCGTACTGGCCGTACTGCCCGTACTCGCTGTGCCCGCTCTGCTGGCCGTACTGCGACTGCTGGCCCTGCTCGCCGTGCTGAAAGCCGTCCTGCGCGGACGGCGTTCCCTGGCCGGACTGTCCGCCCTGCCCGGCGCCGCCCGGGTGCTCCGCGTCGGAGAGCGACGGGTACGGCGAGGTGTACTGGCTCGTCGGGTGCTCGTCCGCTGCCGGGAACTGCTCCGTCTCCTGCGCGGGCACCGGCGACACGACGTCCGTGTCGTCGTCGTGCCGGTCGGCGGCGGTGTCGTGGGCGTCGCTCGGCGTGACCGCGGACGACCCATCGTGCCCGGAGTCCCGCGAGGTCTCGTCGGTGGGACGGTCGGTCGGCTCGTCGCGACGGTCGTCGTCGTCGTGCCCGGTGCGCGTGGTGTCGCTCATGCTGGACGTGCTCCTTTCAAGCTCGTGCAGTCTCCCGCACGCACCTGGACGGTGATGATGGCGCAGCTGCGAGCTGGCCAAGCCGATCGTATGCGTCTGCTGTGCGTGGCTGCCCGGCTCCTCCGGACGGTGGATGCCGGGCGCCTCCGGGCCGTGGACGCCGCAGCCGTCGGCGGCACCAGGGCGGGCCCCGTCGGGGGCTAGGTTGGGGGCCAGCGCGAGCCGGGCCTCCCGTCCGGTCCCCGACCAGGAGGAGCACGCATGCGACCCACCGGACCGTGGCTGCGTGCCGCCGAGGGAGCGATGCTCCTCGGCCCGGACGGGGTCCCGGCCCCGACGGTGTTCGCCGAGATGAGCGCCCTCGCGGCGAGCACCGGCGCGGTGAACCTCGGGCAGGGCTTCCCCGACGAGGACGGGCCGGCCGAGGTCCTCGAGGCCGCCGTCCGCGCGATCCGGGACGGCGTCAACCAGTACCCGCCCGGCCGGGGCACCCCGGACCTCCGTTCGGCCGTCGCGGAGCACCAGCAGCGGTGGTACGGCCTGACGGTCGACCCGGACCGCGAGGTGCTCGTCACGGCCGGCGCGACCGAGGCCCTCGCGGCGACGCTCCTCGCGCTCGTCGAGCCCGGCGACGAGGTCGTCACCTTCGAGCCCTTCTACGACGCCTACGGGGCGCTCATCCGACTGGCCGGCGCCACCCATGTGACCGTCCCGCTCCGGGCACCCGCGTTCCTGCCGGACGAGGAGGACCTGCGCGCCGCGATCACCGACCGGACCCGCATCGTCCTCGTGAACACGCCGCACAACCCGACCGGGCGAGTCCTCCCCCGCGAGGTCCTCGCCACCGTGGTCGAGCTCGCCGAGCGCCACGACGCGCTGATCGTCACCGACGAGGTGTACGAGCACCTCGCGTTCGGTGGCATCCACGTGCCGCCGGCGACGATCCCGGGCGCGGCCGAGCGCACGGTGTCGATCTCGAGCGCTGGCAAGACCTTCAGCACGACCGGGTGGAAGATCGGCTGGCTCACGGCTCCCGCGCCGCTCGTGGAGGCGATCACGAGCGTCAAGCAGTACCTGACCTTCGTCAACGGCGCGCCCTTCCAGCCGGCGGTCGCGGTCGGCCTCCGGCTGCCCGATGCGGTCTTCGCGGGCATCGCGGCAGAGCTCGGCGCGAAGCACGAGCTGTTGGCGGCCGGGCTCGAGGCCGCCGGCTTCGGCGTGCACCGCCCCGATGCCGGGTACTTCGTCATCGCCGACGCCGCGCCGCTCGGCTACGAGGACGCCCGCGCGCTCTGCCTCGACCTGCCCCGGACGGCGGGCGTCGCCGGGATCCCGGTGTCGGCGTTCGTCCGGCCCGAGCACGCGGACGGGTACCGGTCCCTCGTGCGCTTCGCGTTCTGCAAGCGACGGTCGGTGCTCGAGGACGCGGTCGCGCGCCTGGCGGCGCTCGGCGCCCGGCGCTGACGGGCCTGCCCGCCCGGTCCCCCGCCCACCAGGTTCCAGAATTCTGGGACCTGGAGGCACGCAGGCGGGCTTCCGTGTCACCACGACGACCGGCACGCGGCACGTCATGCGACCTGGAGGCCCGACCCGGGTCGGCCGCCGACGTCACCACCGCCGGGTGGCTGGGCGGCTGCCGCGCTTCCGGATCAGCCGCGCGGGACCACGTCGTAGCGGCGCAGGGCGAGCGCGGGGTTGACCGCACGCACACGGTCGGTCGCCCCGGTGTCCACCGTGGTCACGAGCAGGCCCGGGTCCGACCCGAGCGCGTTGACGGCGGTGCCACTCGGGTCGACCGCGACCGATCCGCCGACACCGAGAGGCGGTGCCTGCCCGACGCCGATGACCCACACGGTCTCCTCGATCGCGCGCGCGGTGAGCAGCGTCCGCCAGTGGTGCTCCTTGCCCGGGCCACGGACCCACTGGGCCGGCAGCACCACGACGTCCGCGGCCCCGGCGTCGGGAGCGGTCAGGCGCCGGGTCACCTCGGGGAAGCGCAGGTCGTAGCAGGTCTCCAGTCCGACCCGCACCCCTCCGAGCTCGAACACCGGCAGCTGCTCCGGGTCCCCCGCGGCGATGTGGTCGGACTCCCGGGAGCCGAACGCGTCGTACAGGTGCACCTTCCGGTAGGTGCACACGACCGCACCGTCAGGCCCGATCGCGACGAGGGTGTTGCGGAACCGGTCGGAACGGTCCGCGGCCTCGGCCACCCCGACGACGAGCGCGACGCCGGTGCTCCGGGCGACCCGGCGGAGTCCGGTGACGAAGGGGCCGTCGAGCGGTTCCGCGGCCACGACGAACCGGTCGTCGATGCTGGGCGTGGAGTACGACGTGTACTCGGGCGTGACGAGGAGCTGGATGCCGCGAGATGCCGCCTCGACCGCGGCGCCGCGGACGGTCTCGAGGTTCGCGGCCGGATCGTCCACGGGGGCGAACTGCAGGCCGGCGATCGTCAGTGTCGTCACGACGCCAGGCTAACCGCCCAGTCCGCACTCGTGCCGGACGCGGATCGACACCGGACGCCGAGCAACACCAGAGAACGAACCACACCAGAGAACGAGAGAAGCCCTGGTCCGGAAGGACCAGGGCTTCTCCGTGTCGCGTTGGTTGCGGGGGCCGGATTTGAACCTACGACCTCTGGGGTATGAGCCCAGCG
>JASCOJ010000061.1 GCA_029959645.1 Microbacteriaceae bacterium PS02332 | reverse complement strand
GGGGGGTCGGCGGGGGGCGCCCCGCCCCGCAGCCGCTGGGGGGCCGCCCCCGCGGCGGGGCCGCCCGAATCAGGTGGTGCGGGTCAGTGCCCGAAGTTGCCGCGGTAGTACTCGTAGACCCAGCCGGTCAGGGTGATCGCGACGAACGCGAGCCCGATCGGCACGATCCACAGGCCGGCTGCGACGCCCAGGAAGCAGAGCGCGATCGCCGCAGCGAGCATGATCGGCCACCAGGACCACGGGCTGAAGTGCCCGAGTTCGGCGTCGCCGTCCTCGATGTTGGCGTCCTGCCGGTCTTCGGGCAGGACACCGCCCTGTGCCGAGAGGACCCGGCCGAGGTAGAAGGCGATGAACGCCGCCATGATCCCGGTCAGACCGATGGCCAGCGTGCCGACCCACTCGACCGAACCGAAGTAGATCATGGCCCAGATGGTGTACGCGGCGTCCGCGAGGATGAAGAACCCGCAGAGGATCCAGAACAGATTGGTGTTCGCGCGCATGGCGGCTTACTTCACCTCGCCCTTCGCGGCGTCGTAGGTGGGGGCATCGGGGGCGTCCTTCGCCGGACCGACACCGATCGGGACACCCGCCTCGGGGTGGTTCAGGTCGAAGGCCGGGGACTCGGAACGGATCCGCGGGATCGACGTGAAGTTGTGACGGGGCGGCGGGCAGGAGGTCGCCCACTCGAGCGAACGGCCGTAGCCCCACGGGTCGTTGACGGCGACCTTCGGTGCGTTCCGGGCCGTCACGTAGACGTTGAAGATGAACGGCAGGAACGAGATGCCGAGGATCATCGCGCCGATGGTCGACAGCTGGTTCATCCAGGTGAAGCCGTCGTTCGGCAGGTAGGTCGCGTAGCGACGCGGCATGCCGATGACGCCGAGCCAGTGCTGGATGAGGAACGTCGTGTGGAACCCGATGAACAGCAGCCAGAAGTGGATCTTGCCGAGCTTCTCGTTGAGCATCTTGCCGGTGAACTTCGGCCACCAGAAGTAGAAGCCGGAGAACATGGCGAAGACGACCGTGCCGAACACCACGTAGTGGAAGTGCGCGACGACGAAGTACGAGTCGGAGACGTGGAAGTCGAGCGGCGGCGACGCCAGGATCACACCGGTGAGGCCACCGAACGTGAACGTGATGAGGAAGCCGATGGCCCAGAGGATCGGGGTCTCGAAGGTGACCGAACCGCGCCACATCGTGCCGACCCAGTTGAAGATCTTCACGCCGGTCGGGACCGCGATGAGCATCGTCATGAGCGAGAACCACGGCAGCAGGACCGAGCCGGTGACGTACATGTGGTGGGCCCACACGGTGACGGACAGCGCCGCGATCGTGATGGTCGCGTAGACGAGCGTCTTGTACCCGAAGATCGGCTTGCGGCTGAAGACCGGGAAGACCTCGGAGACGATGCCGAAGAACGGCAGCGCGATGATGTACACCTCGGGGTGCCCGAAGAACCAGAAGAGGTGCTGCCAGAGCAGGGCACCGCCGTTGGCGGGGTTGAACACCTGGGCGTCGAACACCCGGTCGAGTCCGAGGCCGAACAGCGCTGCGGCGAGCACCGGGAAGGCCATCAGCACGAGGAGGCTCGTCACGAGGATGTTCCAGGTGAAGATCGACATGCGGAACATCGTCATGCCCGGGGCGCGCATCGTGATGATCGTGGTGATGAAGTTGACCGCACCGAGGATCGTCGAGAAGCCGGTCATCCCCAGGCCGAAGACCCACAGGGTGCCTCCGAGGCCTGGTGTGAACGTCGTGTCACTCAGTGGCGCGTAGGCGAACCACCCGAACGAGGCCGCACCCTGCGGGGTGAGGAAACCACCGACGGCGATGGCGCTGCCGAAGAAGTACATCCAGAAGGCCAGGCCGTTGAGTCGCGGGAAGGCGACGTCCGGCGCACCGATCTGCAGCGGCATGATCGCGTTCGCGAAGCCGGAGAACAGCGGCGTCGCGAACATCAGCAGCATGATCGTGCCGTGCATCGTGAACAGCTGGTTGTACTGCTCCTTGGTCGCGACGACCTGGAGCCCCGGCTCGAACAGCTGCGCACGGATGACGAGCGCCATGATGCCGGCGAGCAGGAAGTAGAGGAACGAGGTGATCAGGTACAGGTACCCGATCGTCTTGTGGTCGGTGGACGTGGCCCACCGGACGATGATGTTGCCCTTGCGCCCCACCTTCGACGCCTGGAAGTCCGGCGTCGACGGCGTGGTCTGCTGGCCGACGAGTGACGTTGTCATGGAGACGAGCCCCTACTTGTTCTCGGACGCCGTGACCGGCGCCTCGTTGTTCGGCTGGTTCGTGTTCGTGTCGTACTCGTTGCCGAGCAGACCGACCTTGCCATCGCTCTGCAGCGACTTCAGGTAGGCCTCGTAGCGCTCCGGGGAGACGACCTTCACCTGGAAGAGCATGAGCGAGTGGTACTCACCGCAGAGCTCGGCACACTTGCCCTGGTACGTGCCTTCCTTCTGCGGGATGAAGTACTCGTAGTTCGTCTTGCCGGGGAGCATGTCCTTCTTGTAGAGGAAGTCGATGATCCAGAACGAGTGGTCGACGTCGCGCGAGCTGAGCTCGATCTTGACCTTCTTGCCGACCGGCAGGTAGAGCGTCGGGAGCTGCGACTCGTCGATCGCGCCGGTGCCGTTCTCCTCTTCCTGGGCCTGGATGCCCTGGGAGTAGACGCTCTTCTCGGGGTTCTTCTGGTCGATGTAGTTGAAGTCCCACGCCCAACGCTTGCCGTAGACGTGCACGGTGGCGTCCGGCTGCGCGAACGGCTTCTCGATCGCGGCCTGGTCCTTCGCGGTGAAGGCGAAGAAGCCCAGCACGAGGATGAGCGGCACGATCGTGTAGAAGATCTCGAGCGGCATGTTGTACCGCATCTGCACCGGGAGGCCGGTCTGGCCCTTGCGGCGGCGGTAGACGATCGCCGTCCAGATGATGAGGCCCCACACGATGAGGCCGACGGCCAGGAGGACGATCCAGCTGGTGGTCCACAGGCCGACGATGCGGCTCGTGTGGTTCGTCACGTCCTTCGTCTGCTCCGTGCCGGGGAGCCATCCGTTGAGCTGCTGCTGCGAGCAGCCCGCCAGTGCGATGACCAGACCGACGGCCACCGGGACGGCCGCCCAACGTATACGGCGATTCGAACGCACTGTTACCTCTCGGGGAGACGGAGAGCCGGGGACACACCCCGTCGACGAGCGACGGCGGTCAGCGTGAAGCTGATCCATGGGTGGCTCCCAGCTTGGTTGGAACACTCCTAGCCTACTCGCAGCCGCGGACACACAGCGCACACGCGACACGCGTCGGGCGGCGATCCGCGCTCTCCGAACGCGGGTCCGCCCAGGTCAGGGGGGGTGCCGGCGGTGGGGAGACGACGCGAGCGGGGAGCGGCACGATGGCCACTCCCCGCTCGCGTCCTGACCAGCGGTCAGTGGAAGCTGTCACCGCACGCGCAGCTGCCCTGCGCGTTCGGGTTGTCGATGGTGAAACCCTGCTTCTGGATGGTGTCCTCGAAGTCGATGGTCGCACCGTCGAGGTAGGGCACGCTCATCTTGTCGACGACGACCTCGACCCCGTCGAACTCGGCCGTGGCGTCGCCGTCGAGCAGCCGCTCGTCGAAGTAGAGCTGGTAGATCAGGCCCGAGCAGCCGCCGGGCTGGACGGCGAGACGCAGGCGCAGGTCGTCGCGGCCCTCCTGCTCGAGGAGGCTCGCCACCTTCGCCGAAGCGGCGTCGCTCAGCAGCACACCGTGCGACGTGGTCTCGCTCACGGTGTCGGTCGTGATGGTGTCGCTCATCGCGTCTCCCTGTCCGGGCGGTGTGGTCCACCGCACCTCGTCGTCCGATTGTAAGCACGCCCACCGTCGCCCGGGGCACCGATCCGGCACCTGTGGAGGAACCGGTCCCCCGGGCGTGGACGACGCGGACGCGCCAGCGGGCGCGTCGCGCGCCGACGGTCAGGCGCGCGTGGCGAGCCGTCCGAGCAGGATCGCCTCGCTGGCCGCGGCGCGGTGGAGCACCCCGAGGTGCTGCGACTCGTTCGGGCTGTGCGCCCGGGTGTCCGGGTCCTCGACACCGGTGACGAGGATCTGCGCCTCCGGGAACTCCGCGGCCAGGTCGGACACGAACGGGATCGACCCACCGATCCCCTGCTCGACCGGGTCGGCACCCCAGCCCTCGGCCATGGCGGTGCGTGCCTCCTGCACGGCCCACCCGCTCGTGTCGACGAGGAACCCGTCGCCGGCGTCCGGCTCGGAGATCTCCAGGCGGGCGCCGAACGGGGTGTTGCGGCGGAGGTGCTCCTCGACCGCGGTGTACGCCTCCGATGCGGGCTGCCCAGGAGCGACGCGCACCGAGACGCGGGCGGCGACGGACGGCAGCAACGTGTTCGAGGCGTTCGCCACACTCGGGACGTCCATGCCGGTCACGGTGATCGAGGGCTGGAACCACATCCGCGAGAGCACGGGGCCGCTCCCGACCGGCCGGGCACCGTCGACCAGGGCGGCCTCGGCCGCGAACTCGTCCTCGCTCCGTTCCGGCACGGGTGCGTCGTACGCGGTCAGACCGGGCACCGCCACCGAACCGTCGTCGGCGTGCAGGGAGGCCAGCAGGCGCACCATCGGCATCATCGCGTCGGGGGCCGCTCCGCCGTACATGCCGCTGTGGCTCGCGTGCTCGAGCGTGGTCAGGGTGACCTTGAAGGTGACGTTGCCGCGGAGGGACACCGTGATCGCGGGCACCTCGGTCGACCAGTTGTCGCTGTCGGCCACCACGATGACGTCCGCCGCGAGGTGCTCCTTCTGCTCGCGGAGGAAGGTGCGGAACGACCTCGAGCCGAACTCCTCCTCGCCCTCGACGAACAGGACGACGCCGAGCTCGAGGTCGTCGCCGAACTGGGCGTGCAGGGCACGGAGGGCCGCGACGTGCGTCATCACACCGGCCTTGTCGTCCGAGGCACCGCGGCCGTACAGGCGGTCACCGCGGAGGGTCGGCTCGAACGGCGGCGTCTCCCACTGGGCGTCGTCGCCCTGCGGCTGGACGTCGTGGTGGGCGTAGAGCATCACGGTCGGCTTGCCGTTCCGGGCTGGTCGGACGGCGAGCACCGCGGGCTGGCCGAGCTCGACGTCCGCCGCGGCGCCCTCGGCGGGCGTGTCGCCCTGGACGGCCGAGCGCACGATCCGGACCTCGTCGAACACGCCCGTCGACCGTGCCAGGTCGGCCACGGCCTCCGCACTGCGCTGCACGTGCGCCGGGTCGAACGCGGACCACGACACGGACGGCAGGCGCACCAGCGCGGAGAGGTCCGCGATCGTCGTCGGCATGCCGCCGTGGACGTGTTCGCGCAGGGCGTCGAGGAGAGCGGGGTCGGTCGCAGGGGCGTGCTGTCGGCTGTCGGTCATGCCCGGTAATCTAGAGGAGTTCCCGCCCGCAGAGCGCTGTTAGGAAACCGTGGCGAAGGCATCACCCAAGACCGACGTGACCGTCAACCCCTCCGACGAGGAACTCGTCGCCCGGGGCAAGGGTCGCCCCACGCCGACGCGCCGCGAGCGGGAGGCCGCCAACCGGCGCCCGATCGTGGGTGGCTCCCCCGCCGACCGGAAGGCCGCGCGCGCCCGGTTGAACAGCGAGCGGGAGCGGGCCCGTGTCGGCATGGCCAACGGCGAGGAGAAGTTCCTCCCGGCGAAGGACCGCGGTGAGCAGCGACGCTTCGTGCGCGACTTCATCGACGCCCGCTGGAACGTCGGCGAGGTCCTCATGCCGGTCCTCGTGGTGTTCCTCATCGTGGGGTTCGTCGGCGCGCGCACCGCAGCCGCGTCCTACTCGCTGCTCTTCGTCTGGGTGTTCGTCGCGCTCTTCGTGCTCGACTGCGTGGTGCTCTGGTTCTCCCTCCGCCGTCGACTGACGGCGCACTTCGGCGAGTTCCAGCGCGGGACGTTCTTCTACATCCTGACCCGCGCGTGGCAGCTGCGCTTCCTGCGCCTGCCGAAGCCGCAGGTCAAGCGGGGGCAGTACCCCACGCTCTGAACCCACCGCCCCGGCGCACACGCGGGTCACGAGAGCGCCGTCCGGTCCGCCGGGCGGCGCTCTCGTCGTCCGTGCGGGAGCAGGACCGGGCGGGAGCAGGGCGGGCGGGAGCCGCCCGGGTCAGCGCGCGCGACGGAGCCGGCGCCGACGGAGCCGGTTGATGCGCGTCGCCCAGGTCGGCCCCTCGTAGAGGAACGCCGTGTAGCCCTGCACGAGGGTCGCGCCGGCCTCGATCCGCTCCTGCACGTCGGCCTCGGTGGTGACGCCTCCGACCGCGATGACGCAGAAGTCGTCCGGCACCGCGGCACGGACGCGACGCAGCACGGCCAGCGACCGCTCACGGAGCGGCGCGCCGGACAGGCCGCCGGCGCCCATGGCCTCGACCTCGTCCGTCGGCGTGCGGAGCCCCGTGCGCGCGATCGTGGTGTTCGTGGCGATGACGCCCGCCAGCCCGAGCTCGACCGCGAGCCCCGCGATCGCGTCGACCTGCTCGTCGGTGAGGTCCGGCGCGATCTTGACGAGCACGGGGGTGCGGCCGGCGGCGTCGTGCACGGCGGCGAGCAACGGACGGAGCTGGTCGAGTTCCTGCAGTCCGCGGAGGCCGGGCGTGTTCGGCGAGCTCACGTTGACCGCCAGGTAGTCGGCGAACGGGGCGAGCACCCGGGTGGACTCGAGGTAGTCGTCCACGGCGTCCTCCACCGCGACGACCCGGCTCTTGCCGATGTTCACGCCGATGACCGGTCGCCCGGGGTTGCGGCGCGCACGCTCGAGGCGTCGAGCCGCGACGACGGCCCCGGCGTTGTTGAAGCCCATGCGGTTCACCAGCGCCCGGTCCGGGATGAGCCGGAACAGTCGCGGGCGCTCGTTGCCGGGCTGGGCCCGGGCCGTGATCGTCCCCACCTCGACGTGCCCGAAGCCGAGCAGACCGAGGCCGGCGATGCCGTGCGCGTCCTTGTCGAAGCCGGCGGCCAGGCCGAACCGGGACGGGAAGTGGATGCCCATCGCGGTGACGCCGTCGCGGGCAGCCGGCCGGGAGTACCGCTCGACCACGCCGGCGAGGACCGGCACGCGAGGGAGCCACCGGATCACCGCGAAGGCGAGGTGGTGCGCGCGCTCCGGGTCCATGTTCGCGAAGACGGACCGGAAGACGACCCGGTACCCGGCGCGGACGACCACTTCGGCGACGTTCGTCACGCGCCGGCGCCGTCCGTGGCGGTCTGCTCGGACGCGGCGCCGTGGTGGTCGAGGCGCAGCTGGCCGATCGCGTCCTCGAAGTCCTCGAGCGAGTCGAACGCCTGGTACACGCTCGCGTAGCGCAGGTACGCGACCTCGTCGAGCTCCCGCAGCGGGCTGAGGATCGCGAGGCCGATGTCGTTCGCCTCGATCTGGCTCGCGCCGGACGACCGGACGATCTCCTCGACGCGCTGCGCGAGGACCGCCAGGTCGGAGTCCGTCACCGGGCGCCCCTGGCACGCCTTGCGGACACCCGAGATGATCTTCTCGCGGCTGAACGGCTCGAGCACCCCGTTGCGCTTCACCACGTTGAGCGACGCGGTCTCGGTCGTCGAGAACCGACGACCGCAGTTCGGGCACTGGCGGCGGCGGCGGATGGCGGTGCCGTCGTCGCTCGTCCGGGAGTCGACGACGCGGGAGTCCGGGTGGCGGCAGAAGGGGCAGTACATGGCACCGCCAAGGCTACCGGTTCGTGCGCTCCGTCACGGCTGCGCCGTGCGCCGGCAGCTGTTCCTCGGTGGACAGGGCGACGATGTGCGGTGCGACCTCCGCCAACGCCGACGCGGTGTAGCGGACGACCTGCTGGGGGCGCAGGAAGGTCGAGGCGGAGAGTCCCGAGCCGAACCGTGCCTGCCCACCGGTCGGCAGCACGTGGTTCGACCCGGCGAGGTAGTCACCGAGGCTCACGGGTGTGCTCGGTCCGACGAAGACCGCGCCCGCCGCGTCGACCGCGGCGAGCACCGCGTCGTCGTCGGCGGTCTGGATCTCGAGGTGTTCCGGCCCGTACGCGTTGCTCACCGTCGCCGCGTCGGCGAGTGAGTCGACGAGGACGACCGCGGACTGCGGTCCGTCCAGGGCGGTCTGGAGGCGCGCAGCCGTCCCGAGCACCGCCGTGCGTTCCGGGATGGCGGCCTCCACCGCGTCGGCGAAGTCCGGGCTGGTCGTCACGAGGACGCTGCCGGCCTGCTCGTCGTGCTCGGCCTGGCTGACGAGGTCGGCCGCGACGAAGCCGGGGTCCGCGGTGTCGTCGGCGATGACCAGGATCTCGGTGGCGCCGGCTTCGGAGTCGATGCCGACCACACCGCGCACGAGGCGTTTCGCGGCGGCGACGTAGTTGTTGCCGGGGCCGGTCACGAGGTCCACCGGCTCGAGCCCGATCGCCGCGACGCCGTACGCGAGCGCACCGACCGCCCCGGCACCGCCCATGGCGTACACCTCGTCGACGCCGAGGAGCCCGGCTGCCGCGAGGATCGTCGGGTGCACGTGGCCGCCGTGTGCCCGCTGCGGCGGGGACACGAGGGCGATCGACCGCACGCCGGCGACCTGCGCGGGCACGACGTTCATGACGACGCTGGACGGGTAGACGGCCTTGCCGCCCGGGACGTAGAGCCCGACCCGCCGCATCGGCTGCCACCGCTGGTGCACCTCGGCCCCGTCGGCGAGCGTCGTCACCGACCCGGCCGGCACCTGCGCGGCGCTGGCGGCGCGGACCCGGCGGATGGCCTCGTCGAGGGCGGTGCGGAGCTCGGGCGTGAGCCCCGCGACGGCCGCGGCGATCTCGGCGGCGGGCACCCGGACGTGCTCGGGCGCTCCCCCGTCGAACCGTTCCGCCTGGTCGCGCAGCGCGTCGGCGCCGTGCTCCCGGACCGCCTCGACCAGTTCGCGCGCGGCGGCCGTGGCACTGCTGATGTCACCCGCGGCGCGGGGCATCAGACGGAGGAGTTCGGCGCGGGGCGGCAGTCCGCCGCGGAGGTCGATTCGCTGCATCATGAGACCTCCAGCGTACCGAGCGGACCCGAGCGCCTCGGCACCCGGGCACCGGGCCGCGCTACACCAGGCAGCGCGGTCCGAGCAGGCTCTTCAGTTCCCCGAAGAGGTCCGGCGTCAAGGCCACCGGGAACGGCAGCTCGAACGTCCGGGCCACGTCGTCCTTGAGCAGCTTCAGCCGCACCTCGGTGTCGCCCTGGTGCCGGCCGAGCACGGCGGCGAGTTCGGTCACCGTCTCGGTCGTCGCCTGGCGCTCGGGCAGCGACAGCGTGAGCGGGCCGGAGCCCATCGCGTCGCCGACATTCGGCTGGAACATGCTCACCGCGTGCAGTGCCTTGCCGTCGTCGCGGACGTTCACGCGGCCACGGAGGACCACGATCGAGTCCGGCACGAGCGACGGCCCGAACTCCTGGTACGTCTTGCCCAGGAACATCACGCCGATCTGGCCGCCGAAGTCCTCGATGTCGACGATGCCGTACGGGTTGCCGCTCGTCTTCGCGACCCGGTGCTGCACGCTCGTGAGGAGGCCGGCGACCGTCACGGTCTCGCCCTCGACCGAGTCGTCGGCGCCGAGCAGGTCCGCGATGGTGATCGACTGGTGCTTCGCGAGCTCGATCTCCAGCCCGGCGAGCGGGTGGTCGGACACGTAGAGCCCGAGCATGTCGCGCTCGAACGCGAGCTTGTCGCGCTTCGACCACTCCGGCCGCTCGGGCACCTGCGAGACCGTGAGCGACGCGGGGTGCTCCTCCGCGACCTCGGCGAACAGCGAGTCGAAGTCGAACCCGACGTTGCCGTGGGCCTCGTCACGCTTGACCTTCACCGCGGCCTCGACCGCACCCTCGTGGATCTCGACCAGGGCCCGGCGGCTGTCCCCGAACTCGTCGAAGGCGCCGGCCTTGATGAGCGACTCGACCGTGCGCTTGTTCGCCGACGAGATCGGGATCTTCCGGAGGAAGTCGTGGAACGACTCGAACGCGCCCTTCTCGGTGCGCGCCTGGACGATGTCGTCGACGACGTTGAACCCGACGTTGCGGATCGCGCCCATGCCGAAGCGGATGTCGTCGCCGACGGCCGCGAAGAACCCGATCGACTCGTTGACGTCCGGCGGCATGACCTTGATGCCCATCCGGCGGCACTCGTTCAGGTAGAGCGCGAGCTTGTCGCGGGCGTCGCCGACGCTGGTGAGCAGCGCCGCCATGTACTCGGCCGGGTAGTGCGCCTTGAGGTAGGCCGTCCAGAAGGACACCACGCCGTACGCGGCCGAGTGCGCCTTGTTGAACGCGTAGTCGGAGAACGGCAGCAGGATGTCCCACAGCGTCTTGATCGCCGCTTCGCCGTAGCCGTTGTCGATCATGCCCTGGTGGAAGCCCGCGTACTGCTTGTCCAGCTCGGACTTCTTCTTCTTGCCCATCGCGCGGCGGAGGATGTCGGCCTGCCCGAGCGAGAAGCCGGCGACCTTCTGCGCGATCGCCATCACCTGCTCCTGGTAGATGATCAGGCCGTAGGTGCCGCCGAGGATCTCCGCCAGGGGCTCCTCGAGCTCCGGGTGGATCGGCGTGATCGCCTGCTCGCCGTTCTTGCGGAGCGCGTAGTTCGTGTGCGAGTTCGCGCCCATGGGGCCGGGTCGGTACAGGGCGATGAGCGCGGAGATGTCCTCGAAGTTGTCCGGCTTCATGAGGCGGAGGAGCCCGCGCATCGGCCCGCCGTCGAGCTGGAACACCCCGAGGGTGTCACCGCGCTGCAGGAGCGCGTACGCCTCGTCGTCCTCGAGCCCCATGTGCTCCAGGTCGAGGTCGATCCCGCGGTTGCTCTTGATGTTGTCGAGGGCGTCGCTGATGATCGTGAGGTTGCGGAGCCCCAGGAAGTCCATCTTGATCAGGCCGAGCGACTCCGCTGCCGGGTAGTCGAACTGCGTGACGATCTGGCCGTCCTGCTCCCGCTTCATGATCGGGATGATGTCGATCAGCGGGTCGCTCGACATGATGACGCCGGCGGCGTGCACACCCCACTGGCGCTTCAGCCCCTCGAGCCCGAGCGCGGTGTCGAACACCGTCTTCGCCTCGGGGTCGGTCTCGACGACGGTGCGGACGTCGACGGCCTCCTTGTAGCGCGGGTGGTCCTTGTCGAAGATCCCGGTGAGCGGGATGTCCTTGCCCATCACGGGCGGCGGCATCGCCTTCGTCAGCTTCTCGCCCATGCCGAACGGGAAACCGAGCACACGTGAGGAGTCCTTGAGCGCCTGCTTCGCCTTGATCGTGCCGTAGGTGACGATCTGCGCGACGCGCTCGGACCCGTACTTCTCGGTGACGTACTTGATCGCCTCACCGCGGCGCCGGTCGTCGAAGTCGACGTCGAAGTCGGGCATCGAGACGCGGTCCGGGTTGAGGAACCGCTCGAAGATGAGGCCGTGCCGGATCGGGTCGAGGTCGGTGATGCGCATCGCGTAGGCGACCATCGAGCCGGCACCGGAACCACGGCCGGGTCCGACGCGGATGCCGTTGTTCTTCGACCAGTTGATGAAGTCGGCGACGACCAGGAAGTACCCGGGGAAGCCCATCTGGTTGATGATGCCGACCTCGTAGTCGGCGCGCTCCTGCACCTCGGTCGGGATGCCGCCCGGGTAGCGGTACTGCAGCCCCGCCGCGACCTCCTTCTCGAACCACGAGTGCTCGGTCTCCCCCTCGGGCACCGGGAACTTCGGCATGTAGTTGGCGGAGGTGTCGAACTCGACGTTGCACCGCTCGGCGATGAGCAGGGTGTTGTCGCAGGCCTCGAGGTTGTCGCGGAAGATGTGCCGCATCTGCGCCGGGGTCTTCAGGTAGAACTCGTCGGCGTCGAACTTGAACCGGTTCGGGTCGTTCAGCGTCGAGCCGGACTGCACGCAGAGCAACGCCGCGTGCGAGGTGGCGTCGTGCGCGTGCGTGTAGTGCAGGTCGTTCGTCCCGACGAGCGGGATGTCGAGGTCCTTCGCCAACCGGATCAGGTCGGTCATGATGCGGCGCTCGATCTCGAGCCCGTGGTCCATGACCTCGGCGAAGTAGTTCTCCTTGCCGAAGACGTCCCGGTAGTCGGCGGCGGCCTTGACCGCTTCGTCGTACTGTCCGAGGCGCAGCCGCGTCTGGACCTCACCGGAGGGGCACCCCGTCGTCGCGATGATGCCCTCGTGGTGCTCCTGGAGCAGCTCGAGGTCCATGCGCGGCTTGAAGTAGTAGCCCTCGAGCGAGGCCTTCGACGACAGCCGGAACAGGTTGTGCATGCCCGTGGTGTTCTCGGCGAACATCGTCATGTGCGTGTACGAGCCGGCGCCGGAGACGTCGTCCCCGCCGCCGTCGCCCCAGCGGACACGGGTCTTGTCGGTGCGGTGCGTCCGCGGCGTGATGTACGCCTCGGTCCCGATGATCGGCTTGACGCCGCCGGCCTTCGCGGCCTTCCAGAACTCGAACGCCCCGAACATGTTGCCGTGGTCGGTCACCGCCACTGCGGGCATGCCCTGCGCCGCGGTCTCCGCGACGAGGTCGGACAGCCGCGCGGCACCGTCGAGCATCGAGTACTCGCTGTGCACGTGCAGGTGGACGAAGGAGTCGGAATCCGACACGGAACCTCCGGTTCGTACGGTGTGCTGCGGGGTGGGACAAGCCTAACCGCGACCGACGACGATCCGAGCGTGTCGGCCCGTCCCGGCGGCGGGCCCGGGCGGGTCGCCCCCGGACCGGAGGTCAGGCCGCGCGGATCCGGTCGAGCGCGGTCTGCAGGTCGTCCGGGTAGGCGGCCTCGAACGACACCCACTCCCGCGTGCGCGGGTGCTCGAACCCGAGCCGCACGGCGTCGAGCCACTGGCGCGTCAGGCCGAGTTCGGCCGCCAGCACCGGGTCGCCGCCGTAGGTCGGGTCGCCCACCAGCGGGTGCCGCGTCGCCGCCATGTGCACGCGGATCTGGTGCGTGCGCCCCGTCTCCAGGTGCACCTCGAGCAGCGTCGCCGCGCGGAAGGCCTCGAGCGTCGCGTAGTGCGTCACGCTCGGCTTGCCGTCCGCGGTCACCGCGAACTTCCAGTCGCTCGACGGGTGCCGTCCGATCGGGGCGTCGATCGTGCCGCTCGTCGGGTCCGGGTGGCCCTGCGCGAGCGCGTGGTAGACCTTCTCGACCGTGCGCTCCTTGAACGCGCGCTTGAGGTGCGTGTACGCCAGCTCGGTCTTCGCGACGACCATGAGCCCGGACGTGCCGACGTCCAGTCGGTGCACGATGCCGGCCCGCTCGGCCGCTCCGGACGTCGCGATCGTGAACCCCGCGGCTGCCAGGCCGCCGGGCACGGTCGGGCCGTCCCAGCCGGGCGACGGGTGTGCCGCGACGCCGACGGGCTTGTCGACGACGACGATGTCCTCGTCGTCGTGCACGACCGTCATCCCGGGGACCGCGAGCGGGACGATCCGCGGCGGCTCCTTCGGGGTCCACTCGACCTCGAGCCAGGCGTCGGCGTGCAGCCGGTCGGACTTGTCGACCACCACCCCGTCGACCCGGACACCACCCGCGGCGACGACGTCGGCCGCGAACGACCGGCTGAAGCCGAGCAGCTTCGCGATGGCGGCGTCGACGCGCTCACCGGCGAGCCCGTCCGGCACGGGCAGGGTGCGGACCTCGCTCACAGCGCGTCGTGCCCGGGCTCGGCGTGTCCGGGCTCGGCGACCGCCTCGCGGCGCTGCCGCTTCTCGGAGACCGTCCGGGTGCCGTCGAGGTTCACGCCGGTGATCACGAGCAGGACGAACACGACCATGCTGACGCAGATGAAGGCGTCGGCGACGTTGTAGATCGCCGGCATCATCCACGGGGTGGAGATAAAGTCCACGACGTGGCCGCGACCGAAGCCCGGCTCACGGAAGAGCCGGTCGGACAGGTTCCCGAGCGCGCCGCCGAGCAGCATGCCGAGGACGATCGCCCACCACATCGACCGGATCCGACGGGCGTACACGATGATCGCGACGACCACCGCGGTGGACACGATCGAGAACACCCACGTCATGTTGACCGCGAACGAGAACGCGGCGCCGGGGTTCCGGACGTAGAGGAACTGCAGCGCCGAGCCGACGACGGGGACCGCGGTGCCGTACGGCAGGTGCGCGACGACCAGCGCCTTGACGACCTGGTCGAGTGACACCACCACGACAGCGGCGAAGGCCAGTGCCGCGATCGCGCGGACACTGACCTTCGCTCGTGGAACGGGTCGGCTCAACGTCAGTTGCCGAAGCCCTGCGCCGAGGCGGGCGCCGGCGTGAGGCCGGACTGCTCGGTGCCGGCCGACGAGTCGAGCTCGCTGAGCTGGCTCTGGATGTAGCTCTTCAGCTGGGCGCGGTAGTCGCGCTCGAACGTACGGAGCTCGTCGATCTTGCCCTCGAGCTGGGTGCGCTCCTGGTCGAGGACCGCGACCCGCTGGCGGTTCTGGTTCTCGGTCTCCGCGATGACCTGACGCTGCTTGGCCTCGGCCTCGGAGACGAGACGGGCCGCCTGGGCCTGACCCTCGGCGATGAGGGCGTCGCGCTTCTCGATGCCTTCACGCACGTGCTCCTCGTGGAGACGGCGGGCGAGCGTGAGCAGGTTGGTCGTGCCCTCGGTGTCCTCGTCGGGCGAGACCGTCGTGGTCGGCGCGGCGGCGGCGACCGGCTGGGGCTCCGGCGCGGCGGCGACGGGGGCCGGCTCGGGCTCCGGGGTCGGCGCGGGCGTCGGCTCCTCGGTCTTCTCCAGGGACGGCGCGGACTGCGCCGAGTCGAGGCGCTGGCGCAGCTCCTCGTTCTCCTGGGTCAGGCGACGCAGCTCCACCACGACCTCGTCGAGGAAGTCGTCGACCTCGTCCTGGTCGTAGCCCTCGCGGAACTTGGTCGGCTGGAACCGCTTGTTGACTACGTCTTCCGGCGTCAAAGCCATTGCCGTCACCTCAATAGAACTGCTGAACGTGTGGAACCGGGACGCCTCGCTGTGACGTCAGTGCTGAATGTACCAGCGGGGACTCCCGGTGCGGATGGCCGCCGGGGCGGACCATCGATCCCGACCACCGTACACCGAGCACGGAGCGGAACCGGCGCATCGACCGCGCGTGGCGCGTGTCGGATGCGGGACGGGGCCTCAGATCACCGCGGGGAGGTAGCGCACGACGTTCATCAGGATGATGACGACGAGCATGACGATCGTCCACCCGAAGTCGAGTGCGACCGGCCCCATCCGGAGCGGCGGGAGCACACGACGGACCGCCTTGATCGGCGGGTCGGTCACGGTGTACACGACCTCCGCGACCACGAGCAGACCACGCTGCGGCCGCCACGAGCGGTTGAACGACTGGACCATGTCGAGTGCGAACCTGCCCCACATCACGAAGAAGTACAGCAGGAGGAGGAGGTACAGGAGCGTGAAGATGAACACGGTTCGGCTCGCTCGACTCGGGTGACGCGGCGCCGGTCGGCGCGCTCGTCACGGGGCGGGTGGGCCTGGGTGCCGTGCAGTGACCCCGCGTCCGTCGGACCGGGTCACCGCACGGGCGGCTCAGGACTGGGCGAAGAAGTTCGCCTCGATGTCGGACTCTACCTCAGCGGGCTCACCGCTCACTGCGACGTGGGCGGGCGACAGGAGGAAGACCTTGTTCGTGACGCGCTCGATCTTCCCGTACAGCCCCAGGGAGAGGCCACTCGCGAAGTCGATCATGCGGCGAGCGTCACCCTCGGTCATCTGCGACAGGTTGATGATCACGGGGATGCCGTCGCGGAAGCTCTCGGCGATGGACTGGGCGTCCTTGTACTCGCGCGGGTGGACGGTGAGGATCTCGTTCATTTCCTGGACCGGGGTCGCCTTCTGTGCGGTCGTGTGCGAGCGGCGGAGCGGGGTGACCTGCGCGCCGCGCTGGGGGGTGTGCTGGGACTTCGCCGGAGTGGCCGGAGGGGTGACGGCGACGGCTGCCGGCGCGGCGGCGGGCGCTGCGGCCGGGGCCTCCTGCTGCGACGCGGCCGGGGCGGACTGCTGCCGCGCCGGTGCGGTCGGCTGCTCGTCTTCGTACTCGAGTTCCTCGTCGGCGAGGCCGAGGTAGACCATCGTCTTCTTGAGCGGGTTGGCCATTGTTCCTCCGGGGTTCGTGCTCGTGGTGCCCTGCGTCGAGGCTAGGGCGCGGCGGGCCGGTTTCCGGTGATTGCGGTACCGATCCGCAGGTGTGTCGCGCCCTCGGCGATCGCCTCCGCGAGGTCGCCGCTCATGCCGGCGGAGATGTCCGTCGCAGCCGGTGCGGCGCGCTGCACGCGCTCCGACACCTCGCGCAGCCGCGCGAACGCCCGACGAGGCTCCTCACCGAGCGGCGCGACCGCCATCACACCGCGGAGCCGGATCGTCCCGGCGGCCAGGACCCGGTCGACGAGCGCCTCGACGTCGTCCACCGGCACGCCGCCGCGTCCCGGGTCGCCGGAGAGGTCGACCTGGACGAAGCCGTCCACCACGCGGGGGTCCGGCTCCGTCTCGGTGGGTGCGAACGCGTCGACGACCGAGGCTCGGTCGAGCGACTGCACGACGTCGGCGTACCGACGCACCTGCCGTGCCTTCTTCGACTGCAGCTGGCCGATGAAGTGCCAGGTGAGTGACAGGTCGGCCAGCTCGGCGGCCTTCGCCTGCGCCTCCTGGTGCCGGTTCTCCCCCACGTCCGTGACCCCGAGCGCCGCGAGCGCACGGACGAGGGAGGCGGGGTGGTACTTCGTGACCGCGATGAGCGTCATACTGTCGACCGGACGGTCCGCGAGCCGGGCCGCGTCGGCGATGCGCTCCCGGACGGACGCGAGACGCGCCTCCAGTCCGTCGTCGGGGGACGAGGCGGACGGGCGGCGCGTGTCGGCGACCACAGGGGTCGGTTACTTCAGGAAGTCGGGGACGTCGAGCTCGTCGTCACCGTCGAACGCCGGGTCGGCGGCGCGCTGCGCCGGCGCCTCGTGCTCCTGCGACGCCCACGAGGGGGTCGAGACGCCGGAGTCCTCGATCGCGTGGCCGGAGCCGCTCGACACGGGCACGGTCGCACCGGCGTCCGGGTCGACGTAGCTCGAGCGACGCTCCTGGTGCTGCTGCTGCTGCGAGGGCTCGCCGCCGTCGAAGCCCGCCGCGATGACCGTGACCCGGACCTCGTCACCGAGGGTGTCGTCGATGACCGCACCGAAGATGATGTTGGCCTCGGGGTGCACGGCCTCCTGCACGAGCCGGGCCGCGTCGTTGATCTCGAAGATGCCGAGGTTCGACCCGCCCTGGATCGAGAGCAGCACACCGTGCGCGCCGTCGATCGAGGCCTCGAGCAGCGGCGAGGCGACCGCGAGCTCCGCGGCCTTGATCGCCCGGTCGGCACCGCGCGAGGACCCGATGCCCATGAGCGCCGAACCGGCGCCCTGCATGACGCTCTTCACGTCGGCGAAGTCGAGGTTGATCAGACCCGGGGTCGTGATGAGGTCCGTGATGCCCTGGACACCGGCGAGGAGCACCTGGTCGGCCGTGGCGAACGCCTCGACCATGGAGATGCCGCGGTCGCTGATCTCGAGCAGACGGTCGTTCGGGACGACGATGAGCGTGTCGACCTCGTCCTTGAGGCTCGCGACGCCGTTCTCGGCCTGCGACTGGCGACGCTTGCCCTCGAACCCGAACGGCTTCGTGACGACACCGATGGTGAGCGCGCCGATCGACTTCGCGATGCGGGCGACGACCGGGGCGCCACCGGTGCCGGTGCCACCACCCTCACCGGCGGTGACGAAGACCATGTCGGCCCCGGCGAGGGCCTCCTCGATCTCCTCGGCGTGGTCCTCGGCGGCGCGACGGCCGACCTCGGGGTCCGCGCCGGCACCGAGCCCGCGGGTGATCTCGCGACCCACGTCGAGCTTGACGTCGGCGTCGCTGAGCAGGAGGGCCTGCGCGTCGGTGTTGATCGCGATGAACTCGACGCCGCGGAGGCCGAGCTCGATCATGCGGTTGACGGCGTTGACACCGCCGCCGCCGACGCCGACGACCTTGATCACGGCGAGGTAGTTGTGGTTCGTGGTCACGTCAGTCCGGCCTCCGGTCAAACCCTCAACCTGCACTTGAAGTTCAGGGGTGGTGCTGCTACGAATGGTGCTGGTCCGACGGTACGGGTGCCGTCCGGGTGCTGACGACCCGCCACGCCGCGTGTCGCCATCGCGGGTGCCCGGTTCGCCGGTACGGCGTCGCCGTCAGGACTGCGAGCGGATGATCCCGTTGTCCGGAGCGGACACGTCGTACTCGACCTTCGTGTCCGGACTGCGTGCGGCGTGGTCCTTCACGAGGGCGTCGAGGAGTGCCGCCTTGTCCGCCGAGTCGTCCGGGCTCCCCCACACGACGCGGGACCCGTCACCCATGGTCAGCGTCACGTCGTCGGTGGTCGACGCCGCGATGCCGGCGACCTGCGACCGCACGGCGGACGGCAGCGCGAGGACGACCTCCGTCATGGTGCGGAACACCGGTGACCCGAGCTGGGTCGTCCGGACGTCGGCGACCGGCATCCCGTCCGGGCGCTCCGCCGTCGACTGCACGACGATGCCCGCGGGGTCGACGAGGTCGAAGGACTTCCCGGACTGCACCGCGACCACGGGCGTCCGCTCGGTGACGGTCACGACGAGCCGGTCCGGCGGCTCCTCCTCGGTCACGTAGCTCTCGATGAGCGGGAAGGCCGCGATCTGCTGCTTGACCTCGCCGAGGTCGATCCGCGCGAGCGGCGTGCCGAGCTGCCCGGACAGCGCCCGGCGGAGCTCGGCGGCGTCGACACGGTCGGCACCCTTCACCTCGATCGTGCGGAGGGCCATCAGCGGCGAGTACACGGCGACGAGGATCGACACCGCGAGCACGACCACGACCCCGCCGGCCGCGAGCCACGCGGTCCGGCGGTGGCGGCTCCGCCGGGTGAACCGGCGCACCTCGGCACGCTCGAGGAGCCGTCGTCGCTTGCGGGCGACGCGCGCCTCGCGGGCGGTCTCGGCCGCGCGGACACGGGCACCGATCGGGGTCTGGTGCGCGGCGTCGGCGTCCGGGGTGGCGTCGGCGCCGTCAGGACGGGTCCGTCCGGCGCGCTCGGCGGTCGGACGGGAGGCTCGGTCGACGTCGATCACGTCGGTCACGGTGGCCAGGTGGTCGTCCGCGTCGCGGCCGGGGGGGCCGGGGGCCGCGGGGGCGCGGCGGCGCCCCGGGGGGGGCGGGCGGCGGCCCCG
>JASCOJ010000060.1 GCA_029959645.1 Microbacteriaceae bacterium PS02332 | reverse complement strand
CCCGCCCCCCCGCCCGCCGCGCCGCGCCCGCCCCCCCCCCCCCGCGCCCCCCCCCCCCCCCCCCCCCCCCCCCCCCCCCCCCCCCCCCCCCCCGGGAGGGGTGGGGGTCGGTGGGGGCGTCCGTAGAGTGGGTCCGGTGAGTGTCGACCGCTGCCCGTGCCTGAGCGGCAACCCCTACGCCGAGTGCTGCGGCCCCCTCCACGAGGGCGCGCCCGCCCCGACCGCCGAGCGGCTCATGCGCTCGCGGTTCTCCGCGTTCGCGCTCGGCCTGCCGCAGTACCTGCTGGACAGCTGGCACCCGAGCACGCGCCCGGCCACGCTCGAGCTCGACCCGGCGCAACGGTGGACCCGCCTGGACATCGTGTCGACGCGGTCGGGAGGCCCGTTCGACGCCACCGGCACCGTCGCCTTCCGCGCGTGGTGGCGTTCCGACACCGAGCGCGGCACGCTCGAGGAGACGAGCACGTTCGTCCGCGAGGCCGGGCACTGGTACTACGTCGACGGGGTCGTGGCCTGACCCGCTCCCGTCCGGGCCCGTCGGCCGGTCAGGAGCGGTGCAGGGTGTCGCTCGGGTACTCGCCGTACTTCGCCGCGTAGGTCGCCGAGAAGCGCCCGGGGTGCGCGAACCCCCAGTACCGGGCGACGTCGGCGACGTTCGTGGTCGCGGGCTCGGCGGCGAGGAGCTCCGTGCGGATGCGCTCGAGGCGGACCTGGCGGATGTATGCGTTGGGCGACATCCCCATGACCCGCTGGAACGACACCTGGAGGGCGCGCAGGCTGAGGTTCGCCAGCGTCGCGAGGTCGGTGCTCGTGATCGGCAGGTGCGCGTGCTCGTGGACGTACTCGGCGACGTGCCGGATTCGGGCGTGCTGCGGCAGGAGGAGCTCGGCGGGCAGGTCGGCCGTGGCCTGGGGGTACAGCTCGAGCAGGGACACCGCCGCCAGGCGACCCATCTCGGCCTGCAGCAGCGGTGACGCCGCGCGGTCCATCGTGGTGGCCGAGATGAGGTGGACGGTCTGCCGCCACTGCCGCATCGCGGTGTCGTCGGGCTGCGCCGCGTGGTCGAACTTCGCTCGTGTGACCGCGACCCCACGCTCGGCGGCGATCACGTCGACGGCGGACCGGTTCACCTGCACCAGGCGCTGGTCGTAGTCCTCGAAGGCGAACTCGAACGCCGTGCCCGGCCACATCTGCGGCTGGCCGGGCTGGAGGTGGATCTCGCGCTGCCCGACGTCGAGGACCCCGGTGCCGCGCGTGATCCACTGCACGACGAAGTCGTCGCCGGCAGGCATCTCCCCGGCGAGCCGCCCGCTGAACTGCACCGAGCGCAGAGTCATCGCGGCGTCACCCGACGCCGCGTACCGATAGCTGAACGGCACGTCGGTCGTGTCCGCGGACCAGTCGATCCCCGCGTACGCCGTCGTCAGGGTGCGCTCGGCGTCCGCCAGGCTGTCGCCTCGCTCGTCGACGCGCACGGTGGCGGGGTCCGGGTCAGTCATGATGCACCGGGAGCAGTGTTGCATGCTTCACCAAGTGAACTGTCACCCTGTCCGGATGCCGAAGGTCAGGACTGGCCAGCACCGATGTCGTAGAGGGACATGAGCATCGCAGCAGCGGCGCGGGCGGAGCGAGCCGGCTGCACGGTGCGGTGGATGGCGGCCTCGACCTGGGCACCCTGCACGAGCAGGCTCAACGCGTCGGCGAGGTGCGACGGCAGGCCGGCGGCGTCGCAGAGCATGGCGACGTGCTGCTCGACCTCGCGCAGGTGCCCGTCGGCGAGGTCCCGCATGAGGGAGTCGAGCCGTCCGAGTTCGCCGTACCCGTTGATGAACGCGCAGCCGCGGTACCCGCGGTCGGCGAAGCAGGACTCGAGGTAGGAGAACACGGTGAGGATCTGGTCCCGCGGATCCGCGAGCGCCGACTCGGCGGTGCGCAGTCCGCCCATCCAGTCCTGGTGCCGGTACCGGAACGCTGCGACCACGAGCTTCCGCTTCGTCGGGTAGACGACACGGAGCTGTGCGCCGGTCACCCTGGCCTGTGCGGCGACGCGGTCGAGGTCGACCGCGGTGACGCCCTCCGCCGAGAACAGCGCGTCGGCGGACACGACGATCGCCTCGTCGACCGGCGAGCGGTCGGAGACGGGGGCGTTCAGCGTCGGAGGAGTCATGATCGGGTCAGAGTCCTGACCGTACAGACCGCGGCTGGACAGCGGTGCCGCGGTCGCGCTGGACATCCAGCCACAGACCCGGGAAGACGGAGCCGGCGGCAGCGGCTTCGAGACGCTGGAGACGCGACCACGTCGAGCGGTGTTCCGCGTCGAGGCTCGCGGCGGTGTCGATCACGCGTGCGCGCGTCTCTGCGACCGGGAGAGCTCACGGTGCGCGATCTCCAACGAGGCGAACGCCCCGACGTACCGCCCGTGGGCGTCAGCGACGTGGAACGCCGTCTTGTGCTGGTTGACGGTCCCGGCGAACCGGCCGCCCGAGGCGGCGAACCACAGGTGACCGTCGACCGCGGACCGGCTGATCGTCGAACCGGCGCTCATGCCGCTGCGAAGAAGTCGGCGTACGAGGGCTCGCCGACCGCGAAGGGCCGGTCCGTTCCCGCGACGCGTGCTGCGACCAGGGCGTCGAGTTCGGACGGCGGCGTCATGCCGCGCCGACGCCACTCCGTGGGGTGGCGACGCAGGACGTCGAGGGGAATGGTTTCACGCATCGGTGCTGTCCTGCTCTGCGATGAGGGTGGCGATGTCGATCGGCTGGGTCAGCGCGAGGTCGAGGTCGAGACCGGAGGCCGTGGCGGCGGTCACGCGGCGAGGCCGACCAGGACGGCGGCGGACGCGGCGACGGTGACGGAAGCGATGCCGACCGCGACGGCGATGACCATCAGGGTGCGCTGGTGGGCCTGCTCGCGCAGCTCGCTGAAGGCGGAGCGCTGCGCGGCTCGGCGGTCCTGGCCGGACACCGCGGTGTGTGCGTTCTTCGGGATGGAGATGGTGTCGGGAGCGATGAGCGTGGTCACGGTGCTCTCCTTGTCTGGGCCGTCCCCGGCCCGTCCTCGTCCGGCGATCCGGACACCCGCAACGATAGGAGCCGGACACTTCACGATGTGAACCGTGCGGCACCGACGTCGAAAACCGGACACCCGCACTCGGAGGTCGTCGCGAACCGGTCAGCGCCGCCGTCGGGGCCGCTCGCGTCGGGGCCCGGGACCACCAGCAGCACCAGGTACCGTGAGGGCACCTCGCAGAGCGCGAGCCGTCGCCGGTCCACCCCAGACCGGTCTCGCGCGACGACCGTCCAGGCGGTCAGACAGACCACGATGACGCACACAGCACCACTGCTCCACGACGACGACGTCGACCACACCGCAGACGTCCCGCTCACCGGCGCGGAGTTCGACGTCGTCGCGTCCCTGATGCGGCTCGAGATCGCGGACGCTGGCATCCGGAACCGCCTCCGCGAACGGCTCGACCTCAACACCACCGACATCTCCGCGGTGCAGTACCTGGCACGGGCGGACAGCGCCGGGCGGCGGGTGGTCGCGAAGGACCTCGCGGTCGTCCTCGGTGTCAGTGCGCCAGCCGTGAGCGCCGTCGTCCACCGACTCGTCGCGGCCGGGCACCTCATCCGCACCCCGGACCCGGACAACTCGCGGTTCCGGCTGCTGACACTCACCGAGGGCACGAAGGCCCTGCTCGCCGACGTCATCGGCGACACGCAGGTGCTGCTGCGCGGGGTGCTGGACCGGATGAGCGACCGGGACAAGAAGCGTGCGGTGGCGCTCATCGACGAACTCGCACGCGCCCTCGACGACGGTGCGCACACCCGACCGGGCCTGCTCGACGGCGCCACCGACGAGGAACGTGCGGCCGCCCGGGAAGACGGAGCCGCCCCGGAGGCCTGACCGCCGTCGCGTCCGCGCTCAGCCGATCGTCGGGGGGAGGCCCACGGCGGTCCGCATCGCCCGCCGGACCTCGGCCTCGTCGGGCAGCAGCTCGTCCTCGTCGCCGGTGAGGAAGTACCGGATCTGCCCGATGGCCTGCTCGCTGAGCATGTCGAGGCCGTTCAGCACCCGCCCGCCCGCCGCGCTCCACGCCGTGGAGGCCCGGGTCGGCCACGGCTCGTAGGCCACGTCGAAGAGCACCGCGTCCGGTCCCGAGGGCACGAGCGGCAGGTCGTCGGCTGCGCCGCCCGGCAGGGTCGACACGACGAACCCCATCGGGTCGGCGGTCGCCAGGTCCTCGAGGGGGTGCACCTCGAGCGTGACGCCGAGGCGCGCGGCGAGCAGGACGAGGTCGCCGGCCTTTGCGGTGTCGCGGAGGAACACCCGCACCAGGGACGCGCCGAGCCGCACCGATGCGGTCAGGGCGCTCGCCGCGGTGGCGCCACCACCGAGGACCACCGCCTCGCCGGGCACGTGCCCGAGCGCGGCGACCGGCCGGACGATCCCGGCGACGTCGGTGTTCGCCCCGGCCAGCACGACCGACGACCCCTCGCTCCGGAACGCGACGGTGTTCGCGACGCCGAGCTCGTCGACGAGGGGGGTCGTCCGGTCGAGCAGGGGCAGGACCTCGCGCTTCAACGGCATCGTGAGGCTGAGCCCGCGCCACTCCGGGCCGAGCCCCGCGACGAACGCGGCGAGCCCGCCGGACGCGACCTCGTGCCTCCCGTACGAGAAGGGGAGGCCCAGCACGTCGTAGGCCGCAGCGTGCAGCGTGGGGGAGAGCGAGTGCGCGATGGGGGAGCCGAGCACGGCGAGCTGGGTGCGGTCGGCGTCGGGGGAGGTGGCTGCCACGGCCGAATCCTACGCCCGGCAGGCGCTTAGGTTAGGCTACCCTTCGTGATCCGTTCCTCCCTCCCCAAGCGTCGCCTCGGGCGCGTGCTCGCCGCGGCCGGTGCCGTCGTCGCGGCCTCGCTGGTCCTCGCCGGCTGCTCCTCGTCGAGCCCCTCGTCCTCGTCGTCCTCCGCCGGATCGTCCGACGGCGCCTTCCCGGTGTCCATCACGACCGCGCTCGGCACAACGACGATCGACTCGGCGCCGAAGCGCGTCGTCGCCCTCGGCTGGGGCGACGCAGAGACGGCGCTCGAGCTCGGTGTGCAGCCCGTCGGCGCCAGCGACTGGCTCGCGTTCGGTGGCGACGGCGTCGGCCCGTGGCTCAAGGGCGCGTACACGAAGTCCCCGAAGATCATCAACACGCTCGAGCCGAGCTACGAGGAGATCCTCAAGCTCAAGCCGGACCTGATCCTCGACACGAAGTCGTCGGGGGACAAGGACCGCTACGCCAAGCTGTCCGCCATCGCCCCGACCGTCGCGGTCCCGAAGGGCGGCGCCAACTACCTGACGTCGACGACGCAGCAGGTCGAGATGATCTCGAAGGCCCTCGGCAAGGAGGCGCAGGGCAAGGAGCTCCTCAGCGACCTCGACGACTCGTACGCGGCCGCGAAGAAGGCGCACCCCGAGTTCGCCGGCAAGACCGCCGCGATCGGCGCGTACACGTCCGAGGGCTTCGGCGTCTACGCCTCCCGCGACAGCCGCGCGACGTTCATGAAGGACCTCGGCTTCACGATCCCGTCGGCGATCGACGAGGCCGCCGGCAAGCAGTTCTCGGTCTCGCTGTCGAACGAGAACCTGAACCTGCTCGACGCCGACCTGACCGTCGTGCTGCCGATCTACGTCGAGGCGTCGAAGGCCTCGTCCGACCCGCTGTTCCAGAAGGTGCCGTCCGTCGAGGCCGGGCACGACATCGTCATCGACGACGCGAACGTCTCGAACGCGTTCTCGCTCGGCACCACCTCGGCCATCGAGTGGGCGCTCAAGCGCCTGCCGGACGAGTTCGCGGCGAAGCTCGGCTGACGCCGGGCACAGGACACACAGGAGCGGCAGTCGGCGCGATGACATCGCGCGGGCTGCCGCTCCCGCGTTGCCGGAGCGGTGCCGGGCGCGGGAGGTCGAGCCTCAGGCGCGGACGGTCGAGCCTCAGGCGCGGAAGGTCGAGCCGAGGAACGCGAACAGGAGCGCGATCAGCGGCAGGGCGCCCTGCACGAACGCCGAGTTGAGGTAGCGGCGGCCCGTCCCGGCCAGCACGACCGCGGCGCCGAGCATGCTCGCGGTGGATAAGACGACGAGCGGCCACCCGGTCGCCCCGTTGCCGACCGCGACGAGCAGGACGCCGAGGACCGCGCCGATCGCGAGGAACAGGTTGTAGAAGCCCTGGTTGAACGCGAGGGAGCGGGTCGCCTGCGCCTCGGCGTCGGAGGCCATACCGAAGATGCGACGCACGCGCGGACTCGTCCAGGCGACGGACTCGAGGAAGAAGATGTACACGTGGACGAGTCCCGCGAGGACCGCACACACGCTCGAGATCACCAGCAAGGCCGACATGTCCGCCATTCTCCCAGTCGCGGATGGGTGCTCGCTGCCACGCCACTAGGCTCGGGCCATGAACGACGCCGCGCCGACCACCACCGACCAGGCCGCCTCCGCAAGCGCCGCCGTCGCGGAGCTGCAGAGCATCCGGCAGAGCATCGACAACATCGACGCCGCCCTGGTGCACATGCTCGCCGAGCGGTTCAAGCACACGCAGCGCGTCGGCTACCTGAAGGCGTCGGCGGGTATGCCGGCGGCCGACCCGGGGCGTGAGCAGGTCCAGGTGGAGCGGCTCCGCGGACTGGCGGCCGACGCGCACCTCGACCCCGCCTTCGCGGAGAAGTTCCTGAACTTCATCATCGCCGAGGTCATCCACCACCACGAGCGCATCGCCGGCGGCGACCAGTGACCGACGACCCCTCCGCGGCCGTCGCCGGGCTCCGCCTCCTCATCGGGTCGTACACGGCGACCGGAGGCGGCACCGCGACCGGGATCTCCGTGGTCGAGGACGGCGTCGCCCGCACCGTCGCCGTGCTCGACGACCCGTCGTTCCTCGCGGTCACCGACGACCGCGTCTACGCCGTCACCGAGACCCTCGACGGGACTGTGCACGCCTTCCGCCGGTCCGGCACGACGCTCGAACACCGCTGGACGGCGGACGCCGGCGGTGACGCCCCGTGCCACGTCCGCGTGGACCCGGCGGGCGTGCTCGTGGTGACGAACTACACGTCGGGCACGGTCACCGCGATCGGACTGGAGGCTGCGGAGACCGCCAGCGCAACCGCACCGGACAGCACGGTCGGGACCCACGGCGACGGCACCGGCGCTCCGGTCGTCCCGGCGTCGGCCGTCGCGACGGTGGTGCTCCCGGACGTGACCGGCCCGGTCGAGGACCGGCAGGAGGGTCCGCACGCGCACCAGTCGACCGGGACGCCCGACGGCACCGTGCTCGTCGCCGACCTCGGCGGCGACGCGCTCCACGAGGTCCGGCTCGCCACCGACGCGGGCGGCTCCGTCACGCTCGAGGTCGTGCGCGTACACCACGTCGAGCCGGGCACCGGCCCCCGCCACATGGGCTGGTGGGACGGAGACCTCCTCGTCGCGGGCGAGCTCGACGGCCGCGTGCACCGACTCCGACGCGACGACACCGGCTCCTTCCGCACGGTCGTGGCGACCCCCGTCACGTCGGCGACCGCCCCGGCCTCCGGCACCGGCGAGGTCTTCCTCAGTCACCTCGAGGTCGACGACCGCGGCCTCGTGACCGTCGCCGTCCGCGGGCGCGACGAGATCGTGGTGCTCGACGCGGCCGACGGCGGACTCACCGTCGTGCACACCGTATCGGCCGGCGGGGTCTGGCCGCGGCACTTCGCGCGGGCCGGCGACGTGCTGCTCGTCGCGAACCAGATGTCCGACGCCGTCGCGGTGCTGCCGATCGGGGCGGACGGGTTCCCGCAGGCGGCGATCGGGCAGATCGCGGTCGGGACGCCCGCCTGCATCGTCCCGCTCGCGGCAGACTGACCCAGGCCGGCGCCCGGCCACGCGTCGATCTGGGTCCGGCGCGGCGAGCGGACAGGCCCGGCTCGCTTGGTCAGCGGACTCCGTCCGCCCGGTCAGCGCGTGCTGACCGGGACCTCGATGACGTTCTCGAACGGGCGGCCCTCGGCGTACGCGGCGACCTGGCGGCGCAGCAGGTCGAGTGACCGCGGGACGCTGAGGTCGGTGTTGCCGCCGACGTGCGGGGTGAGGACCGTGTTCGGCGTCGTCCAGAGCGGGTGCCCCGGCGTCAGGGGCTCCGGGTCGGTGACGTCGAGCGCGGCCGCGATCCGTCCGGTCGACAGTTCGGCGACGAGGGCGTCGGTGTCGACGACCTTGCCGCGCGAGACGTTGACCACGAGCGCGCCGTCGGGCAGCGCCGCGAGGAGGGCCGCGTCGACCATCCCCTCGGTCTCGTCCGTGAGCGGCGTGATGAGCACGAGCACGTCCGTCGTCCGGGCGAGCTCCGGCAGTTCGGCGAACGCGTGCACGCGGCGGCCGTCCTGCTCGCGGGCGGTGCGGGCGACGACCGTCACCGTGGTGTTGAAGGCCTCGAACCGGGTGGCGATCGCGGACCCGATCGCGCCGTAGCCGACGACCGTGACCCGGCGGTCGGCGAGCGAGCGGGTCTCCCGGGAGTCCCACACGCCGTTCGTCCGGTCGACCTGGAACGCGCTGATGTCGCGGAGGGACGTCAGCGCGAGGCCGACGGCCAACTCGGCGGTCTCGTCGTCGTGGATGCCGCGCCCGTTCGCCAGGACCGCGTGTCCGGGGACGTGCGGGACGGCCCACTCGTACCCGGCACTCGGCAGCTGCAGCAGCTCGAGCTCCGGCAGGTCGTGCACGTACTGCCAGCGGTGCCGACCGGCGAAGTAGAACGGCAGGAACGTGATCGCGACGTCGTCGGGCCGGTCGAACGGCTGCTCGACGTCCCAGACCACGAGCTCGATGCCGTCCGGCACCGGGCCGAACCGGTCGACGAGCTCCTGGAACGGCAGGGTGACGACGGGCATCAGGCGATGCCCGCCGTCGCGCCGGCGGTCGACGTGGACCGTGCCACGCTCAGGAGTCCGCGCGCGGGGAGAACGCGCCGTCGGAGTCGAGGGGCCCACGGCCGACGACGCCCTCGGTGATGGTCGGCTCGATGACGTCGCCGAAGCGCGTCGGGAGCGTCGAACCGTGTGCGCGGCGGAGTTCGGCGACGGGGACCTCGAAGGCACCCTGCACCTCGAGCGAGTTCGACGCGGCGTCGGTCACGCCGATGCGCAGGACCGGGAAGCCCCGACCGTTGCACAGGCCCTGGAACCGGACGTCGTCCTCACGCCGGACCGTCACGACGACGCGGCCGGTCGACTCGGAGAACAGCGCGGTCGCGGTGTCGACACCGTCGCGCGCCTCGAGCTCGTCGAGGACGACCCGGGCGCCGATGCCGAAGCGCAGCACGGACTCGGCGAGCGTCTGGCCGAGGCCGCCGTCCGCGAGGTCGTGCGCGCTCGTCAGGAGCTGCTCGTCGGCAGCGGCTGCGAGGAGTTCCGCGAGGGCCTTCTCGCGCCCGAGGTCGACCGCCGGCGGGCGACCGCCGAGGTGCCCGTGCACGGTGCCGGCCCAGGCCGACCCGTCGAGTTCGAGCTTCGTGGTGCCGAGCAGGTACACGTTGTGGCCGTCGTCCTGCCACCCCGAGGGGATGCGCTTGGCGACGTCGTCGATCACGCCGAGCACGCCGACGACCGGCGTCGGGTGGATCGGGGTGTCACCGGTCTGGTTGTAGAACGACACGTTGCCGCCGGTCACCGGGATGCCGAGCTCCATGCAGCCGTCGGCGAGGCCGGCGACCGCCTCGGAGAACTGCCACATGACCTCGGGGTTCTCCGGGGAGCCGAAGTTCAGGCAGTCCGTGACCGCGGCGGGCACGGCGCCGGTGACGGCGACGTTCCGGTACGCCTCGGCCAGGGCCAGGCGAGCGCCCTGCCGGGGGTCGAGCTGGCAGTAGCGGCCGTTCGCGTCGGTCGCGATGGCGACGCCGAGGCCGGTCTCCTCGTCGACGCGGATCATGCCGCCGTCGTCGGGGAAGGAGAGGGCGGTGTTGCCGAGCACGTAGGTGTCGTACTGGTTCGTGACCCAGTTCTTCGACGCCAGGTTCGGCGAGCCGAGCAGCTGCAGGAACTGTGCCTGGAGCGCCGGGCCGGTCTCCGGGCGGTCGAGCGAGTCGGCGCCGTCGGACTGCAGCTCGTCGAGCCAGGTCGGGTACTTGACCGGGCGGTCGTACACCGGGCCGTCGACGGCGACCGTGCGCGGGTCGACGTTGACGATCTCCTGGCCCTGCCAGTCGATGACGAGGCGGCCGGTGCCGGTGACCTCGCCGAGGACGCTCGTCTCGACCTCCCACTTGCCGACGACGGCGAGGAAGGCGTCGAGCTTCTCGGGGCGGACGACCGCCATCATCCGCTCCTGGCTCTCCGACATGAGGATCTCCTCGGCGGTGAGCGTGGGGTCGCGGAGCAGGACGTCGTCGAGCGAGATGTGCATCCCGCCGTCGCCGTTGCTGGCGAGCTCGGAGGTCGCGCACGAGATGCCCGCGGCTCCGAGGTCCTGGATGCCCTCGACGAGGTCCTTCTGGAACAGCTCGAGGCAGCACTCGATGAGCACCTTCTCGGCGAACGGGTCGCCGACCTGAACCGCAGGACGCTTGGTCGGGCCGCCCTCGGTGAAGGTGTCGGAGGCGAGGATCGACGCGCCGCCGATGCCGTCGCCACCCGTGCGGGCCCCGAAGAGCACGACCTTGTTGCCGGCACCCGAGGCGTTCGCCAGGTGCAGGTCCTCGTGGCGCAGGACGCCGACCGCGAGCGCGTTCACCAGCGGGTTGCCCTGGTAGACCGCGTCGAAGTAGGTCTCGCCGCCGATGTTCGGCAGGCCGAGGCAGTTGCCGTAGAAGGAGATGCCGCCGACGACGCCGTGCACGACGCGGGCGGTGTCCTCGTGGTCGACCGCGCCGAAGCGGAGCTGGTCCATCACCGCGACCGGGCGGGCGCCCATCGAGATGATGTCGCGGACGATGCCGCCGACACCGGTCGCCGCGCCCTGGTAGGGCTCGACGTAGGAGGGGTGGTTGTGCGACTCGACCTTGAAGGTCACCGCCCAGCCGTCGCCCACGTCGACGACACCGGCGTTCTCGCCCATGCCGACCATGAGGTTCTTCTGCATCTCCGGCGTGACCTTCTGGCCGAACTGGCGGAGGTAGTTCTTGCTCGACTTGTACGAGCAGTGCTCCGACCACATGACGGAGTACATCGCCAGCTCACCCGAGGTGGGGCGACGGCCGAGGATGGCGCGGATCTTCGCGTACTCGTCCGCCGTGAGCCCGAGGGCGTCGTACGGCTGGTCCTTGTCGGGGGTCGCCGCGGCGTCCTGGACGGTGTCGGGCTTCGGGCGGACGGAAGTCGTCACGGTGGTGTCGTTCCCTGCTTGTGGAGTCGCGGTCACTTGACGAGCGCGCGCTCGATCACGGAGGTGAAGAAGGTCAGGCCGTCCGTGCCGGAGGCCATCGCAGCGGGGGTGTCCGGGCCGAAACCGGCCTCGGTCGCGTGCTCGGGGTGCGGCATCAGGCCGACGACGTTCCCGCGCTCGTTGGAGACGCCGGCGATGTCGTCGATCGACCCGTTCGGGTTCACCCCGAGGTACCGGAACACGACCTGGCCGTTGTCCTCGATGCGCTTGATCGTGTCGGCGTCGGCGACGAACCGGCCGTCGGCGTTCTTCAGCGGGATCGTGATCTCCTGCTGGGCGTCGAAGCCCGAGGTCCACGCGGTGTCGGCGTTCTCGACGCGGAGTCGCTGGTCACGCCGGATGAACTGCTGGTGGGCGTTCCGGGTGTGCGCACCGGGGACCAGACGGGCCTCGGCGAGCATCTGGAAGCCGTTGCAGATGCCGAGCACGGGCATCCCCTTGCCGGCGACGTCGATGACCTCGGCCATGATCGGGGCCTTCGCCGCGATCGCGCCCGCACGGAGGTAGTCGCCGTACGAGAAGCCGCCGGGGAGGACGATCGCGTCGACGCCCTGGAGGTCGTGGTCGCCGTGCCAGAGCGCGACCGGCTCGGCTCCGGCGAGACGCACGGCGCGCTGGGCGTCGCGGTCGTCGAGCGAGCCGGGGAACGTGATGACCCCGATGCGCATGGTCATTCCGCGACGCTCACGGAGACGACGTCCTCGATGACGGCGTTCGAGAAGACGTCGACCGCGATCGCACGGACCTCGGCGAGGGTCGCGTCGTCGACGGGGCCGTCGACGGTCACCTCGAACCGCTTGCCGATGCGGACGTTGGTCAGGTCGGCCTTGCCGAGGCGGGCGAGGGCGTTGCCCACCGCCTTGCCCTGGGGGTCGAGGATCTCGGCCTTCGGCATGACCTCGACGACGATCGTTGGCACGTGTTCACTCCAGCACGGTGGGTCGGGTGGGGACCGCTCCAGTCTAGGTGGCAGCAGCGGCCCGGCCGAGCAGTTGTGGATGGATGATCGAAGGCGTACATTCCATCTGGAACAATCGGCGTCGAACAGTCGTCCTGGTGTTCCGCCCGACCCCTGGAGACCCGATGGCCGACCTCACACCGCTCGCGTTCGCGGTGCTCGGGCTGCTCGCCGAGTCGCCGATGCACCCGTACGAGATGTTCCAGACGATGCTGCAGCGCCGCGAGGACCGGAACGTCAAGGTCCGACCCGGCACGCTGTACCACCAGGTCGGTCGGCTCGCCGAGCTCGGGTTGGCCGAGGTCGTCGGCACCGACCGGGCGGGCAACCGGCCCGAACGCACCACCTACGCGATCACGGACGCCGGACGCGCGGCGCTCGAGGCGGCCCTCCGCCGCATGGTCGCCGAACCCGCCGACGAGTACCCGCAGTTCCGACTCGCGGTGTCCCACGTCGACAACCTGGCGGCACCGGAGGCGGTGACCGCCTTCCGGGCCCGCATCGACGCACTCCGCGCCGAACGCGACGGGCACGACGAGGCGATCGCGGGCCTCCAGGCCAAGGGCCTCGCCGAGCGCTACTGGCTCGACGTGGCGTACGCCCGGGCCGTGCTCACCGCGCAGATCGACTGGCTCACCACCGTCGCCGACCGCCTCGGCGGCGGCGACATCCCCTGGGAGGGCCCTGCCCTCGCCGAAACGCCCCTCCAGAACAGCAAGGACACCGCTCGATGACATCCGCATCAACCGCCGCCGACCTGGAGCACGGCAAGAAGCCGTGGCCAGCGCTCTGGGCGCTCGTCGTCGGCTTCTTCATGATCCTCGTCGACTCGACCATCGTCTCGGTCGCGACGCCGACCATCTCGAAGGCGCTCGACGCCGACATCAACGCCGTCATCTGGGTGACGAGCGCCTACCTGCTGGCGTACGCCGTCCCGCTGCTCATCACCGGGCGGCTCGGTGACCGGTTCGGCCCGAAGGTGCTCTACCAGGTCGGCCTCGTCGTCTTCACGCTCGCCAGCCTGTGGTGCGGGCTCGCCGGCTCGATCGAGGTGCTCATCCTCGCCCGCGTCGTGCAGGGCCTCGGCGCCGCGATGATGACGCCGCAGACCATGGCCGTCATCACCCGTATCTTCCCGCCGCAGAACCGCGGTGCGGCCATGGGCCTCTGGGGCGCCGTCGCCGGTGTCGCCTCGCTCGTCGGCCCGATCCTCGGCGGCCTGCTCGTCGACGGCTTCGGCTGGGAGTGGATCTTCTTCGTGAACGTCCCCGTCGGCATCGTCGCGTTCGTCCTCGCACAGAAGTTCGTCCCGCGGTTCGCCACGAACCGCCACCGCTTCGACCTGCTCGGGGTCGTGCTCTCCGCGGTCGGCCTGTTCCTGCTGGTCTTCGGCATCCAGGAGGGCGAGACCTACGACTGGGGCGTCATCACCGGTCCGATCTCGGTGTGGTCGCTCATCATCGCCGGGATCGTCGTGCTCGCCGCGTTCGTCGTCTGGCAGGGCGTGCAGAAGGGCGAGCCGCTCCTCCCGCTCGGCCTCTTCAAGGACCGCAACTTCACGCTCGCGAACATCGCGATCACGGCGGTCGGCGTCGCCATCTCGTCGTTCGCGCTGCCGATCATGCTGTGGGCGCAGGACGTGCTCCGCTTCTCGCCGACGCAGGCCGCGCTCCTCCTCGTCCCGCAGGCCGTCATCTCGGCCGGGCTCGCGCCGTACGTCGGCAAGCGGCTGAACATCTGGAACCCGCGCTGGGTCGCGTCCTTCGGGCTCGCCTGCTTCTCCGGCGGCCTGTTCTGGTTCGGTGCGCTCATCGCGGCGAACGCCGACTGGGGCTGGGTGCTCCTGCCGAGTGCGCTCCTCGGGCTCGCGAACGCCTGCATGTGGGGACCGCTCTCCGTCTCCGCGACCCGGAACCTCCCGCCGCGCCTCGCCGGCGCCGGCTCCGGTGTCTACAACACCACCCGCCAGATCGGCGCGGTGCTCGGATCCGCCGGCATCGCCGCCCTGATGGAGGCCCGGATCACCGCCGAGTTCCCGGCGCAGTCCGGTGGTTCCGGCGCGGGTGCCGAGCAGACCGGGTCGCTGCCCGGGTTCCTGCTCGAGCCGTTCTCCCGGGCCATGGGCCAGTCGCTGATCCTGCCGGCCGTCGTGCTCCTCGCGGCGATCGTCGCCGCGCTGTTCCTCAAGAAGCCGAAGCAGACGGCGCCGTGGGGGAAGGGCACCCCGGCGGCAGCACAGCCCGCAGCGGCCGCCGAGCCCGAAGCCGAGGCCGCCGCGCACTAGGCCAGGGGCCGTCGAGGGAGCACGGAGGCTCGCTAGCCTCTGCGGGTGAGGTGCTCGCGGGTGAGGGCGTCCATCTGCTCGTCGGTCAGGGCGTCCACCGCGCGGGCCTCCCGCCGGTCGCTCCGCTGCCAGCGCAGGAAGAGCAGGACGAGCACCGGGACGTCGGCGACCTCCGCGATGAACCAGAGCAGGTCGCCGGACAGGTGCTGGTCGCGCAGGGCGCTCGGGTACCACGCCGGCCCGACGGCGGCCCGGGTCGCGTGGTCGAGCACGTGCCCGGTGATCCGCAGCACGATGCCCGGGACGGCGTCGACGACGAGCTCGACGAACGCGAGCAGGAACTCGGCCGTCACGAAGGTCGACGAGCGGAGCACCCCGGCCTCGGCCAGCGGTGCGAGCAGCGTGAACCCGAGCGCGGGGACGAGGACGGTGATCGCGGTCGCCCATCCCGACGACTCGCGGATCGTCGCCGCGAGCGGGGTGAGCAGCACCGAGAAGAGCACGAGCGCCACCAGCGGTGAGGCGATCGCGTTGCCGAGCAGCCGCACCGGGCGGGACTGCAGTGCCGCGTCCGCGGCGTGCGCGAGGCGGGGCGGGCCTCCTGCTCGGAGGAGCGCGACCGGCGCGGCGACCACGGCCACGGCGGGGAGCACGGAGAACAGCACGGCGAGCCGCAGGACGAACGCCCATCGCAGGGTCCGGTCCTCGAGGCCGACGATGCCGAACTGCAGGACGGCGAACAGCGCGACCGCCACGACGAAGGCGACCGTGCGCCACCACGGGTGCCGTGCCCTCCGACGCCGTGCCGAGACGCTCCACCAGCACCAGGTGCCGACGGCGACGGCGATGAGCACCGCGGCGACGGGGTCGACGTGCCACGTGCTCCAGAAGACGGCGGGTGACGGCGTGGGGGACCTCCCGGGGGTCGGAGCCGGGAGCCATCATGCTCCCGCTGCCCCGGCGACCGGGCCGTCCTGCGCTGAGGATCCCTACATGCTCGGGAGGCCCCGGGCCGGGACCGTCCGCGACAGCAGTGCCACACCGACCGGGATCGCCACCGCCCCGAGGACGGCGAGCGGGAACGACAGGTGCAGCTGCATGACCGCGAACGCCGGGCCGATGGTGCACAGCGCCGCGACGGCGAGCAGCGGCCAGCCCGGGCGATCGGTGCCCGGTGCCAGGCGGGGGAGCGGACGGTCGGCGCGGCGGACGAGTCGGGCCACGCCGAGCGCCGCCGCGAGGAGCACGACGAGCGCGAGGGCACGCGTGGCCC
Organism: Microbacteriaceae bacterium PS02332; assembly: GCA_029959645.1. Classification (GTDB taxonomy): domain Bacteria; phylum Actinomycetota; class Actinomycetes; order Actinomycetales; family Microbacteriaceae; genus Curtobacterium. Next base: position 3,366 of record JASCOJ010000060.1, on the reverse strand, counting down.
ACCACGTTCCCGAGCCGGGCGCCGGGAAGGGCAGCCCGACCAGGAGCGCGACGCCGTTCAGCGCGATGAAGAGCGGCAGGTGCCAGAGGTAGATCGTCATGCCGTCCCGTCCGAGCAGGAACACCGTGCCCTGGGCAGCGCGGGTCCGCATCAGTCGGGTGAGCGGAGCGTGCACGAGTTGTACGAGGCAGACCTGCGCGATCGCGAGGAACGCCAGCGGCAGCATCGGCGGGTTGAGGTCCTGCAGCATGTCCGGCGCCCAGAGCCCCACCGCGGTGAGCGGCACGAGCGCGGCGTACGCGGCGACGGCGACCGCGACCAGCAGGACCCGCGACCGCCCGATGAACCAGCCGTCCGCCCAGAGGAACCCGAGCTGCTGCGCGAACAACCACACCGGTCCGAGGTTGAGCAGGCCGACCTCGGCGGAACCGCTGGCGAAGCGCACGGCGTCGACCGCCGCGGCGAGCACGAGCAGCGCGGCGAGGGTCCGCCACGGCGCGCGGGCGTGCAGCCGTGCCATGAACGGCACGCAGCACTGCGTGATGCCGTACGCCGCGAGGAACCACAGCGGCGACCCGATCCCGAACGCGAGTTCGTCGAGCAGGTCCGCGGGCGTGCCGGCGAGGGTGGCGATGCCGAGCCCCACCGCGAGCACGGCGAACAGGGGCACCGCGGGCCGGTAGAGCCGCACGAGGCGGGTGGCGATGAAGTCCCTCGCCCCACCGCCCCGGGCGACGGTGCTCCGCCATCCCGTGGCGCTCGCGAAGCCCCCGACGACGAAGAACAGCGGCATGACCTGACCGACCCAGGTGGCGGCCACGTACCAGGGCTGCTCCTGGAGCGGGCTCGTGACCCGGATGCCGGCGCTGTCCGAGGCCACCCCCACCATCGTGATGTGCACCACGACGACGAGGACGACGCAGGCCGTCCGGATGAGGTCGACGACCAGGTCCCGCTGCGCGATGGTCCCCCGGGCGTCCTGAACGAGGTGTGCCGGCGCGGAGCCGGTCTGCTGTTCGGACATGCGGCGACGCTAGCGCGGCGCGTCGGCCCCGCGGCCGCCCGGTCCACGATCGCAACCGGACCGTGACACATCGTATTCCGCGCCCGGCATGCGTGTCGTCCCGTGCTCGTCATGCAGGCCGTGTATGGTTGCGCTTGTCTTGATCACTGCAAGAGAAGGGCCCGCATGGACGACGACGCAGCACTGCTCCGTGGGGCCGGGCTCCGCGTGACCACCCCGCGGCTCGCCGTGCTCCGTGCCGCCGAGCGGATGCCGCACGCAACCGCCGACGACATCGTCACCGCGCTCGCCGCGGAGCTGCCGACCACGAGTCACCAGGCCGTCTACGGGGTGCTCGCCGCCCTGACCGGTGTCGGCCTCGTCCGCCGCATCGAACCCGCCGGCAGCCCGGCACGGTACGAACGCCGGACCGGTGACAACCACCACCACATCGTCTGCACCATGTGCGGCACCATCGGCGACGTCGACTGCGCCGTCGGACACGCCCCCTGCCTGACGCCGTCGGAGACCCACGGGTTCGCCGTGACGACCGCCGAGGTCACGTACTGGGGCGTCTGCGAGCGGTGCGCTGCGGCCGAGCGGGACGGCGACGAACTGCCCGCGGACGGCGCGGTGGAGTCCGCCGCCGTGCCGGCCGCCCGATGACCTGGCCCCGTCGCTGACGGAGGCCACACGCCGGGCGCGAGCCGCGCCTCCAGGCCGAGCCGGCCGCCGGCCACCGACGTGCCGGACGCACGCCCCCTGACTGATCCGACCACCGAACACCCGTCCCACCGAAGGAGGAACCGTGTCCGACCAGAACACGCCCACCACGACCACCAACAGCGGAGCCCCTGTCTCCAGCGACCAGCACTCCATGGGGGTCGGCGCCGACGGGCCCCTCGCCCTGCACGACCACTACCTCGTCGAGAAGCTCGCCCAGTTCAACCGCGAGCGCGTCCCGGAGCGGGTCGTGCACGCCAAGGGCGGCGGCGCGTTCGGCACGTTCACCGTCACGCACGACGTCTCGAAGTACACGCGGGCCGCGTTCCTCCAGCCCGGCCAGCAGACCGAGATGCTCGCCCGTTTCTCCAGCGTCGCCGGTGAGCAGGGCTCGCCCGACACCTGGCGCGACCCCCGCGGCTTCGCGCTGAAGTTCTACACGAGCGAGGGCAACTACGACCTCGTCGGCAACAACACCCCCGTGTTCTTCATCCGCGACGGCATCAAGTTCCCGGACTTCATCCGCTCGCAGAAGCGCCTGCCGGGCAGCCACCTCCGCAACCACGACATGCAGTGGGACTTCTGGACCCTCTCGCCCGAGTCGGCGCACCAGGTGACCTGGCTCATGGGCGACCGTGGCCTGCCGTCCTCGTGGCGCCACATGGACGGCTTCAGCTCGCACACCTACCAGTGGATCAACGCCGAGGGCGAGCGCTTCTGGGTGAAGTACCACTTCCTCACCGAGCAGGGCCACGCGACCCTGACGCAGGAGGACGCCGACCGCATCGCCGGCGAGGACGCAGACTTCCACATCCGCGACCTCTACGAGGCCATCGAGCGGAAGGACCACCCGCGCTGGACCCTCAAGGTGCAGGTCATGCCGTACGACGAGGCCGCGGACTACCGCTTCAACCCGTTCGACCTGACGAAGGTGTGGCCGCACGCGGACTACCCGCTCATCGAGGTCGGCACGATGGAGCTCAACCGCAACCCGGAGAACTACTTCGCGCAGATCGAGCAGGCCGCGTTCGCACCGTCGAACTTCGTCCCCGGCATCGCCGCGAGCCCGGACAAGATGCTCCTCGCGCGCATCTTCAGCTACGCGGACGCCCAGCGCTACCGCGTCGGCACGAACCACGCGCAGCTGCCGGTGAACGCCCCGAAGAACGAGGTGCACTCGTACTCGAAGGACGGGGCCATGCGCTTCGACTTCCAGAAGGCCGAGGTGCCGGTGTACGCGCCGAACACCCAGGGCGGTGCGCACGCCGACCCGAACGCGACCGACGACGTCCCCGGCTGGGAGTCGGACGGCGCCCTCCAGCGCGCGGCCGCGACGCTGCACGCCGAGGACGACGACTTCGGCCAGGCCGGGACGATGGTCCGCGAGGTCCTCGACGACGCCGCCCGCGAGCGCCTCGTCGGCAACATCGCCGGACACGTCTCGAAGGTGACGCGCGACGACCTGCGTGAGCGCGTCTTCGCCTACTGGACGAACGTCGACCCCGACCTCGGTGCGCGCGTCCGCGCGGCGGTCGTGCCGAGCGCGCCGGGCTCGAACGAGGATCCGGAGAAGGTGGCGGTCGAGGCGTAGTCAGCCCCTGACCTGCGGACGGGAGGCCCGGTACCAGCTGGTACCGGGC
>JASCOJ010000005.1 GCA_029959645.1 Microbacteriaceae bacterium PS02332 | reverse complement strand
CGCCCCCGCCACCGCCCCGGGGGGCGCGCCCGGCGTGGGCCAACCCCGGCCGCCCCCCCCGGGGGGCGCGGGCGCCGGCCCCCGCGCCACACCGGTCGAGGCGGTCGACGGGGAGCTGACGATCACCGGCACTGCGACCCGCGGCGAGGTGACGGTGTCGAGCGGGCGCGGCGAATCGCTCACGACCGTGCCGGTGCAGGACGGGCGGTGGAGTGCGACGGTGCCCGTCGGCACCCAGCCCGTCATCACACTGCGCTTCGAACTCCGGCAGACGGCCGGTGGCCCGGTGAGCAACACGATCCAGCAGCCGGTCGTCGTGGCCTCGGCCCCGACGACGCCCTTCGGCCTCGTCCGCCAGGCCTCCTACGACCGGCACGACGGACTCGTGCACCTCAACGGCACCGCACCGGCGGGCACGGTCGCGGTGTACCGCCTCGGCGAGCACCTCGGGACGACGACCACGAAGGACGGCACGTGGGACCTCGACGTCCCGCTCGCAGTGGGACACCACGGGCTGCGCTTCGTGTTCCAGCCCGAGGGTGCGGGCTCGACGCAGGAGAAGACCGCCCTGGTGGACGTCGTCGACTGACGTCCGACACGACGATGCCCCGCTGGCCAACCGGTCCGCGGGGCATCGTCGTCCTGTGGAGGAGCGCTACTCGACCTCGGTGGCCGGGTCCTCGGGCTCGGTGCCGGTCTCGGCCATGCGGTCGCGGAGGTGGTCCGCCATCACGCCAGCGCCCTCGTGGCCGTGGTCCTGCTCGACCTGCTCGACGAGGCCCGAGAGCTTCTCGGAGTTCGTCGCCTCGGTGGCTCCGTCCATGACCGGTTCGGTCTGGACGCCGTTGTCACGCTCTGCTGCTGTCATGGTCCGAACGCTACGCCGACGTCGTCCCGACCCCACGGGTCGCGGTCAGCATGTCCTGCGCACGACACCCGGACGGGAGGCCCGGCTCACGCAGGCGACGCGCGGAACGTCCGCAGGGCCTCCAGGTCGGCGTCGTCGAGTCCGGATCGCGCCGTGAAGGCGTCGACGTCGAACCCGGCGAGTGCGGCGCGGAACGCGCCCGCGATCGTGGTGCCGTGTTCCGCGCACAGCGCCTCGAGCTTCGGCTCCGGGTTCTCCCGACCGATCCCGGCGAAGAGCGCCGGCGCGTTCGCGACGGTGACCAGGTAGTCGTCCACGATCGCGTCGGGATCGGCGCAGACGATCGACAGCAGCGCCAGGGAGATGATGCCGGTCCGGTCGCGGCCCCCGGCGCAGTGGAACAGCACCCCGCTGGGCGGCGCGGTGGCGATCGCGTGCAGGGCGGCCCCGGTGCGCTCGGGCAGTGCCTCGAGGTGCGGCAGGTAGTACAGCGGCGTCCCGACGAGCCCGTTCGCCCAGTAGTCCGCCCAGAAGTCGGGGTGCTCGTCGAGCCCGTCGTGGTCGACCGTCACCGTGGTGAGCCAGTCCGGGCGCGTGCCGGTGTCACGGGCGCGCTCGGAGTCCTGCCGGAGGTCGACGACGGTGCGGATGCCGGCCTCGTGCAGGGCCTGCCACCCGGCCTCGCCGAGGACGTCGACGGACTCGGAGCGGAAGACCCGACCGGTCGGTGTGGTGCCGCCGTCGCGCAGCGGCAGACCACCGAGGTCGCGCGCGTTGTGCAGGCCCTCGGCGACGAGCCGACGGTCCTCGGCGTCAGACACGGAGCTTCGCGAACTCGGGGTCGACGTCGCCGTGCCGGTGCGCGGTGATCGTCACGGTCTGCTCGCGGAGGAACGGCAGCATCTCGATGAGCCCGGCCTCGACCACGGGGCCGTCGTGGATGGCGGTGTCGATGCCGGCGCCGAGGGCCTCCTCGACCGCGACGGCGGAGCCGCCGAGCAACCGGATCCGAGACCCCGGGCCGCCGAAGGCCGTGTGCGGTCGACGCTCGTACCCCTGCGACAGCACGAGGTCGATCGCGTCGAGGCCCTGGTCCGAGGGCTTCGACCAGTTGTCCTGGAAGACCGCGCCGGATGCGACCCGGTCGGTGAACTCGGCGTCCGACTCGACGAGGTGGTCGACGACGTCGAGCGGTGCCCGGGCGCCGGCGAGCATCTGCGTCAGGGGCCCGGGGAGCGCCCGCGCGGTGCTCAGCAGCACGTGGGCCCGTGCGGCCGTCGCGGCGACGAGCACGCGGATGACGTCGCCGGTGGAGGCGTCCTCGGACTGCCGGATGACGACCGACTGCGGCCGGTACCGGAGCACGTTGCGCTCGACGACGAGGTCCGCGGTGTCGCGCGACCGCCCGAACTCGGTCGCGAGCGCCTGTACGTCGCTCATCGCCCCCGCGCGGACCTGGTCGAACTCCTCGAAGGACAGGCCGCTGCGGGCGGCCTCGATGACCGCGGTGACACGCGACGGGAGGCCGTCGAGCTGGATGCTCTTGTGCACGGTGCGCGGCACCGGGTGCCAGCGCCCGAGCGTCGCCACGTAGAGCGGGCCGCCGGTCTTCGTGCCGGTGCCCACCGCCGAGCTGCCCCAGCCGCCGAACGGCTGGCGCCCGACGACGGCGCCGGTGGTCGGCCGGTTGACGAAGAGGTTGCCCGCCCGGACCGCGTCCGACCAGCGGGCGACCTCGTCGACGTCGAGCGAGTACAGGCCGGCGACGAGGGCGCCGTCGGTCGCGTTCTGCACGGCGATCGCGTCCTCGAGGGTCTCGACGTGCACGACGTTGAGCACCGGGACCGGCTGCCGGGGGGGGTGGGGGGCGCGGCCCGGGCGGCCGCCGCCGCGGAGGCGGGGCGACCAGAGGCGGCCGGAGGCGGCGAGCGCCGCGGGCTGGACGAGCCACGACTCCCCCGGCTCGAGCGCGGTCAGCGCCGACCGCAGGACCCCGGCGGGCGCGGCGACGAGCGGCCCGACCTGCGCGGCGGGGTCGTGCGGCCACGCGGCACGGACGGAGCGGGTGGCGTCGACGAGCTGCTCGCGGAAGCGCTCGCTCTCCGCGACCGACCCGACGAGCACGAGCAGCGACACCGAGTCGTTGCCCTGGCCCGCGCGGGCGAAGGCCGAGGCGACGACGGCGCGCACGGCCTGGTCGAGGTCGGCGGAGGGCGTCACCACGACGGAGTTCGTCCCGCCCGTGTCCGCGGTGAGCCGGAGCCCGGCGCGCCACCAGCGGAAGGACCGTGCGGTGTCCGGGGACCCGGTGAGCAGGACCCGGTCGACGGCGGGGTGGGCGACGAGGTCCCGCCCGAACTCGCCCTCGTCGAGGTCGACGAGCGCGAAGAGGGAGCGCGGGACGCCGGCGTCCCAGAAGACGTCGGCGAGGAGCGCGCCGCAGCGTCCTGCCTGCGGAGCGGGCTTGAGCACGACCCCGCTGCCCGCGGCGAGCGCGGCGAGCACCCCGCCGGCCGGGGTGGCGACGGGCGCGTTCCACGACGACACCACGACGGTGAGCCGGGGCGGCACGGACCGAGCGCCGGCGACGTCCACGAGGTGCCGGGCGCGGTCGGCGTACCGGCGGGCGGCGTCGACGGCGCCGCTCACCTCGACGTCGGCCTCGCTGAGGGTGATGCCCGTCTCGGAGACCATCGCCTCGATCAGGTCGGCGCGGCGGGACTCCAGCCCGTGTGCGACGAGGTCGAGCAGCTCGGCGCGGTCCTCGGGCTCCTGCCGCCCCCAGTTGACGCCGGCCTGCGCGGTCCGGGCGATGGTCCGCTCGAGCTGCTGTCGGCTGGCGACCCGGGCGCTCCGCAGGGTCGGCAGGCCCACCGACGAGCGGGGCACGCGGCGCAGCACGGCGGCGGCCCAGGCGCGGTTCACGGCGACGGACGGGTCGGTGTCGGCGGTGTTCGCGAGCAGGTCGTGGATGACGGGCTCGCCGAGCGACGCCGTGCGGTCCTGCGTACGGTTCGTGGCGGGCACCGGCTGCTCGGTCGCCGCGACGGCCGCGGTGTACCGGTCGCGCCGACGCGCGAAGACCTCTTCGTCGCGGACGAGGTCGAAGGCTGAGGCGGCGGCGCTGTCCGGGCCCGCGCTGTCCTGCAGCCGCCGGGCGAGGTACGGGATGGCGGCGTCGAACGCGTCCGGGTGCACCACCGGGGTGAGCAGCACGATCCCGCCGACCGTGGCACGGACGGCGTCCGCGGTCGTCGCGGTCATGCCGAGCAGCATCTCTATCTCGACCGCGTCCGTGACTCCGCGCCGCTCGGCGAGTACCCAGGCCGTCGCGACGTCGAACAGGTCGTGCCCGCCGATCCCGATCCGGACGGCGTCGGTGCGCCCCGGGGTCAGCGCGGTGTCGAGCAGTCGGAGGTATGCGGCGTCGGTCTGCTGCTTGCTGCCGAACGTCGCGAGCGGCCGGTCGTGCAGGAGCGCGTCGACGCGCTCGACCGCCAGGTACGCACCCTTCACGAGCCGGACGCGGACCGGGCTGCCGCCGCGGGTCCGTCGTTCCGTCGCCCACGCGGTGATGTCGTCGAGCGCCCCGGCGCTGTCCGGCAGGGCCGCGGGCAGCGTGATGCCGGCGGACACCCCGGCGAACTCCGGGCGGTCGAGCAGTGCCCGGAACACGGCGATCGTGAGGTCGAGGTCGCGGTGCTCGCCGGTCTGCAGGGTGATGGTCGTCCCGGACTCGGCGGCGACGCGGAACAGCGGCGTGAGGCGCTCGACCGCCTGCTCGACGGCCGTGTCGAAGGCCCACGGCGAGGAGGGCGGCAGGACCGCGGCGAGCGCGACGGAGACCGCGGCGACGTCGTCCCGCGCGACCAGCTCGCCGAGCTCCCGCAGGCGACGGTCGCTGCCGGCGTTGCCGAGCACCGCGGGACCGAGGAGGTCGACGTCGAGACGGGTCCCCGGGCCTCCCGTCCGGGCCAGGGCCGCCCCGAGGCGGCCGGGGGTCGCGTCGACGACCAGGTGCCCGGTCATCCGGCGGAGGACCTTCCGGGCCGACGGGATGACCGCCCACGGCGCCATCGTGGCGAAGCCGCCGCCGAGCGTGACCGCGCCGCGGAGGTACCAGGCGAGGAAGTCCGGGACGTCGCGGCTGGCCTTCTCGAGGTTCCGGGCGGCGACCTTCGGGTCCTCCGGCCGGATCACCTTGTCGACGAAGCCGCGGGTGAAGTCGAGGCCGCGCGCATCGCGGAGTGCGGACGCCAACCGGGCCGCACCGGGCTCCGGCTTGACCCCGCGCGACGCCTCCAGCCACCGGCGGACGAGGGCGACCGCGTCGTCGGCGCAGTCCTGGAGGCGAGCGGTCGGCATGCCTCCGATCGTATGCCGGGCCGGCCACGCGACCTCTGAGCGCGCCGGGCGTCGGCCAGGTGTCAGCCGAACGGATGATCCTCGTCGGCGTGTGCCCGCGCGTCGGTACGCTGACGCCATGGTGGAGCAGGGCGACGACGGCCACGACTGGGCCACGTGGGACGCCTTCCACGACGTCTGGCGCCAGCTCGACCGCGCGCTCGACCACGCCGTGCAGGAGGGCGCCGGCATCTCCGTCCCCGAGTTCGAGATCCTCATCGGGCTGCACCGCGACCCGGAGCACCGGCTCCGCGTGCGTGACATGGCCGCCGGGATCGGGTGGGAGAAGTCGCGGGTCAGCCACCAGGTCACCCGGATGGTCGCACGTGGCCTCGTCGCGCGGGCCGACTGCCCGACCGACGGGCGCGGCAGCTGGATCGAGATGACCGCGGACGGGCGGCGCGCGGTGCTGCGCGGCATCCGCGCCCACACGGCGGCACTCGAGCAGCTGTTCTGGAGGCCCGTGGGCACCGACGCGGACGTGCTGCGGTCCGTCTCGCACCGGGTCCTCGACGCCCTCGGACCGGTGGTCGCGGAGGACTGACCCCGCGCGGGTCGGCCGCAGGGAGGGCCGGTAGTCTGAGCGGTCGGACAGGGTCGGGGCGGTCGCGCCCGGACCACAGCTCAGCCGGGAGGCCCATCGCATGTCAGTCGGACTGCTCGCCGTCGTCGACGACATCCTCAGTGCCGCCCTCAAGGCGAGCGCGAAGACCGCCGGCGTCGTCATCGACGACGCGGCCGTGACGCCGCAGTACGTGCAGGGGCTCACGCCGGCGCGGGAGCTCCCCGTGGTCGGGCGGATCGCGCTCGGCAGCCTGTTCAACAAGTTCGTCATCATCATCCCGCTCGCGTTGCTGCTCTCGGCGTTCGCGCCGGGGGTGCTGCCGTGGCTCCTCGTGCTCGGCGGGACCTACCTGTGCTTCGAGGGGGCCGAGAAGGTCACCGAGTGGTTCGGCGTGCACCACGGCGCCGAGGGCACCGAGACCGTCGCCGAGAAGGGCCTCGTGTTCGGGGCGATCCGGACGGACCTCATCCTCAGCACGGAGATCATGCTCATCGGGCTGGCGAGCCTCGACCCCGACCTCGGGTTCTGGTTGCGCCTCGGGGCCCTCGCGGTGATCGGCCTCGCGATGACCCTGCTCGTGTACGGCGCCGTCGCGCTCCTCGTGAAGGTCGACGACATCGGCCTGCACATGACGGAGAGCCCGACGCCGCGGACCCGGCGCTTCGGTGCCGGGCTGGTGAACGCGATGCCGACGGTGTTCCGCGTGATCAGCGTCGTCGGCACGGTCGCGATGCTCTGGGTCGGAGGGCACCTCGTCATCGCCAACCTCGCCGAGACGCTGTGGGCGGGGCCGTACGAGCTGCTGCACCACGTCGAGCACGCCGTCGAGTCCGCCGGACCCGTGGTCACGTGGATCGTCGACACCGCGATCTCGGCCGTGGCCGGTCTCGTGCTCGGCATGGTCGTCGTGGGGATCGTGCTCGGGGTCAGACGACTCCGGGGTTCCGCGCACTGACACGATCGGCTCGGACCACCGCCGCCCGACGCGGACGGGTCAGTACGAGCCGACGGCCTCGCTGTGCGCCCACGCGCCGCAGGGAGTGCCGTACCTGCCCGCGATGTAGCCGAGCCCCCAGGTGATCTGCGTCGCCGGGTTCGTCTGCCAGTCCGGTCCGGCCGTGGACATCTTCGAGCCGGGGTAGGCCTGCGGGATGCCGTAGGCGCCGTTCGGGTTCGCGGCGGTCGTCCGCCATCCGGACTCCCGGTTCCAGAGGGACACGAGGCACGCGAAGTCGTCGGTGCTCCACCCGCGGGCAGCCACCATGTCCGCGGCGATGGCCTGGGCGCTGCCGGGGCTGGGTGCGGGGACGGCGGGGGCGACCCTCGGGGCGACGGCGGGCCGGCCTCCCACCGCGGCCGCGGCGACCGACTGCACGGTCGGGGCCGGCGTCGGCGTCGGCGTTGCCGGTTCCGGGGTGGGCGGCGGGGGTGGCGGTGGCGGGGTCTCGACGGTGAAGCCGTCGCGGGCGACCGTCAGGGCGACGGTGGCCTGCGCCGTGTACGTCTGGGCGGCGGGAGCCGGGGCGGCGGGAGGGACGACGGCGGTCGCGGGGTCCGCGAAGGCCGGCAGGGTCAGCTGCGTCGCGAGGAGCGCCACGGGTGCCGCGAACGCGACGGCCGCCGCGAGACGGCGAGCGGCGGAGCGACCAGGAGCAGCCCCGTTCCCAGCGACCGCGACCGCCTCCGGCAACGGCGGCCGAGCGAGGGCACGTCGGACCGGGGTCCGTCGGACGGCTGGCTGCAGCGCTGCGTGTCTCCCCATGGCGCCGAGCGTAGCCGTCGGCGTGTCGTTCTCGGGGAACGGCGTGTCGGTTCCCCGACGTCCGCTCCGGAGGCGCGTGGCCGCGTCCGCAGCGGGGGTATCGTCGATCGCGCCTCGGCGCCGCGTGCCGGAGGGCACGGCGTCCCCGGGCGCGGAGCCCGCGCGGTGCTGCGCAGGAAAGGACACCCCGCCCGTGACCCTCACCCAGACCGCGGATGTGCGCACCCTCGAGGACCTGCTCGGCCTCGACGTCGTCCTGCACGACCCGGCGACCCTCGACCGGTACCGCCACGACGACGCCGAGTGGGCCGCATCGGCGCTGCCGCTGGCCGTGGTGCTCGCGCGGTCGACCGAGGACGTGGTCGCCGCCGTGCAGTGGGCGCGGGACGCCGGCGTGCGGATCGTGCCGCGCGGTGCCGGGACGGGCCTGTCCGGTGGAGCGAACGCGGTCGAGAACTGCATCGTGCTGTCGCTCGAGCGGATGGACAGCGTCCTCGAGGTGAACACCGACGAGCGCTACGCGGTCACCCAGCCCGGCGTCATCAACGACACCCTGCGCGCCGTCGTCGCCGAGCACGGCCTCTGGTACCCGCCGGACCCGGCGAGTTCCGCGATCTCGACGATCGGCGGCAACGTCGCGACGAACGCGGGTGGGATCTGCTGCGTCAAGTACGGCGTCACCCGGGACTACGTGCTCGGGCTCACGGTCGTGCTCGCCGACGGGTCGGTCGTCGAGCTCGGTCGCAAGACGGCGAAGGGCGTCGCGGGCTACGACCTCACCGGGCTCATGGTCGGGTCGGAGGGCACGCTCGGCATCGTCACCTCGGTCACCGTGAAGCTGCTGCCGCTGGCCGGGCGGGACGAGCGCGCCGTGATCGGGTACTTCCCCTCCTTGAGCGCCGCCGGGGACGCCGTCGCCGCGATCTCCCGGGCCGGGATCATCCCGGCCGCACTCGAGATCGTCGACCGCACGTGCCTCCGTGCCGTGGACGACTGGATGCACCTCGGGCTGCCGTCCGAGGTCGACACGCTGCTGCTCGCCCGCGTCGACGAGCGCGGTGCCGTGGGCGACGAGCTCGCCGACCAGGTCGCGGACGTCTTCGCGGCCGCCGGGGGCACGGACGTCGAGCGGGCGACCGACCCCGAGGACATCGCCCGGCTCTTCCAGGCCCGACGGCTCGCCTACCCGGCGCTCGAGCGGCTCGGGCCGGTGCTGACCGAGGACATCTGCGTCCCGCGCAGCGCCGTCCCCGAGATGCTCCGCCGGATCCAGGCGACGGCCGCGGCGCACGACGTCACGATCGCGAACATCGCACACGCCGGCGACGGCAACCTGCACCCGCTGATCATCGCGCCCGAGGGCGACGACGCCGCGAAGGCCCGCGCGAAGACCGCGTTCGACCAGATCGTCGCCGACTGCATCGCCCTCGGCGGCACCGTCACCGGGGAGCACGGGGTCGGCCTGCTGAAGCTGCCGGGCCTCCGCGTCGAGATCGGCGAGCGCGTCGTCGCGATGCACCAGGCGGTCAAGGACGCCCTCGACCCGGCCGGCACCCTGAACCCGGGCAAGGCGTTCTGATGGCGACGTCCGGGACGTTCACCTCGTCCGACGGCGTCACGCTCGCCTTCACCGACTCCGGTCCCGCCACCGGCGACGGCCGCACCGTCGTGCTGGTCGCCGGGTACGCGATGCCCGCGACCGGGTGGGCCCTGCAGGAGGACGCCCTCGTCGCCGCCGGACACCGGATCGTCGCGTTCGACCGCCGGTCGCACGGCGCCAGCCATGACGTCGTCCGGGGGCAGCGCATCGCGCGGCACGGCGCCGACCTGCACGAGCTCCTCGTCACGCTCGACCTGGACGACGTGGTGCTCGTCGGGCAGTCGATGGGCGCGAGCACGATCTGGGCGATGGTCGACCTGTTCGGCACCGACCGGGTCGCCGGCGTCCTGACGGTCGACCAGACACCGAAGATGATCAACACAGCGGACTGGCCGCACGGCTTCTTCGGGATGACGCCGGAGACCAGCGGGACGTTCTTCGACGCGGGCATCCCGGACACCGGGCGGGGAGCCCGCGTGGACCCGACGAACCCGGGCGTGATGCGGCTCGTCGAACGCATCGGTGGGATGCCCGCAGTGCGGCAGGCGAACGCTCCCGAGACCCGGTGGCTGCTCCGGGACCACGGGCAGCAGGACTGGCGGGACGTCGTCGGGCGCCTGGACGTGCCGTTCGTGATGGTCGCGGGGCGGGACAGCCAGCTGTGGCCGTGCTCCCACGCCGAGGCCGCGATCGGCGCGAACCCGCACGGCAGCGTCGTCGTGATCGAGGACGCCGGCCACGCCACGAACCTCGACCAGCCGGACGTGTTCAACGAGGTGCTGCTCCGCTTCGTCCGCGAGCGCTGATCGAGCGGCGGGCGGCACGGTAGTGTCGTCTCCGGGGACGGGGGCCGATGACCGACGATGCACCGACTGTGCCGCAGCGTTCGAGCGCGGTGGTGTTCGGCGCGATCGCACTCACGGGTCCGCTGCCGCCGGTCCTGGGCCTGTTCGCCGTCCTCGGGGGTTCGTCCTCGCTGGGGTTGCTCGGCGTCGTCGCGGCCCAGCTCTGGACGGTCGTGTGCCTGGCCCTCGGCATCATCGCCGTCGCCGTCGGCATCCGCGGTGCCACACGGGCGCACCGTCGTCGGTGGGCGGTGGCCGGGCTCGCGCTCGGGATCGTGGCCACCGTCGCCTGTGGACTCGAGGTGGCCTGGGTGGTCAGCTCGGTGCTGCGGCTGCGCGCCGACTCCTGACCCGTCGCGCGACGGCTGGAGGGCCGCGTCCCCCCGCGGGCTACCGTCAGGGGCGATGAGCGACACCACCGGGACGTCCCCGTTCACGACCCCCCTGTCCGACCGCCACTTCGAGGACTACGTCCCCGGGGTGGGTGGCACCTACGGGCCCGTCGTGGTCGCCGAGGAGGCCATCACCGCGTTCGCCCGCGCGTTCGACCCGCAGCAGATGCACACCGACGCCCACGCGGCCGAGTCCGGTCCGTTCGGCGGGCTGATCGCCAGTGGGTGGCACACCACGGCGGTCATGATGCGGCTGATGGCGGACAACTACCTGAACCAGTGGACCAGCCTCGCGTCCCCGGGCGTCGACGAGCTGCGGTGGCACCGCCCGGTGCGCCCCGGTGACGCGCTGTCGGCGCGCTTCACGGTGCTCACCGCCCGGCCCTCGCGGACGAAGCCGGACCGTGGGCTCGTCACCACGCGCATCGAGGTCGGAAACCAGGACGGGGACGTCGTGATGTCCCAGGTGATGCTGAACCTCATCCGCCGCCGGGAGGTGGCGCCCGCACCCGATCAGGGCTGAGGTCCGTCGGCGGATTCGCGCGTTCTGCACAGACTGCGCACGCTCGTGCGCATTGTGTGCAACTCTGGTGTCACCGGGCACGCCTGCGACCCGGGAACGAAACGATGGAGTTGCGTATGTCCGTTCCGATCAAGGCCGCCATCGAGAAGGTGCCCGGCGGCATGATGCTCGTCCCGCTCCTCGTGGGCGCCGTCCTGGCGACGCTCGCACCGGGGACCGCCGACTTCTTCGGCTCCTTCACCGGGGGCCTCCTCACCGGCAGCACGCCGATCCTCGCCGTGTTCTACGTCTGCATGGGCGCGAGCATCGACCTGCGCGCGACGCCCTACATCCTCAAGAAGGGCGGGGCGCTCTTCGGCTCGAAGGTGCTGCTCGCCGTCGTCATCGGCGTCGTCGCCGGCCGCTTCATGACGGAGCTCCCCGTGCAGGGCGGCCTCCTCGCCGGCCTGTCGGTCCTCGCCCTCGTCGCCGCGTTCAGCGACACGAACGGCGGGCTCTACATGGCGCTGATGGGCCAGTACGGCAAGCCGAAGGACGTCGCCGCCTACTCGATCATGACGATCGAGTCCGGCCCGTTCCTCACCATGCTCATCCTCGGCGTCGCCGGCCTGTCCGCGTTCCCGTGGCAGGCGCTCGTCGGTGCCGTGATCCCCCTGGTGCTCGGCATGGTCCTCGGGTCGCTCGACCCCGCGATGCGGAAGTTCCTCTCCGCGGCGTCGCCCGTCCTCATCTTCTTCTTCGGCCTGGCGCTCGGCTTCGGCATCAGCCTGCAGACCGTGCTCAGCGCCGGCCTCGTCGGTGTCCTGCTCGGTCTGGTCGTCCTGGTGCTCAGCGGTGCCGTCCTGTTCCTCGCCGACCGCCTCACCGGCGGCACCGGCCTCGGCGGGCTCGCCGCGTCGTCGACCGCGGGCAACGCCGCCGCGGTCCCGATGCTCGTGGCCGCCGCGAACCCGGCCTACAAGGAGGCCGCGGGTCCCGCGACCGTCCTCGTCTCCGCCGCCATCGTGGTGACGTCGATCGGCACCCCGCTCATCGTCGCCTGGTACGCCCGTCGCCTCGCGGCGAAGAAGACCGGCGGCGACGCCTCCCCCGTCGCGGCCGTCGCCGTCGGCGACGGAGCCGCCTCGTGAGCGATCCCGGCACCCTGACGATCGTCGCCGACGACCTGACCGGCGCCGCCGACGCGGCGGCCGGGTACGGCGCGGGCCGCACCAGCGCCGTGGTCCTCGGACCGGACGTCCCGTGGCCCACCTCCGACGTGCTCGCAGTCGACACCGAAAGCCGGTACCTGTCCGAGCAGGAGGCCGCCTTGCTCGTCGGGTCCGTCGTCCGCCGATCGGTGGACCTCGGCCGCCCGGTCTTCAAGAAGATCGACTCCCTGCTCCGCGGCAACGTCGGCGCCGAGGTCGCGGCGGCACTCGACGCCGTGTCCGGTGCGGAGCGCGCCCTGGCGGTCGTCGCCCCGGCCTTCCCCGGCACCGGCCGCACCACCGTCGGCGGTGTCGTCCACGTCGGCGGCGTGCCGAACGTCGACGGCGACCACGCCGGTGACGTCGCCGCGTCGCTCACCGCCGCGGGCCTCCTGGCCGGGAGGCTCGCCCCCGCCCCGACGGACAGCCCTGCGGACATCGCCGCCCAGTTGGACCGCCTGCACGCCGACGGGGTCGACGCGGTCGTGGTCGACGCCGTGACCGACGCCGACCTCGAGACGATCGCCCGGGCCTCCGGACTGGTCACCGGCCCGACGCTCGTCACCGGGTCCGGCGGCCTCGCCGCGCACATGCTGTCGCTCGTCGACGACGGGTCGGCGACGACGGCACCCCTGACGGCGACGGACCGCGTGCTCGTCGTCGTCGGCAGCTACTCCGGCCCGGCTCGGTCACAGATCGACGAACTCGTCCGCCGCGGTGCCGAGCACGTCGAGCTGCGCCACCGTGACGACGGGGAGCAGGCCGCGACCGACCAGATCGCGAGCGCACCCGGCGACGTCGTCCTGACACCCGACCTGGGCATCCCCGTCGACAAGGGCAACGCGCTCGACGTCGCCGCGGCCCTCGCGGCCACCGTCCGGCGGAACGCCGCCGACTTCGGCGCCCTCGTCCTCACCGGCGGGGAGACCGCACGCGCCGTCCTCGACGCCCTCGGCATCGACACCGTCCACGTGCACGGGACCGTCGAACCCGGCGTCGTCCTGAGCAGCCACCCCGACCACCGGCCGGTCCTCGTGACGAAGGCGGGGGCGTTCGGCGACGCCGGCACCCTCGCCCGCACCGTCCAGGCCCTCCGACACCACTCCACAGAGCAGTAAGGAAGCACAATGAAGCCGATCATCGCGATCACGATGGGTGACGCCGCCGGCGTCGGACCCGAGATCATCGCCAAGGCCATGGCCGACCAGCCGACCCGTTCGCTCGCGACGATGTTCGTCATCGGCGACCTCCGTCGTCTGCAGCTCGCCCTGGACGTCGTGTCCAGCACGCTGACCGTCAACCGGATCAGCGACCCCTCCGAGGTGACCGAGGACCCGACCACGATCGACGTCCTCGACATCCCGTGCATCCCCGAGGACCTCGCCTGGGGCGAGCTCTCCGCAGAAGCAGGGCACGGCGCCTTCCTCTTCATCGAGAAGGCCGTCGAGCTCGCCATGGCCGGCAAGATCGACGCCATCTGCACGGGGCCGTTGAACAAGGCCGCCCTGCACATGGGTGGGCACGAGTTCCCCGGGCACACCGAGCTGCTCGCGCAGCTCGCCGGCGTCGAGGAGGTCTCGATGATGCTGACCGCGCCGAACATGCGCGTCATCCACGTCACCACGCACCTCGGCCTCGTCGACGCGATCGCCGCCATCGACGGCGACCGGGTCCACCGCACCATCACGCGCGGCAACGACCTGCTCGTCCGCTCCGGCATCGAGCAGCCGCGCATCGCCGTCGCGGCGATCAACCCGCACGGCGGCGAGAACGGCCTGTTCGGCAACGACGAGGAGGCCCAGAAGATCCAGCCCGGCGTCGACCGCGCTCGAGCCGAGGGCCTCGACGTCATCGGTCCGCTGCCCGCCGACACCCTGTTCATGCTCGCCAGCCGCGGCGACTACGACCTCGTGGTCGCCCAGTACCATGACCAGGGCCACATCCCGGTGAAGGTGCTCGGGCTGAAGAACGGTGTGAACGTCACCGTGGGCCTGCCGTTCGTCCGGACCTCGGTCGACCACGGGACCGCGTTCGACATCGCCGGGAAGGACATCGTGGACCACGAACCGCTGCTCGAAGCCCTCCGTCAGGCCGCGGACCTCTCCCCGGAGCGCGAAGGCTGAGATGAACGCCCGCGACCGTCGGCGCGAGATCGGCCACCGCCTGCAGGAGAAGCCCGTCAACGTCGACGAGCTCGCAGCGGTGTTCGCGGTCTCCGCGTCGACGATCCGGCGGGACCTCGACACGATGGCGCGGAACGGCGACATCGTGCGCACGTACGGCGGCGCCCAGACCGTCGGCGGGCCGGAGCGGAGCCTGCGGGAGCGGGAGTCCATCGCCGTCGAGCAGAAGGCGGCCATCGGGCGCCTCGCCAGCACGTTCGTCCCGGACGGCGCCGTCGCGGTGCTCGACGCCGGGACCACCGTGGGGGCGCTCGCGCGGAACCTCGTGTACCGCGAGGGCCTCACGGTCGTCACCACCGGGCTCACCACGACGAACGTGCTCGAACAGAGCACCGGCGTCGACCTCATCGTCGTCGGTGGGCGGCTCCGGCACATCAGCTCGGGGTTCGTCGGGCCGTTCGCGGAGCGGGTGATGGCGGACGTGTCGGCCGACGTCGCGTTCCTCGGGGCCGACGGGGTCTCCGCCGAGCACGGGCTCTGCGAGGAGACGCCGGAGCAGGCCTCGCTCAAGCGCGTGATGGTCGAGCGGGCGCGGGAGCTCTACGTGCTCGCGGACTCGTCCAAGCTCGGCGTCGCCTCGGCGCACTGGTGGACACGGATCGAGCGGCCGTGGGTGCTCGTGACGGACGACGGGGCGACCGAGGAGCAGTTGGCGCCGTTCCGGGCGTCGGAGTCCGTGACGGTGCACGTGGCGACGGGGGACGCCGTCGGGATCACGGCCCGCCGAGCCAGTGGTCGATCCGGTGGTGGTCCGGGCTGAACCCGTTCGCGACGCCCCAGAGCACCGCCTGGGTGCGGCTGTCGGACCCGATCTTGCGGTAGACGGAGCGGATGTGTGACTTCACGGTGTTCGGGCTGAGGTAGGTCAGCTGGGCGACCTCCGCATTGCTCTTGCCCTGCGTGATGAGCGCGAGGACCTCGGACTCGCGATCCGTGATGCCCACGCCCTTGCCCGGCCAGTCCAGACCGTCGGCGCTCGGGGCGCGACGTCCGGCGCGGCTGACCACGACCTCCCCGGCAGCGATCCGCTCGAGCGCGTCCACCAGGTCGGCGGCACCGAGCGTCTTCGACAGGTACCCGTGGACCCCCTCCGCGAGCGCCGCGTCGACGAGCTCCTGTTGTGAGTTCCAGGTGTAGACGACGACGTGCCGTGCACGAGGGTTGGCGACGAGGGCGGCGATCTCGAGCTGGTCGGACTCCGGCTGCGCGAACGAGTCGTAGAGCACGATGTCGATCGAGTCGTCGAGCTCCGCGTTGGCGTCGATCTCGGCCACGACGATCCGGTCGCGGTGCGCGTCGAACATGTGCGCGAGGCCCGTGAGGACGACGTCGTAGTCGTCGACGAGCGTCACGAGGAGCGGAGTGGTGGGAGCGTCGACCGACATGGGGCCACCTTTCCACCCCAAAGGGTGAGACGGAACACCCTCAGGGGTGGAAGGGTTGTCGACGTCACCCGATCGGGTGACGGACGCGCTCGGCCCTTCTACCGGTCGTGCAGAACGCACCAAGGAGTCAGCCCATGCTCGGTCTCATCGTCAGCCTCGTCATCGTCGGCCTCATCGCCGGCGCACTCGCCCGCCTCATCGTCCCCGGCAAGCAGGACATCAGCATCCTGATGACGATCGTGCTGGGCATCATCGGCTCGTTCGTCGGGGGCTTCCTCGGCTTCCTGATCTTCCAGCACGACCCGATGGACGGCTTCTTCCAGCCGGCCGGCATCATCGGCTCCATCATCGGCGCGATCATCGTGCTGCTCGTCTACACGCGCTTCGCCGGTGGCCGCAGCCGCCGCTGAGTGCCTGAACGACGAACGGGGTCCGGACGCATCACGTCCGGACCCCGTTCGTCGTCCCCGCCCGGCCCGTCCCGTCGACCGGTCGGCTGCGGAGGCGGGGCGGAGGAACAGGCACGCGTGCGAAGGTCGAGACATGCTGCACAACCAGACGGTCCTCATCGCCGGGTGCGGCGACCTCGGCACCGAGGCCGCCCTCCGCTTCGCTGATCTCGGGTTCCGCGTCGTCGGACTCCGACGTCGTGCGGACGTCCTGCCCGCACCGATCGAGGGCCGGAGCACGGACCTCCGGACCGAGGTGCCGGAGATCGACGCCGACACCGCGGTCGTCGTCGTCGCCCTCGCCGCGGGCAGTCGCGACCCGGACGAGTACCGGGCCACGTACGTCGACGGGCTGCGCAACGTGCTGGACGGGATCGACCGCTCGGGTGCGACACCACGCATCGTCGTGGTGTCCTCGACGGCGGTGTACGACGTGTCCGACGGCAGCGCGGTCACCGAGGAGACCCCGGCGACCGGCGGGACCCCGACGGCGGCGGTGCTCGTCGAGGCCGAGGCGCTGCTCCGCGAGCGGGCTCCCGGTGCGGTGCTCCTCCGCCTGTCCGGCATCTACGGCCCGGGCCGTGAGCGGTTGATCGACCAGGTGCGGTCCGGCAGCGCGCGACTCGCTCCGGCCGACGGCGCCTCGCCGCACACGAACCGCATCCACCGCGACGACGCCGCTGCCGCGATCGTGCACCTCGCCACGGTCGACGACCCGGCGCCGACGTACCTCGGCACGGACGACGAGCCGGTGCGGCTCGACGACGTGCTGCGGTTCCTCGCCGACGAGCTCGACGTGCCAGCGCCGGAGTCCGGCCCGGCCGCGGATCGACAGGCCGGCGGCGACAAGCGCCTGTCGAACGCGCTGCTCCGCTCGACGGGCTTCAGCTTCCGGTACCCGACGTTCCGCGAGGGCTACCGCGCGGTGCTGGCCGGCGAGGGCGAACGTCACCCCTGAGCCTCGAGACGGACAGCGCTGTTCGAACGGCGGGCGGGATCGGGTCGTCCTGCATCAGACCAGCGCAACGTCGCGAACGAGTTCACGGCAACACGCCGTCGGAGGTTCCGGTCACCGAGGTCGGCTGCGCATCCACAACGAGCAGGGGATCCCCACCCCGACAGCACCGAGGCAGAGAGCATCACCGACGTGCATCATCTGCTCCCAATCGCGAGAACCCTCCTCGAACACGGTTGCACAGCCGAACGAAGCGATGCCCGCTCCCACGAGGCCTGCGATCACGGCGACGATCAGCGCTTCGAGGACCCGGAGGGATCCAGCGCCGGCGCGGTTCCTCACTGGGACGCGCACCACGGCGCTCCCACCGGCAGGACGTGGAACCCGATTCCCCGACCCTTCGCGTTGCAGTACGCGATCGCGGCGGACCCGATCGTCAGGACCCCAGCAGCGATGCCCGCAGCAGCGGCCCCGATGCCGGTCGCTCCGGTGATGAACCCGGCGATGGCCGCGAGTCCAGCTCCACCAGCCAGCACCGAGACGATCTTGTTCGCGTTGCAGGAGTTGAGGTACAGGTTCGCCTGGAGGCCCGTGACGTCCGCCGAGTTGCGACCGGAACACCGCAGCTCGCCTACTGCTGCGCGGAGCTGGTCGACTTCCGCTGCGGGTACCCGGACGCCCTGGGTCCGCCCACCGGCCGCCAGGTACCCAGCGGCGAAGTCGACGATGTCGACCTCCGCAGCACCGGCACTGCGGGCGTTCCGTCCGTCGAACGTGTGGCTGCGCTCGTCGACTCCGGCCAGGAGCGCGTCCGTGCGGTGTTCGATGTCGGCCGACGGCGCCCGGGTCCCCGGAGACATCGGGACCGCTGTGGCCGGCGACGCCGACGACAGGAGGCTCGCGGAGAGCAGGACCACGGACGCAGCAGCGACCAGAGCGAGTTTCATCGGTTCCCTTCCCGGATGCAGCCGTTGCACCCGAGTCGAGCCTGACCGTCAGACCAGTGAAGTGTCAAACATCAGAAACACGATATGCGCGATGTTCAATGGCCCCGGTGGTCCTGGATCGTCATCCGCGGCCCGAACGTCGGCTTCCGGAACCCCGACCCTGCGATGAGCCGCACGACCCGCTCTCGGTGCCCTCGCCAGGGCTCGAGGAGCTCGAGCATCCCGTCGTCGTCGACCGGTCCGCCGGTGAGCGCCCACCCGACGAGCGCGGGCACGTGGTAGTCCCCGACGCTCGGGGAGTCCGGGTCGCCGTGCGCCCGTTGCGCCGTCTCGGCAGCGGTCCACGGTCCGACGCCGGGGATCGACTGCAGCCGGCTCGCGACGAGCTCACCACCGCGGCCGAGGGTCAGGGTCCGCTCGAGTGCGGGCGCGACCTTCACGACGCGCATCACCGTCGCCGAGCGCCCGGGCTCGATGCCGGCCTTGTGCCACTCCCAGCTCGGGATGCGCGCCCAGGTCTCCGGGTCGGGCGGCACGACCATGCCCTCGGGAGCCGGTCCGGGCGCGGGCGTACCGAAGCGCCGGACGAGGTACCGCCACGCCCGCCAGGCCTGCCGCGAGGTCACCTTCTGCTCCATGATCGCCGGCACGAGCATCGCGACGACGGTGTTCGTCCGGAGGAGGCGTAACCCTGGCTGGCGGTGTCGCGCCTGCTGGAGGAAGGCATGGGCGGACACGTCGAGCTCGGACCAGTCGTCGCCGCGGCCGACGAGGTCGGGGCCGTGCGACACCGCCCAGGCCGCCCCGGCACCCCACGCACTGATCGCAACGGTGTCCCCGACCGCGCGGACGAGCACGGACGCCGGCCCCTCGGGCGTGCGCAACGCGAGCCACACGTCCGAGCCGACCACCCGGTGCGCGGGGTCGCCGGAGCCGCGCGAGAGCGGCCGCAGCGTCGCGACGACGTCCACCGGGCCTCCTGGCCGGTAGACCGTGTCGACGCGACGGACGTCGTCCAGTGGTCGGGCGCCGACCGGCGAGGCCGGCGACGGGGTCGCTCCGGTCCGGATCGCCCCAGCCGATCGGCCCACGCGACGCGGCCCGTCCCAGGAGGACGCGACGGGACGGACGGAAGGCATGCAGGGATGGTAATCCGCAACCACCGTCAGCCATGATGAGGGGGTCCCCCGAACCCGACATCGGAAGTCCCCTCCATGCGCATCGGCATCCTCACCTCCGGCGGCGACTGCCCCGGTCTCAACGCGGTCATCCGGGCCATCGTCCTCAAGGGCATCGCGATCTACGGTCACGACTTCGTCGGCTTCCGGGACGGCTGGCGGGGTGTCGTCGAGGGCGACATCGTGCCGCTCGGACGCAAGGAGATCCAGGGCATCGCGAAGCAGGGCGGGACGATCCTCGGCACGAGCCGGACGAACCCGTTCGAGGGGCCGAAGGGCGGGGTCGAGAACATCACCGCGACGCTCGAGCGGCACGGCATCGAGGCGATCGTCGCGATCGGTGGCGAGGGCACGTTGGCCGCAGCGAAGCGCCTGACCGATGCCGGCCTGAAGATCGTCGGCGTGCCGAAGACGGTCGACAACGACCTCGGCGCCACCGACTACACGTTCGGCTTCGACACCGCGGTGGCGATCGCGACCGAGGCCATGGACCGCCTCCGCACCACGGGCGAGTCGCACTCGCGCTGCATGGTCGCCGAGGTCATGGGCCGGCACGTCGGCTGGATCGCCCTGCACTCGGGGATGGCCGCGGGCGCGCACGCGATCCTCATCCCCGAGCAGAAGACCTCGCTCGAGCAGATCGCCCAGTGGGTGCAGGCCGCGTACGACCGCGGACGTGCGCCGCTGGTCGTGGTCGCCGAGGGCTTCGTGCCCGACCACGAGGACAACGCCCACTCGGAGCGTGGCCTCGACGCGTTCGGTCGGCCCCGCCTCGGCGGCATCGGCGAGCGCCTCGCCCCGCTCATCGAGGAGATGACCGGCATCGAGACGCGCGCCACGACCCTCGGGCACATCCAGCGCGGTGGCACGCCGACCGCCTACGACCGGGTGCTCTCGACCCGGCTCGGGCTCGCGGCGATCGACGCGGTCGTCGAGGAGCGCTGGGGGCGGATGGTCGCCCTGAAGGGCACCGACATCGTGCACGTCGCGTGCGACGAGGCGCTCGGCGAGCTGAAGACGGTGCCACAGGCGCGTTTCGACGAGGCCGCCATCATGTGCGGCTGACGCGGGCGCGCGGAAGAGGCCGCGGCGGCCGGCCGGTCGGCCAGCGGCCGGTCGGCCGGTCGTCGAGGTCGCACAACACGCCGCCAGCGGGTCGTCGAGGTCGCACAACATGCCGCCGGGGCCGGACGTGAGCGGCATGTCGTGCAATCTCGCCCGAGCGACGTGCCAGCGCCGACCGGCTGGCGGGCTGCGCTGTGCGCGGCATCGGCGACGCCCGAGGTCGCACAACACGCCGCCGGCGGTCCGCCCAGATCGCGCAACACGCCGCCCGGCCCGGACGTGAGCGGCATGTCATGCGACCTGGAGTGCGGACGGACGGACCTGGAGCGCGCGGACGGGCGACCTGGGGCGCGCGGCCGGCGGCGGCCCCGGCCGGGAGGCCCGGGGTAGCGTCGCGCGCATGACCCGCGCCGTCCTCGTGTCCCGTTCCGCCGCCCCCACCGTCACCGAGGTCGACCTCCCCGCGCCGGGCGACCGGGAGGCCCTGCTCACCGTCACGCGGTCGAGCGTCAACTACAAGGACGGCCTGGCCGTCGCGGGCGACCCCGGTGTCGTCCGGACCGACCCGCTCGTGCCCGGCATCGACGTGGTCGGCACGGTGGCCGCGGTCGGTACCGGGGTCACGGACGTGGCGGTCGGTGAGCGCGTCGTCCTCACCGGTGCGGGTGCAGGTGAGTCCCGGCACGGGGGCTGGGCCGACCAGTGCGTCGTCCCGGTGGACTCGCTGGTGTCGCTCCCGGACGAGGTCGACGACGACCTCGCAGCGGCGATCGGGACCGCGGGGTTCACGGCGATGCTCAGCGTCCTGGCACTGGAGCGGGTGGTCGCACCGGAGGACGGGCCGGTCCTGGTGACCGGGGCCTCGGGCGGGGTCGGCACGGTGGCGATCGCGCTCCTCGCGGCCCGCGGCTACCGGGTGACGGCGTCGACCGGGCGGCCGGAGAACGGCGACTCGCTCCGGGCCCTCGGCGCGACGGACGTCGTGGACCGGGCGCAGTTCGCCGAGCCGGGCAAGCCGATGCAGCGCGCGGTGTGGGCGGGCGCGGTGGACAGCGTCGGTGGTGCGACCCTCGCGAACGTCCTCGCGGCGACGCAGTACGGCGGGGCGGTGACGGCGTGCGGGCTCGCGCAGGACACGTCCCTTGCGACGACGGTGCTGCCGTTCATCCTGCGCGGGGTGTCCCTGCTCGGGATCGACTCGGTCGCAGCGCCGCTCGACCTCCGGCAGCGGGCGTGGGCCCGGCTCGCGACGGACCTCGACCCCGCGGTGCTCCGGGCGGTGACCCGCACGGTGGGGCTCGCCGAGGCGATCGAGGTGGGGGCCGAGGTCGTCGCCGGGCGGGTGCACGGGCGGACGGTCGTCGACGTCACGCGGTGACCTGGGCCTCCCGGCCGATCGTGCCGGGCGGGTGCACGGGCGGACGGTCGTCGACGTCACGCGGTGACCCAGGCCTCCCGGCCGTTCTGTGTCGGGCGGAAGCCCGACGTCCGGCGCCCGGGTGCAAATAGCAACCGCTTGCACAATGTCACGTTAGGATTTGAGTACCAAGCACGTTCCTCGTGAGGAGAGCCCCATGCCGGTGCCCAAGTCGACCGTCGAGACCTCGCCGCGCAAGCTCCTGCGCGACGTCGTCCTCGAGAAGATGCTCGCCGCGATCCAGGACGGCACCCTGCAGGCCGGGGAGCGCCTCAACGACGACGAGCTGGTCGCCTGGCTCGGTGTGAGTCGCACCCCCATCCGCGAGGCCATCGCCAAGCTCGTCGACTACGGCCTGGTCGAGATGGAGGCGAACCGCTACACCCGCGTCGCCTCCCCCACCGCGGAGCAGTACGACGACGCGTTCCAGATGCTCTTCGGCATCGGCGAGCTGGCCGCCCGCTGGTCGTTCCCCCGCTTCGAGGACGAGGACGTCACGGCGTTCGGCGCGATCCTCGACGACATGCGTGCGCACGCCGAGGCCGAGGACCGGGCCCTGAACGACGACATCGACAAGGCGATCGGCTTCATGGTCGCGAAGTCGGGCAACGAGCTCCTGGTGAAGACGAGCGAGTCGCTGCTGAACCGCGCGAAGTTCGTCCGCATCGGCGAGCCCGAGTTCGTCTTCTGGGACGTGGCGCAGGCGCTCGACGGATTCCGCGCCGCCGCGAAGGGCCGCGACGGCGAGGCCGGCGGGGCCCTCCTCCGCGGGCTCGCCCGGGCGATGGCCGAGCACCTGGCGACCGCCCGCGCCGCCGCAGCCGCCTGACCGGAGCCGGAGCGCGGCCGGCACCGGTCGCGCTCCCGCTGCGGGAGGATGGACGGATGACCGACGTCCTGCTCCGTGCCACCGGCCTCCGCGTCACCCGGGGCGGGCGGGACCTGCTCTCCGACGTCGACCTGACCGTCCGACGCGGTGAGCACTGGGCGCTGCTCGGGCCGAACGGCGCCGGCAAGTCGACCCTGCTCGCCGTGCTCGGGGCCACCGGGCACCCCACCGCCGGGCACGTCGAGCTGCTCGGGCGGCAGCTCGGACGGGTCGACGTGCGGGAGCTCCGCGAGCACATCGGGCACGTGGACCCGCGGCACCGGATGCTGTCGCCGCTCACCGTCCTCGAGACCGTGCTCACCGGGCTCACCGGGACGACCGACCTCATGACCCGGTGGGAGCCGACCGCCTCGGACATCGCACGCGCCGAGCAGCACGTGGCCGACGTCGGGCTCGCCGCGCGTCGGGACGCCCGCTGGCCGGTGCTGTCCCAGGGTGAGCGCGGTCGGGCCCTCATCGCCCGGGCGCTCATGGCGGAACCGGAACTCCTCCTCCTGGACGAGCCGGCGACCGGGCTCGACGTGGCCGCGCGGGAGCACCTGCTCGAGACCGTCG
The DNA here is from genome assembly GCA_029959645.1 of Microbacteriaceae bacterium PS02332. Taxonomy (GTDB): domain Bacteria; phylum Actinomycetota; class Actinomycetes; order Actinomycetales; family Microbacteriaceae; genus Curtobacterium. Next base: position 25,302 of record JASCOJ010000005.1, on the reverse strand, counting down.
ACGCCCTGCGGACCCGGCACCCGGACCTCGGCAGCGTGATGGTGACCCATCACCTCGAGGACCTGCCCGCCTCGACCTCGCACGCGCTGCTCCTCCGCGACGGGGGCGTCGTGGCGCAGGGGCCGGCGGACGAGGTCATCACCTCGGCGGCGGTGTCCGGGGCGTTCGCGTTCCCGCTGACCATCGAGCGCAGCGGTGGGCGCTGGCACGCGCGGCGGGCTGACCGGCGGGGCTGAGCCTCCCGGCCGACACCGCCTCGCGGCTGGTCCGGCCCCGTCTGCTCACCCGTCCGGACGACGCCGGAACCCGTCGCGCGGCCGGTCTCCGCGGCGTGCTCCGTCGGTTGACTGTCCGTCGTCGGCGGAGAGGCCGCCGACGGGAAGAACGGGAGACCATGAACACGATCAAGCAGACCGTCCTGACGACCTCCGCCGCACTCGCCCTGGTGGGCGGCGTGGTCCTCGCACCGCTCGCCGCTCACGGCGAGGCGTCCGGTCCGGTCCACCACGACCCGGTCACCGTCGCGCACCAGCAGGAATCCGGCCCCGGGCAGCAGACGGCGCCCACCACGCAGGCCACCGGTGCACCGACGCAGCAGCCAGACGCGGCGACGCAGCTCCCGACGACCGGCCGGAAGGTCCAGCCGTCCGACGGGAAGGACGTCGTCTGCACCGGCTCGAAGCCGGAGCTCCGCTACACCCCGGGCGGCACCCTCACCAACGACACCGTGCAGAAGCTCCTCGCGGCCGGGTGCAAGCCGACCGACGGCACGGCCTTCGGCTGGAACGAACCCGCTCCGGCCACGCCGAACACGCCTGCACCGGCGCGGGACCGGGGCGTGACGCAGCCATCCACCACGATGCCGCGCGTCGCGGGCTGAATCAGTGCGGGCCGCAGGGCCGCGACGCCGACGTCCGTGGCCCTGCCCCCGCCCGCGGTGCGCGGGTCGGTACTCAGCCCGGCACCAGGCCGCTCCGGAAGGCCTCGATGACGACGTGCACGCGGTCACGGAGTCCGGTCTTCCGGAGGATGCTCGCGATGTGGCTCTTCACGGTGGCCTCCGAGATGAACAGCGCCTCGGCGATCTCGGCGTTCGACAGTCCTTCCGTGAGCGCCCGGACGACCTCGGTCTCTCGGTCGCTCAACTCGGCGAAGACCGAGTGGCCCGCTCGTGTCGGGCGCGGTGTCCGCAGCACCGGTCGTGCCGTGTCGACGAGCAGGCGGCATGCCCTCGGGGCGACGATCGCGTCGCCGTCGGCCACGGCACGCACGCCGGCCCAGAGCTCCTCGGCGGAGCAGTCCTTCAGCAGGTACCCGCTCGCGCCCGCCGCCAAGGCGCCGAGCACGTGGTCGTCGAGGTCGAACTGCGTGAGGACCAGCACCTTCACGGCCGGGAACCGCTCGGTCAGCCGGGCGGTCGTCTCGATGCCGTCCATGCCCGGCATCTTGACGTCCATGACCACGACGTCCGGTCGGAGTCGGGGGACCCGGTCGATGGCCTGCCGTCCGTCCTGGGCCTCCCCGACGACCACGAGGTCCTCGGCGGTGCCGATGACCATCGCGGTGCCGGAGCGCAGGAGCGCCTGGTCGTCCACGACCATGACCCGGATCACCGCGTCACCGCGCGCTCGTCGACGTGCTCCTCGGAGCGGCCGATGCGGGGAGAGCCTGGCACCTCAGCTGCGACGGCCCACGTCCCCGGTGCGCCCGACGGCCCGATCGAGATCGACCCACCGGCCCGTGCGATCCGTTCGGCCATGCCCCTGGTCCCACGACCCTCGCGGTTCCCGCCCGGCTGGACGCCGTCGTTCGCCACCCGGAGGCTGACTCCCCCGTCCGCCGCCCAGCGCACCACGACCTCGACCCGGGTCGGACGCGCATGACGGAGGACGTTGGTCAGGGCCTCCTGGACGACCCGGTGCACGGTGGCGGCGAGGCGGCGGTCCCGCGGTTCTCCCTCGACCGTGACCGTCAGCGGCATGCCCACCGCACGCATCCGCATCGTCAGCGTCCCGAGGTCGGTCGTCGTCTCGGGCTCCGCGGTCGCGACGAACCGACGGACCTCGGCCATCCCGTCGCGAGCGAGTCGTACCACGTCGTCGAGCGCCCGCTCGGAGGAGTCCGGATCGGACCGGAGACGTCGTCGAGCCACCTCGCTGAGCCGCAGGATGACCGCGAGCGAGTTGCTCAGCACGTCGTGCACCTCGAGGGCGAGCGCCGCACGCTCCTGTGCGCGCTGTGCTGACCGCCGCTCAGCCCGTGCCTCGGCGACGAGCCGGAGCATCGCCCACCGGGACTGCTCGAGGGTGCGGACCGCGATCCCGGCGAACCACCCGAAGGCGTACACCAGGCCGCAGGTCCACGCACCCCTCCCCGTCCGGCCGATGAGCGGCATCGACGCGACGAGGACGGCGAGCGCCACCGCGCCGGCGATGACGGCCTGCCGCCTCGGTCGGAGACCCGCGACGGTGAACAGCCCCATCGCCACCCCGAACGGCTCACTCGAGACCTGCAGCCAACGGTCGACCCAGTCGACGGCGAAGAGCCCGACGAGGACGAGCCAGGGCCGCAGCCGCCGCACCGCGACCAACAGGACGGTCAGGACCGGGAAGACGAGTTCCGGCCCCTGCCAGGCGTGGACGACACGGCTGTCGACGTCGACGCCCCCGTCGTAGGAGAGCGAGTACGCCCACACCACGACCGCGAAGGCGCTTGCGATGCCGCAGTCGGCCGCGAGCATGCGGGCTCTGGACGAGGAGGGCGGAAAGGACTGCATCGTCATCACCATGGCGGAATCCTACATGTCACATGAGCAACGCCTGAATGGCTGGCCGCGAGGGCGACCGTTCTGCCGCACCCGTCCGACCAGCTCGACCTGTCCGAGGAGGAGATCGATGTCAACCACCCACCGCCGCACCGCCCGTCCGCTCGCGCTGGTGCTCACCGCTGCGCTCGCACTCGGGACCGCCGGATGCGAGCCGTCGCCACCGTCACCGCCGTCGAGCAGCACCTCGACCGCCTCCCCACCCCGGGTACCGGACGCCGGTGCAGGACCGGAACGGTCGACGAGCTCCCCGACAGCACCGGCCGAGGCGCCGTCCACAGCCGGGTTGCCCCTCGCCGTGCACGACGCGGTCATCGGGGCACTCCTCCCTGGTCCGGACACGGTCCCGACGCACGCCGGCCTGCTCGAGCAGGACCTGCCGCTGTACGCACGTCGCGGGGGCGACCCGGTGGCCGTCCTCCCGGCGCGCAACTTCCTCCGGGAGCCGACCGTCGTCTCGGCGGTGCAGCAGGCCGGTGCGTGGACCCTCGTCCTGACGCCGGCTCGCAGGGTGCTGCCGAGCGCCGCCGGTCCGGAGGGTGCGCCGGCGCAGACCGCGGCCTGGGTGCGATCCGTCGATCTGCCCCCGCTCCGACGTACCACGGCGACGATCACCGTGCACGTCGCCCACCAGACCCTCACCATCACGACGCCGGACGGCACCAGTCGACACGAGGTCGGCGTCGGGCAGGACGCCACCCCGACGCCGACGGACGTGAGCGGCTACCTGCAGGCGCGCTACACCGATCCGGCGCAGGCCCTCGCTCCGGGCGCCATCCAACTCACGTCACTCCACGCGACGACGACCGACGAGCCCTACCTCGGCAGCGACGGCGGCCTGATCGGGATCCACGCCAGTCCAGACCCGCGGGGCAGGTCCTCGCACGGGTGCATCAGGGCCGCTGCCGACGTGCTCGAGCGGGTGGACGCGCTGCCACTCGGCACCCCGGTGGTCGTCCTGCCCTGAGGAGCGCGGACGGGAGGCCCGACACCGGACCGGTGCCGAGCCTCCCCTCCGTCAGGCGGTGACGGTCCGCAGCGCTACGCGGTCGCCGCCGCGGCCGCCTTCGCCGCCGCCGGCAACGCGTCGAGGACGCGCCCGACGGCCGCATCGTCGTGCGCCGCCGTGACGAACCACGCCTCGAACACGCTCGGCGGCAGGGTGACGCCGGAGTCGAGCATGCTGTGGAAGAACGGCGCGTACCGGAACACGTCCTGCGCCCGGACGTCGTCGTAGTTCCGCGGTGCCTGCTCCGAGAACGCGAACGAGAACAGGTTCCCGGCGTGCTGCACGGAGTGGGCGACCCCCTCGGCGGCCAGGGCCGCGCTCGTGGCGTCCGCGATCGTCGCCGCCGTGCGGTCGAGGTGCGCGTAGACCTCCGGGGTCGCGGCCCTGAGCGTCGCGGTGCCGGCGGCGACCGCGAGCGGGTTCCCGGAGAGCGTGCCCGCCTGGTACACGGGACCGAGCGGGGCGAGGAAGTCCATCACCTCGCGACGGCCGCCGAGCGCGGCGAGGGGCATGCCGCCGCCGATGACCTTGCCGAACGTGATGATGTCGGGCTTCCAGCCGGTGCCCTCGGGGACGGTGCCGTCGGCCTCCAGGCCCCACCAGCCGGCCGGGCCGACCCGGAACCCGGTGAGGACCTCGTCGACGATGAGCAGCGCGCCCTGCGCGTGCGTGATCTCCGCGAGCGCCCGGTTGAACCCGGGCTCGGGCGCGAGCACGCCCATGTTCGCGGCGGCGGACTCGACGATGACGGCGGCGATGCGCTCCGAGTGCTCGGCGAACGCGGCGCGGACGGCGTCGAGGTCGTTGTACGGCAACACCAGGGTCTGCGCGGCGGTCTCGGCGGTGATGCCGGCACTGCCGGGGAGCGCGAGCGTCGCGACGCCCGAGCCGGCCTCGGCCAGCAGGGAGTCCGAGTGGCCGTGGTAGTGGCCGGCGAACTTCACGAGGAGGTCGCGGCCGGTGTACCCGCGGGCGAGGCGGATCGCGGTCATCGTCGCCTCGGTGCCGGTCGACACCATGCGGAGCTTCTCGATCGGGCCGTCGCCGTCGACCTGCACGCGCTGCTTCACGAGCTCGGCCAGCTCGGTCTCCCCCGGGGTGGAGGCACCGAACGACAGCCCGCGGGCCGCCGCCTGCTGCACGGCCTCGACCGTGCCGGGGTGGGCGTGCCCGAGGATCGCCGGACCCCACGAGGCGACGAGGTCCACGTACTGGCGGCCCTCGGCGTCGGTGACGTACGCGCCCTTCGCGGCGACGAGGAAGCGCGGGGTGCCGCCGACCGAGCCGTACGCGCGCACCGGCGAGTTGACCCCGCCCGGGATGCTGTCCTTCGCGCGGCCGAACAGCTCGTCGTTCGTGGTCGTCGTCGTGGTCATTCGGGTGCCTTCCCGGTCGTGGCGATGCCGGCGACGTCCGCGGTGCTGCCGGAGGCACGGAGGCCCGCTTCGTCGTTGAGCTTGCGGGCAATGTCGACCGCGAAGTAGGTGAGGATCGCGTCCGCGCCGGCGCGCTTGATGCCGACGAGGGCCTCCATCGCGGCGGCGTCCCGGTCGATCCAACCGTTCTGGGCGGCCGCGGTGATCATCGCGTACTCGCCGGAGATCTGGTACGCCCAGACCGGCACCGGGGAGGTGTCGGCGGTGCGGGCGAGGACGTCGAGGTAGCTCATCGCCGGCTTCACCATGACGATGTCGGCGCCCTCGGCGATGTCCTGCTCGACCTCGCGGAGGCCCTCGCGCCCGTTGCCGGAGTCGAGCTGGTAGGTGCGGCGGTCGCCCTGCAGGGTGCTGGCCACGGCCTCCCGGAAGGGCCCGTAGAAGGCGGAGGCGTACTTCGCCGCGTAGGCGAGCAGCGCGGTGCCAGCGTGCCCGGCGGTGTCGAGGGCGTCGCGGGCGGCGGCGATCTGGCCGTCCATCATGCCGCTCATGCAGACGAGCTCGGCGCCCGCCTCGGCCTGGACGACCGCCATGTCGCGGTAGCGCAGGAGCGTCGCGTCGTTGTCCACGGAGCCGTCCGCGGCGAGCACACCGCAGTGCCCGTGGTCGGTGAACTCGTCGAGGCACAGGTCGGACTGCACGACGAGGGCGTCGCCCACCTCTTCCTTCGCGATGCGGATCGCGACGTTGAGGATGCCGTCCGGGTCCGTCGCGCCGGAGCCGACGGCGTCCTTCTGCGCGGGCACACCGAACAGGTTCACACCGCCGACGCCGACCGAGGCGGCCTCGTTCAGCGCACGCCGGAACGAGTCGAGGGAGTGCTGCTGGACCCCGGGCATGCTCGTGATGTCGATCGCGTCGGTGGCGCCTTCGCGGATGAACATCGGCAGCACGAGCTCGGCGGGGTGGAGCCGGGTCTCGGCGACGAGACGACGCATCGCGGGGGTGGCCCGGAGACGTCGGGGGCGGACCTGGGGGAAACGGCCGGTCACGGGTGGCCTTCCTGTTCGGGGATGGGTGGGGCGAGGGACTCGACGACGGCGTCGAGGAGGGCTTCAGCGGAACGGCTGCGGGCGACCACGTGGACGGGCAGTCCGGCGGCACGGGCGTCGGAGGCGGTCCCGGGGCCGATGCAGGCGATGCGGGTGCGGGGGTCGAGCGGGGTCATCCGGCGGGCGGTCTCGCGGGCGACGCTGCCGCTCGTCACGAGCACCGCGGCGGGCACCGTGTCGAGGACGACCGGCTCGTCGCCGGTCCCCACGGTACGGTACGCGACGGCGTCGACCACGTCGATGCCGCGGGCACGCAGGCCGTCGACGAGGGTGGGCGCCGCCAGGTCGGAGCGCGGGTGCAGGACGGTCCGCGCGTCAGCGGGCAGGGCCGCGACGAGGCCGGCGGCCGAGGCCTCCTCGGGCACGAGCTCGACCGTCCAGCCGAGCGCGCGGGCGGCGCGGGCGGTCACGTCACCGACGGCCGCGACGCGGACACCGGACGGGAGGCCCGACAGGCGTTCCGCGAGCACCCGCACGGTGGTCGCACTGGTCACCACGAGCCAGTCGCCGCCGGCGACCGCCGCGGCGGGGGGCGCGCGGGGGCCCGCGGCGGGCGCGGCGGGCGCGCCCGGACGGCCGGCGGCGCGGTGCGACGACTCGCCGCGCGCGCGTCGTCCAGGTTCCGGGAAGTGTCGGCCAGAGCCGTCCAGGCCGCAGGATTCTGCGACCTGGAGGGCCGGGCCCGCGCTGGGAGCCGGGCCGGGCCTCCCGGCCGACAGGCGGGCGACCACGCGCTCGAGCGGGCCGACGTCGGACGGGGGTGCGTCCGTGATGAGCGGGACGATGCGGGGGTCGAGCCCGCGTTCCCGCGCCGCCGCGGCGACCCGCTCGCCCCATGCGCCACCGCGCGGGACGACGACCACGGGCCGCTGCCCGGTCGTGTCGTCCCGCGTGGTGTCCGTGGTGATCGTCGCCCTACGCCGTCGCGGTCGCGGTGTCGGAGGGTCCTTCGGTGCCGGGGGTGTCGAGCCCGGGGCCGACGGTGTGCTCGGCGTCGTGCGCGTCGGAGTCGGACCCGGCGGAGCTCGACAGGTCGGCCAGCTCGGCGGCACCGTTCTCGAGGAGCTCGGCGGCGACCCGGTCCGCGACGGACAGGGCCTCGTCGAGCCGGTCCTGCGCGGAGCCCTCGAGCATCGCGGCGTGCGAGGCAGTCCGGTACTCCGAGCCGTCGGGCCGGTAGACGGTCGCCGAGACGAGGAGCATCTCGGCGTCGACGACCGCGGTGGCCCCGATCGGTGCCGAGCAGCCGGCCTCGAGCTTCGCGAGCACCTCGCGCTCGGCGGTCACGGTGAGCCGGGTCGGCGCGTGTTCGATCTTCCGGAGCCCCTTGAGCAGCGCGGGGTCCGTCTCGTCGGTCCGGATCTCCACCGCGAGCGCACCCTGCCCGGGCGCACTCGGCCAGAAGCCGAGGTCGAGCAGCTCGGTCGCGGCGTCGAGCCGACCGATCCGGGAGAGCCCGGCGGCGGCGAGCACGACGGCGTCGAGGTCGTCCTCCACCCGGCCGAGGCGCGTGTCGATGTTCCCGCGGATGTCGACGACGTCGAGGTCCGGCCGATCAGCACGCAGCTGCGCCACCCGTCGCGGCGACCCGGTGCCGACCTTCGCGCCCTCGGGGAGGGTCGCGACGGTGGCACCGTTCCGCGCGACGAGCACGTCTCGGGCGTCGGCGCGCTTCGGCACCGCGCCGATCGTGAGGCCCGGGTACGGCGCGGTCGGCAGGTCCTTCAGTGAGTGCACGAGGACGTCGACCTCGCCCGCGACGAGCGCCTCGCGGAGCGCCGACGCGAACACGCCGGTCCCGCCGAGGGACGCCAGGGAGGCCCGGTTCGTGTCGCCCTCGCTGGTCACGGTGACGAGTTCCACCGGTCGACCCGCGGCCTTCGCGAGGCGGTCGGCGACGTCCTGCGACTGCGCGACCGCCAGGCGGCTGGCCCGGGTACCGAGCCGGATCGGGGTCGGCCCGTCGGTCACGGGGCGACGCCGGCAGCGGCGGGCTTGAACCCCGCTCGCACGTTCTCGCAGCACCCCGGACGGCACACGTCGTACCAGGGGCCGATGTCGGTCATGTGCGGGCGCTCCGCGGTCGGCGTGCCGTTGACGCGCTCGAGCACGAGGTCGACGAGACCGGACACGTAGACCGGGTCGACGCCGGGGGTCTGCGTGCGGAGCGACCAGAAGCCGAGCTCACCGGCGGTCTCGGTGGCTTCCTCGTCGAGGTCCCACATGACCTCCATGTGGTCGCTCACGAAGCCGAGCGGCACGATGAGGACGGCACGGGTCGGTCCGCCCTTGAGCTCCTCGTTCATGTAGTCGTTGATGTCGGGCTCGAGCCACGGCTGCGTCGGGGGGCCGGACCGGGACTGGTAGACGAGCTTCCAGGCCGGCTTCGAGGTGCCCTGCAGGTGGGCGTGCTCGGGCTGCTCGAGCAGCTCCGCCCACGCCTGGTCGAGGACGACCTCGCCGACGGCGAGGTGCTGGGCCTCGTACGCGCCGTGCTCGTCGAAGCCCCGGTAGTCGGGGCCGGAGCGGGCGGCGTCGGTGGACGGGATCGAGTGCGTGGAGAACAGCACCTGCAGCTCGGTCGCGACGTCGAGGCCGTCGTTCTCGGCGATGGCGCGGGCCATACCGTCGCGGACGCCGTCGATGAACGGGCGGACGAAGCCCGGGTGGTCGAAGAACTGACGGATCTTGTCGATCTGGATCGTGTCGATCAGGCCGGTCTCGTCGAGCACGCGGGCGTAGTCCTCGCGGTACTGGCGGCAGCTGGAGAACGACGAGTACGCGCTCGTGGCGATCGCGATGAGCTTGGTGTAGCCCTTGTCGGCCGCCTCGGTGAACGCCTCTTCCAGGTAGGGCGCCCAGTTGCGGTTGCCCCAGAGGACCGGCATGTCGATGCCGCGCGCGGCGAGTTCGCCCTCGAGTGCGGCCTTGAGCGCACGGTTCTGCGCGTTGATCGGGCTGACGCCACCGAAGTGGCGGTAGTGGTGCGCCACCTCCTCCAGCCGCTCGTCCGGGATGCCGCGGCCGCGGGTGACGTTGCGGAGGAACGGGATGACGTCGTCCTGGCCCTCGGGCCCGCCGAACCCGGCGAGCAGGATCGCGTCGTACGCGGTCGGGACCTCGACGTGCTCGGGTCCGGACGCGGCCGCTTCGGTGGCGGCGAGGACGGGCTTGCCGTTCGTGATCATGCTGGTGTCGGTCATGACAGCACCTCCGGGAGCTCGGCGGTCGTCACGCGACGACCCGTGTAGAAGGGCACTTCCTCGCGGACGTGCATGCGCGCCTCGGTGTACCGGAGGTCGCGCATCAGGTCGACGAGGTCGACGAGGTCGGGGCTCTCGAGCGGCAGGATCCACTCGTAGTCACCGAGGGCGAAGGACGCGATGGTGTTCGTCAGGACGCGGCGGTACTTGGCGCCCTCGATGCCGTGGTCACGGAGCATCCGCGAGCGCTCCTCCTCGGGCAGGAGGTACCACTCGTACGACCGGACGAAGGGGTAGACCGTGATCCACGCCTCCGGCTCCTTGCCGCGGAGGAACGCCGGGGTGTGCCGCTTGTTGAACTCGGCTTCCCGGTGCATGGCCATGGCGTGCCAGACCGGCTCCGCCTCGGCGAACAGGGTCGTCCGGCGGATCTCCCGGAGGACGGCCTGGATGGCCTGCGCGTCGTCGCCGTGCAGCCAGATCATGACGTCAGCGTCGGCCCGGAAGCCGGAGACGTCGTAGAAGCCGCGGATCGTGACGCCACGGTCGGCGGCCGAGGCCACCACCGCGTCGAGTTCGGCGACGGTGTCGTCGCCGCCGCGCCCGACCGCGCCGACCGGTCGACGGAACACCGCCCACAGCGCGTACGCCGTGAGGAGGTTCGGGTCGATCCCGGTCGCCGGGTCGGTCGTGGGTGCGGGGCTGTGAGCGTGGGTCGCGCTCGTGTCGTGTGCCGGGGTGGGCACGTCGCTGCTCATGGGTGGTTGGTCCTCCACGGATCGCCAGGGGGAATGGTCGCCGGCCCCCTCGCCGAGCGGGCGCCCCGGCCGATCAGGCACGGCGGATCAGACACCGTGGCGGCGGAGGACCGTCGCCGGGTGGATCACCGCCGTCGGAGCACCGTCACGACGATACCCCCGACCACTGCCACGCCCGCTGCGAGCCCGGCCAGGTACGGGGGACGCTTCTCGACGACGCCACGCTTGACCTTCGACGCCGCGATGCCGAGCTGCTTCGGCACGTTGAACTTGTCCTCGATCGCGTCGAGGGTGTCGAAGAGCTGGGCGCGGGTCGACGCCACGCGCTTGGCGATGTCGTCGTGCTGGGCGTCGAGCTGGTCGTCGGTCACGGGTCCTCCGGAGGGGTCGAGCGGATGGGTCGTCAGGACCGGTGGCCGACGTCGGGCTTGCGCGTCGCGTACTGCGTCGGGCCGGCCGGCTTCTTGCCGAGGCCCTTGACGGCGTTGACGTCGTCCTTGACGCTGTCGATCGTGCGCTTCGGCGTGATCGGCAGCCCCTTCTTGAGACGCTTCCACCCGACGAAGCCGAGGATCCCGGCGACGATGAGCATCACGACGGCGAGCAGCAGTGCCGCCAGCCACGCGGGCATCACGGTCGCGAGGCCCATCACGGCTGCGGTGAGGAGCACCCCGATCGCGTACAGCACGATGACGAGGGCGATGACGAGGATGGCCGCCGCGACGGCGAACACCTTCGCCTTGCCGACCATCTCGGCCTTCAGGAGGGCGATCTCACCCTTGACGAGGTCCTTGACGAGATCGGGGACGTCCTTGACGAGGCCGAACAGCGACCGCGACTTCCGGTCGCGCGTGTCGGTCATGAGATCTGCGAGCCCTTGTTGGACGACGCCTTCGAGCTGACCTTGCGGACGACCTTCTTGGTCTGCTCGCCGATGAAGTCGGCGACGTCGGGCGTGCGGTCGGACACGAAGTCCTCGACCTGGTTCACGGTCTTCTGGACGCCGTCGTTGTTCCAGATCTTCCCGCTGACGTTCTTGATCTGCTCGTACCGCGCGCGGCCGGCGCGGGAGCCCAGGATGTACCCGAGAGTGGCACCGGTGATGAACAGGAGCTTGCCTCGCATGGGGGCCTCCGTTGAGTGAGTGAGCGGTGGTCATGCACCGACAGGCATCTGCCCGGCGGTCTCCCCAACAGTAGCCCTCGGGCTCCGCGCGGTCCGCTCAGGAACCCAGGATGCGCACAGCGGCGGCGCGCGAGGCGGCCACGATGCCGGAGAGGCCCCGACCGGACGACGCCTCGCCGATCCCGACGACGCCCTCGGCCAGTCCCGCGGCCTCGGCATCCGGCCCGTGCCACCGGACGCGGGCGGCACCGACGACGTGCTCCGGACCGAGGGGCAGTCCGAGCATCGCGCTCGCGTCCGCGGTCGCGCGGGCGCTCACCGCGCCCCGCGGGTCGACCGGGAGGCTCGTGGCCACGGCGTCCGCGTCGCCTGCGTCCGCCGCGGTGTCGCTCCCGGCTGCCGGCAGGGCGTAGCTGAGGCGGAGGACGTGCCGCCCGCCCGCGCGCTCGGCGAGCCACGGCCACTTGACCGTCGCGTGCGTGAGGGCCTTCGCGCCGATGCCGGTCGCGTCCGGGTGCACGAGCATGCCCGTTCCCCGGGGCGCGGCGTCGAGTTCGGGGCGGTCGACGACGAGCGTGACGAGTTCGATCCCGGAGCGCCGGGCGGGTGCGGTCCGGGCCGGGTCGGCGACCGTGGCGAGCACGTGGTCGGCCGGCAGGCGCTCGGTCCGCCCGTCGTCGGTCGTGGTCTCGACGGCGGCCCGCTCGACCCGGGTCGCACGGGTGTGCAGCCGCACGTCGACCCGGTAGGTGTCGAGGTCGGCGACGAGTTCGTCCACGAGCCGGGCGATGCCGCCGCGGAGGCCCTGCACCGCCGAGCCGGCGACCGCTCGACGGCGGAGTGCGAGCACCGCGCGGGCGAGCGACCCCTCCCGCTGCAGCGCCGCGCGGAGTCCGGGTGCGACGCGGTCCGGGTCGAGGTCGTCCGGGTGGGTGGAGTGCACGCCGGCGACGACGGGCACCACGAGGTCGTCGAGGACCTTCGCGCCCATGCGTGTCCGGACGAGCTGGCCGAGGGACGTAGCCCGTGCCCCGACCGGGGACGGCAGCATGGCGTCCAGCTGCGCCCGGAACGCCGCACCGCCGCCGACGACCGCGATGACGTCGGCGGCCATCGGCGTCCCCGGGATGCCGAGGAGGCCCGTGGCGGGGATCGGGGCGGTCCGGCCGTCGCGGGTCATCAGCCACGCACCACGCGGGTCGGGGGTGACGATCTCGTTCCCGAGACCGAGCTCGACCGCGAGCCCGGACACCGCGTCGGTCCGGGTGGCGAACGAGTCCGCCGCCATGTCGAGGTCGATCCCGGCGACGGTGTGCCGACGGACCATGCCGCCGAGCGCACCGGAGCCCTCGAGGAGCACGACCGAGGCCCCGCCCTTCGCCAGGTCCCGCGCGGCGACGAGTCCGGCCACGCCGCCGCCGACCACGACGACGTCGGTCATGCCGCGGCGGTCCCGTCGCCCAGGCTGTGCACGAGCTCGACCACGCGGGTCAGCACGGTCGGGTCGGTCTCCGGCGGGACCCCGTGACCGAGGTTCACGACGTGCGCCCGGGCCGCACCCCCACGGCTGACGACGTCGCGGACGTGCGACTCGAGGACGTCCCACGGGGCGGCGAGCATCGCCGGGTCGATGTTGCCCTGCACGGTGACGCCGGTGCCGACGCGGCCCACGGCCTCGTCGAGCGGGATGCGCCAGTCGACCCCGACGGCGTCCACGGCGAGCGCGTCGCCGCCGACGGTGGTCATCTCGCGGAGGACCTCGCCGCTGCCGACGCCGAAGTGGATGCGCGGGACGCCGAGGTCGGCCACGTGGGACAGCGCCCGGGCCGAGTGCGGTGCGACGTGTCGGAGGTAGTCGGCGCGGGACAGCGACCCGACCCACGAGTCGAAGAGCTGCGCGGCCGAGGCCCCGGCGAGCACCTGGGCACGGAGGAACGCCCCCGACACGTCGGCGGCCCAGTCGAGCAGGCGCGACCACGTCTCCGGGTCGGCGTGCATGAGGGTGCGGGCGCGGATGTGGTCCTTCGACGGGCCGCCCTCGACCAGGTAGGCCGCGAGCGTGAACGGCGCTCCCGCGAACCCGATGAGCGGGGTGCTGCCGAGTTCGGCGACCGTGCGGCCGACGGCCTCGGTGATGGGCGCGAGCGCGTCCGGCTCGAGCGTCCCGAGGGCGTCGACGTCCGCCGCGGACCGGATCGGCGAGCCGAGCACCGGGCCACGACCGGGGACGATCTCGACGTCCACCCCCGCGAGCTTGATCGGCACGACGATGTCGCTGAAGAAGATGCCGGCGTCCACCCCGTGCCGACGGACCGGCTGCAGGGTGATCTCGGACGCCATGGCGGGGTCGAGGCAGGCGTCGAGCATCGCGGTGCCGACGCGGAGGTCGCGGTACTCGGGCAGCGAGCGACCGGCCTGCCGCATGAACCAGACGGGCAGGGTCTCCGGACGGTCACCCCGGAGCGCCCGCACCAGGGCGGACCCGGCGGTGCGGCCGTCGGCGAGCGGGTGCTGCGCGGGCAGCGGGGTCGTCGGTGCGTCGGTCACCCCGTGATTCTCCCACCGCGAACAGGGAAGGCCGCCCGGGATGCCCTGGCCGATGGTCCGCGTCGGAGGCCGGGGTTACCATGGAACACGTGCTCATCTGTCTCACGGCGTCGCATCGCAACGCCAGCTTCGACCTCCTGGAGCGTCTGAGCATCGGAGCACCCGCGGCCGCGAGCCGACTCGTCACCGAGTCCGACGTGCTCGACGGCGCCGTCGTCCTGGCGACGTGCAACCGCTTCGAGGCCTACCTCGACATCGCCGGTGACGACGCCACGGCCGTCCGCGCCACGGTCGAGGCGGTCTCCGCCGCGAGCGAGCTCCCGGCCGACGAGGTCTTCGACTCCGTGCAGGTCCTCGACGGCGGCGACGTCGTGCAGCACCTCTTCGCGGTGTCGAGCGGGCTCGAGTCCGTCGTCGTCGGCGAGACCGAGATCTCCGGCCAGGTCCGCCGTGCGCTCGAGGACGCCCGCCGGGACGGCACGACCACCTCGGCCCTCGAACGGCTCTTCCAGGAGGCCGCGCACACCTCCCGGGGCGTCAAGACCCGCACCCGGATCGGCGCCGCCGGGCGCTCGCTCGTCCGCCTCGGACTCGAGCTCGCCTCCTCCCGCATCACCGACTGGGCCGAGACCCGCGTGCTGCTCGTCGGCACCGGCAGCTACGCGGCGACGACCATCGCCGCGCTGCGGGACCGCGGCGCCGAGCACATCCAGGTCTTCTCGCCGTCGGGCCGCGCGCCGTGGTTCGCCGCGAAGCACGACCTCGTCGCCGCGACCGACCTCCGTGCCGCGATCGGGACGAGCGACGTCGTCATCACCTGCACCTCGAGCGAGGTCCCCGTGGTCGAGGCATGTGACCTCGACGACGGAGCCCGACGCATCGTCATCGACCTCGGGCTCCCCCGGAACGTCCACCCCGACGCGGCGGACGTCGACGGGGTCGAGCTCCTCGACCTCGAGACGATCAGCATCCACGCCCCGATCGCCGAGCTGAACGCCGAGACCGAAGCGCGCGCGATCGTCGACGACGCCGTGTCCCGGTTCCGGGCCCAGGCGCTCGAGCAGTCGACCACGCCGGCCCTCGTGGCGCTCCGCAAGCACGTGTTCGACGTCCTCGACGACGAGATCGACCGCGTGAAGCGCCGCGGCGACACCACGCCCGAGTCCGCCGAGCAGACCGAGCGCGCCCTGCGCCACCTCGTCGGCGTGCTCCTGCACCGTCCCTCGGTCCGCGCCCGCGAGCTCGGTCGTGCCGGGCGTGGTGACGACTTCGTCGGCGCACTCGACGCCCTCTTCGGGCTCCGCCCTGCGCCCGTCGCCGAGACCCCGACGCCCGTCGTGCCCCTCGCCGAGCGGGCCGCACGCGTCCGCGACGACGAGGCGGACGCGAGCTGAGCGGCTCGGTCGGACCGGGCCTCCCGGCCGACGCCCCGCTCCTGCGGGTGAGCGCACTCGTGCTCGTCCGCGACCGCCGGGTGCTCATGGTGCGCGCCCGCGGGCGCGACGTCCTCTACCTACCGGGCGGGAAGGTCGAACCCGGCGAGTCCGCCGTGGACGCGGCCGTCCGCGAGGCCGCGGAGGAGACGGGCCTGCACTGCACCGCTGAGGACCTCGTCCCCTTCGCCACCGTGACCGAGCCGGCTCACGGTCAGGCGCCCGGCACGGTCGTCGCGATGGCGCTCTTCACGGTCCTGCCGGGAGGCCCGCTCGACACCGCCACGCCCGTCGCCTCCGCCGAGGTGGACGAGGTCGAGTGGGTGACGTCCGCCCACGCGGACCGGTGTCCGCCCGCCGGGGTCGCGACGCTGCGCCTGCTGACGCAGGCCGACCTCGTCGACTGAGGCCGGCCGGCGCCGCGGCTGCTACTGGTCGCGGTCGGTGTACTCGCCGGTCGGCTCACCGTCGGTCGTCGGTTCCACGTCGCCCGGGACGTCCGAGTCGACGTACTCGCCCTCGGACTCGTCGCTGGCGCCCTCGGGGCGGACGTCGCCGGGGATGTCGCTCGAGACGAACTCGCCCGCCGGCTCGTCGGTGCGGACGGTCTCCTCGCCGGGGATCTCGCTGGCGACGAACTCGCCGGCGTGCGCCTCGACGCCGTCCGCCCGCTCCGCGTCGCCGCGTGCTGCTTCGTGCTTGCCTGCTGCCATGGGTCCGTCCTCCGGGTCCGCGCGTCGCCGTCGGCGCGCTCTCGAGCCGAGTGTGCCCCGGACGGCTGAGCGGTCTCTCCGCACCACGCCGGAGGACGGCGTGGTTGCGTGGACACCATGACAGACCGCAGACGGTACGGGTTCGGTGCACTGGTGCTCGGAGCGGCGGCGCTCGCGCTCGTCGGGTGCTCCTCGCAACCGGGTGGGACGGCGACCCCGACCCACACGGTGACGGCCACGACGACCCCGGCTGCCGGGTCGGGGACGGCGAGCCCGTCCTCGGCCGCCCCGGGCGGGTCGAGCACGCCCGGGTCCGGGAGCGGGTCGGCTGACCCGGCGGCACCGGCCGACGGCGGGACGGCCTCCGGCGCGGGCACCTGCACGGTCGCCTCGCTGACCGGGTCGATCACGTTCGGTGGCGGCGGCGGCGCCGGGAGCCAGTACCGGAACCTCGCGCTCCGCAACACGGGCTCGACCGCCTGCACACTCCAGGGGTGGCCGGGTGTCTCGTTCGTGGGTGGTGGGAACGGTCGGCAGCTCGGCGCCGCGGCGTCGCTCGACCGTGGGTCCGCGCACCCGACGGTGACGCTCGCCCCGGGAGCGACGGCGTACGCCGCGCTCCGCGTCGTGCAGGCCGCGAACTCCGAGCCGGGCGCGTGCACCGCGGTGACGCCGGACGGGTTCCGCGTCTACCCGCCCGGGTCGAAGCAGGCACTGTTCGTCCCCTTCACCGACGACGAGGCCTGCACCGAGACGTCGGTGCACCTGCTGTCCGTGCGGGCGTTCGTGCCGGAGGGGCAGCAGGAGCAGGGCTGACCGGGCCGCCGCCACGGCGCCGCCGCGCGACCGTGTCGCGGCGGTCAGCGGCGGGCGCGGGCGTGCACGACCTCGAGCACGTCTGTGCCCATCGTGCGGAGCGCCTCGACGACCGCGAGGCGCCGCTGCAGCGAGTCGTCCGCGAAGGTCACCGTCACCGCGTAGCTCACGGACGACCCCGGCCCGCGGAGGATCCCCGCCTCGGCACGGACGCCGACACCGGACCCGGTGACGGCGACGGCCTGGAGGCCGTGGTCGAGTGCCCGGTGCGCCAACGGGTCGAGGCCGAACGCCCCGGCGACGAGGGAGAGGTCCGCCGCGAGGGAACACCATCCGAGGACGCGGTTCGACACCGCGTCGTCCACGATCTCGCCCAGGGCGAGCCCCCGGAACAACCAGGCGAGCTCACGGGCCGCCGCCACCGAGACGTCCGGGGCGTCGTCCGGACCACGGCGGTCCCGCACCCGGTCGATGAGCGCCGTCCGGTCGATGCCGAGCGACTCCGCACGGGCACGGACGGCGTCGATGCCGACGGTCGTCAGCAGGGCGTTCGTCGCCCAGGCGTCCGCTGTCGCACCGACCAGGGTCGCGAGGTCGGGCACCTGCATGACGGGTTCCTGGAGGAACTGCCACAGCCCGGCGCCGGTCGCGGTGTCGCGGGCCATGCGCTGCAGGCGGTCGCCGTGCAGCCGGCCCTCCTGCAGCTGGGCCGCGACCTCGATGAGCAGGAGGACCCGACCGAGCGTCCCGACGGGCTGGACCAGGCGGTCGTCGATCGCCAGCAGCGCCTTCCCGGTCGACGTGTCGATGACGGAGGCGCTGACGCCCGCGCCGTCGACGGCCAGGGCGCCCAGGGCCTCCTCCGTCGCCGTGAACCGGTCGTCGACCCCGCCGCTGTGCCGGCCGCGGGGTCGGCTGCCCTCGGTCGTGCGCCGTGCACGGGCATGCGCCGCGGCGGCGCGGGTCGTCGGTCCGTCGACCGGCTCCCGCTCCGCCGCGGCGTGCGCAGGCGCGGGACGGTGCTCGTGCTGCTCGTGCTGCTCGTCCGCGCCGGAGCGGTCGTCACGCCGCCGGCGCGACGGCGGGGTCGCGTCCGGCTCGGTCATCACCAGATGGCGACGCGCTCGGCAGGGGCGAGGTACATCGCGTCGTCGGCCGAGACGTCGAAGGTGTCGTAGTACACGTCGATGTTCCGCACGATCTGGTTGCAGCGGAACTCGTTGGGCGAGTGCGGGTCGATGCTGAGCAGTCGCGCGGCCTCCTCCGGGCGGATCGCCATGCGCCAGGCCTGCGCCCAGCTCAGGAAGAAGCGCTCGGCCCCGGTCAGGCCGTCGATCACCGGCGGCTCGGCACCGTCGAGCGAGATCAGGTAGGCCTTCCACGCGATCGACAGTCCACCGAGGTCGCCGATGTTCTCGCCGATCGTGAGGGAACCGTTGACGTGCCCGTCCGGCACCTCGGTCGGGACGAGGGCGTCGTACTGGGCGATGAGGGCCTTCGTGCGCTCCTCGAACGCCTGCCGGTCGGCCTCGGTCCACCAGTTGTCCAGCCGGCCGTCGCCGTCGTACTGCGAGCCCTGGTCGTCGAAGCCGTGGCCGATCTCGTGCCCGATGACCGCACCGATCGCGCCGTAGTTGGCGGCTGCGTCCCGGGAGGCCTCGAAGAACGGGAACTGCAGGATGGCCGCCGGGAACACGATCTCGTTGAAGCCGGGGTTGTAGTAGGCGTTGATCGTCTGCGGCGTCATGAACCACTCGTCGCGGTCGATCGGGCGGCTGACCTTGCCGAGCTCGCGGTCGACCTGGAACGACGCGGTCGCCCGGACGTTGCCGAGCAGGTCGTCCGCCGTGATCGGCAGCGCCGCGTAGTCGCGCCACTTCACGGGGTACCCGATCTTCGGCGTGAACTTGTCGAGCTTGTCGAGGGCCCGGGCGCGGGTCTCGTCTGTCATCCACTCGAGCGCCGTGATGCTCTGCCGGTACGCCTCGACGAGGTTCGCGACGAGGTCGTCCATCGTCGCCTTCGAGGTCTCGTCGAAGTGCTCCTGCACGTAGACACGTCCGACGGCCTCGCCCATCGCACCCTCGACGAGGGAGACACCGCGCTTCCACCGCTCGCGCTGCTTGGGGGCGCCGGTGAGCGCGGTGCCGTAGAAGGAGAAGTTCGTCGCCGAGAAGCCGCTCGTCAGGTACGCCGCGGAGCCGCGGATGACCTGCCAGCAGAGCCAGTCCTTCCAAACCGGCA
Source organism: Microbacteriaceae bacterium PS02332 (assembly GCA_029959645.1). Classification (GTDB taxonomy): domain Bacteria; phylum Actinomycetota; class Actinomycetes; order Actinomycetales; family Microbacteriaceae; genus Curtobacterium. The sequence goes on along the minus strand of JASCOJ010000005.1, from coordinate 6,142 downwards.
GCGGCTGCTCGCGCAGCAGCTGTGCGAGACCGGTGAGGAACGACGGCTCGCGCACGACGACGGTCTCGAAGGCACCGGCGGGTGCGTCGATCGCCTCCCACCAGAGGCGGAGGTCGACGCCCTCGGCGAGCGCCGCGACCTCGGACCACGGCATCTTGTTGTACGTGGCCTGGCTGTCGCGGGTGGCGACGTTGTCCCAGTGCTGGGCGGCGAGCGCGGTCTCGAGCCGGATCACGTGCTCGGTGCGGTCGGCACTCTCGTCGTACCCGGCGAGCGGGAACATGGACCCGACGAACTCCCGGTACTTGTCGCGGATCTCGGCGAAGCGGTCCTCGCGGTAGTACGACTCGTCGGGCAGGCCGAGGCCGGACTGCTCGAGGAACACGACGTAGGACTCCGGGTCACCCGGGTCGTTGTCGACGAAGAGCTGGATGAAGCTCGGCAGGCCGAGGCGCTCGAACCGTCCCACCATGCGGATGACGTCGCGGACGTCCTCGATCTGGGCGATGTCGGCCAGGAGCGGTTCGATCGGCGCGGTGCCGAGCTGCTCGAGGCGGACCTCGTCCATGAAGGACGTGAAGAGGTCGCCGACCTTGCGCTCCTCCGTCCCCGGGGCAGCCTGCTGCGACCGCTCGACGATGGTGCGGACGGCCGCCTCGGCCTCCTCCGCGAGGACGGTGAAGGAGCCGTAGCGCGCCTTGTCGTCGGGGATCGGCGTCTCGGCGACCCACCGGCCGTTGACGTGCCGGTAGAGGTCGTCCTGGGGGCGCACCGACGGGTCGAGCTCGTCGGTGCGGATTCCGGTGGTGCCTGCGACGTCGGTCATGGTCCAACGATAGCCACCGTCGCCCGCGCCCACCCGGGGGACGCTCACCCGCGGTCGGCGGCGCGGCGACGGGCCGCCCGTCGGAGCTGCAGCAGACCGAGGCCGGCGGCCAGCAGGGCGGCCGCGGTCGTGACCCCGCCGGTCAGCTCGGCGCCGGTGTACGCGAGTCGACCGTCGCCGGCACGGTGCCCGGTGGCGGCCCGGAGCGGAGCGGCGGTCCGGTGCCGGGCCTCCTGACCGGCCCCGGCCTCCCCGCGCCCCGCGGACCCGCCCCCTGGTGCCTTCGGCAGGACCAGGTGGAGCGCACCCTGCTCGACGTCCCGCACGCGCTGGTGGGCCACGACCTCCGTGGCCGGCAGCGCGTCACGCGGGACCACCAGCTCCCAGCGTCGGCCGATGTCCGTGCGGAGCGGCGCCCCGTGCGCGTCCACGAGGGTGTCGCCCCCGTCCGACTCGAGCGTGACGGTGCCACCGGGTTCCCCGGTGCCGCTGAGTCGGACACGGCCGTCCGGGAGTTCCTCGACCGTCCCGGTCAGGGCCGTCGGCACCGTCACCCGCGCCTCGGTGCGGCCCACCTCGTCGTCGCCGTCGACCGTCACGACCGTCACCCGGTACAGCCGGCCGGCTGCGGGGACCGGCAGCTCGACGTGCCACGTCGTGTCGGCGGCGACCCGGGTCGTGATGGGTGCGCCGTCGGCACCGGTCACCGGGCCGTCGGCGTCGACGAAGGCGAGGGTCGTGCCCGCCGGCGCCCGCCCCCGCAGACTGACCAGGTCGGTCTCCCGCGAAGCACTCGCGTGCTCCACGACGGCGTCACCCCGGACGACGTACTCGTCGTCGACGCCGCCGTTCAGCGTGCCGTCGAAGTACTGTGCCGCCTCGATCGGCAGACGACCGAAGGCCAGGCCGGTCACGACCACCTGCCAGGTGCCGTCGTCGCGGGCGTCCGTCTCGGCGAGGACGTGCGCGCCGTCGCTGACGACCCAGTGCGCGCCGGGGTGGCCCTTCCCGTCGATCGTCATGGTCCGGCTGATGCCGTCGATGCGCACGGACATCGTCGGCGGGACGAGGACCAGCGCCTCGACCGGGATGTCGATCACCTGACCGCTGACCGCCGACGTCGCCCGGACGACGTGCTTCCCGTGCCGGACCTGCACCTGCGCCTCCCATCGGCCGTCGGCGTCCCCCTCCGTCCGGACGGGCGCGACGACGTCGCCGCCGAGCTCCACGCCGGCGCCCGGTGGCACGGTGCCGACGAGGGTGACGACCCCGCGCCCGTGGTCGATCGACCGGACGCCGGCGGTGAAGCCGTCGACGACGTCGGGTGTGCTCGCGGCCGTGCGCCCGGGTGACGCCGACGGCGGCGGGGTCGTCGCCGCGGCGGGCACGGCGGTGAGCAGCCCGAGCGCGAGCGCGCCGAGGGCGGCGGGGACCAGGACGTGGTGGGTGGTTCGCATGGGATCTCCTCGTGGTGTCCCACACACCATATCCAGCACATCACCGCCCCGTCCGGTTGTCCACAGGCCTCCCGGAGACCCGCCGACCCCGGTACCGTCATCGCATGGGACTCCCGTGGAAGCTGCACGGCGACGGCACGACCGTCTCCGCCTCGACCATCGTCGCGCCGGACGAACGCCTCACCTGGGGTCGGACGGTGGGCCTCGGGGTCCAGCACGTCGTCGCGATGTTCGGCGCGACGTTCCTCGTTCCCCTCATCACCGGGTTCCCGCCGTCGACCACACTGCTGTTCAGCGGCATCGGCACGATCCTGTTCCTGCTCGTCACCGGCAACCGGCTGCCGAGCTACCTCGGGTCGTCGTTCGCGTTCCTCGCGCCGATCGGGGCCGCGACGAAGATCGGCGGCATCCCGCTCGCCCTGTCCGGCATCATCGTGGTCGGCGCCCTGCTCGCCGTCGTCGGGCTCGTCGTGCACCTCGCCGGTGCGGGGTGGATCGACCGGCTGATGCCCCCGGTGGTGTCCGGCGCGATCGTGGCGCTCATCGGCTTCAACCTCGCGCCGACGGCGAAGCAGAACTTCGTGGCCGCACCGGTCGTCGCCGTCATCACCCTGGCCGCGATCGTCCTCTGCACCGTGCTCTTCCGCGGCCTGATCGGTCGCCTCTCGATCGTCGTCGGGGTGGTCGTCGGCTACGTCGCCGCGCTCATCGGGGGCGGGGTCGACCTGTCGAAGGTCTCCGACGCCCCGTGGCTCGGGCTGCCGACCTTCACGGCGCCGGCCTTCGACGCCGGGCAGCTCGCCGTCTACCTCGGGTTCCTCCCCGTCGTGCTGGCCCTCATCGCCGAGAACGTCGGCCACGTGAAGGGTGTCGGACAGCTCACGGGCCGCGACCTCACACCCCTGACCGGTCGTGCGCTCTTCGCCGACGGGATCTCGACCGTGCTCGCCGGCCTCGGCGGTGGGTCGGCGACGACCACCTACGGCGAGAACATCGGCGTGATGGCGGCGACGCGCGTGTTCTCGACGGCGGCGTACTGGGTCGCCGCGATCGCGGCGGTGCTGCTCGGGCTCTCCCCGAAGATCGGTGCGGTCATCTCGAGCGTCCCGGCCGGGGTACTCGGCGGTGCGACCACGGCCCTGTACGGCCTGATCGGCGTCATCGGCATCCGGATTTGGGTCGAGAACCGCGTGGACTTCGCCAAGCCGAAGAACCAGCTCACCGCGGGCATCGCGCTCATCATGGGCATCGCGGACTTCACCTTCGCGTTCGGTGGGGCGTCCTTCGGCGGCATCATCATCGGCACGGTCGCGGCCATCGTCGTCTACCACGTGATGGACCTGGTCGGTCGGGCCCGCGGGACCGACACCGAGCCCGGGTCGGCCTCCGCCGCGGCACGGGCGGCGACGGCGGGCATCCCCGCGGAGCCCCGCGCCGACTGACCCCGGCACCGGAACGCCGCGTCCCCAGGACGGCTGGAACCACGGCGCGACCTGTCCGGTCCGTGGTTCCGCACCGTCGGCGGCCGATTCCGGCACCTCCTGTCGACGGCCGCACGGACGCCGGTCGGCCGAACAGCAGGCGACCTCAGCGCATCGCCGCCAGGCCCGTCGCCAGCTGGACGACGCCGAGGACCGCGAGGACCACGACGAGCGTGATCGACCCCCAGCGGGCGATCGCACCCCGGGTCAGCTCGAGCGGGCGGCGTGCGCGCGGTCCGAGTGCGACCGCGAGCCCGATCGGCAGCAGGGCCGTCGACCCGGCCAGCAGCACGTACGCCGTCCCCAGGCCGATGAGCACCGCGAGCGACGGTTCCGCGTCCCCGAGTTCGAGCCCCGCGGTCAGCGACAGCACGAGCGCCTTCGGGTTGGTGACGAGCCACGCGACCCCGACACCGAACGCCCGTGCGGGTCCCACCGCCTCCACCGCGTCCGCCCACCGCGTGCTCCGGGGTCGACCGTCGGGCAGGCGCCGCACGAGCCACTGCCACACCGCGAGTCCGAGCAGCACGACACCGGCGACGAGCGACACGACCGCCCGGACGTCCGTGCCCCCGGAACCCGGAGCCGGCAGCCGCTCGCCGAGCAGCACGGCGACCACGAGGGCACCGGCGACGGCCAGGACCCAGCCGGAGGCACAGGCCGCTGCCGAGCCGTACCCGCCCCGGTGACCGAGCAGGAAGACGACGGACGCGATGACCAGCGGGCTCGCCGCGATGCCGAGCACCGCGGGGAGCAGAGCGGCGGTCACGTCCACACGCTGACCGTACCGTCCGGCAGGATGTCCTGGTGTCCGCCCCGTCCGCACCGCCAGCCGCCCGTGCGGCCCGCCGTGCCGTCGACCGCGACATCGTCCGGTTGGCCCTGCCGGCACTCGGCGCGCTGGTCGTGGAACCGCTGTTCCTGCTCACCGACACGGCACTCGTCGGGCACCTGGGTGCGGTGCCGCTCGCGGGTGTCGGCGTCGCGAGCGCCGTCCTGCAGACGGTCACGGGCCTCCTCGTCTTCCTCGCCTACGCGACGACCCCCGCCGTCGCCCGGGCACTCGGGTCCGGTGACCGTCGCGCTGCGGTGCACGCTGGCATCGACGGGATGTGGCTGGCGCTGGGACTCGGGGTCGTCCTCGCCCTCGTCGGGTGGCCGCTCGCCGGGCCGGCCCTCGGGCTCTTCGGCGCCGCCCCGGCGGTGACCGACGCCGGTACGGCCTACCTGCTCGTGTCGCTGGTCGGCCTGCCGGGGATCCTCGTGGTGACGGCCTCGACGGGACTGCTGCGGGGCCTCCAGGACACCCGCACACCCCTCGTCGTCGCGACCGTCGGGTTCGTGGCGAACGGGCTGCTCAACGCGGTGCTCATCTACGGCGTCGGCCTCGGTGTCGTCGGGTCCGCCGTCGGCACGGTCGTCACGCAGTGGGCGATGGCCGCGGTCTACGTGGTGATCGCCGTCCGGGCGGCACGCGCGGTCGGGGCACCGCTCCGGCCCGGGGCGTCCGGGGTCGCCCGCGCCCTGCGGTCCGGGGCCTGGCTCTTCCTCCGGACCGCGTCACTCCGGGTGGCGATGCTCGCGACCGTCGCGGCGGCGACCGGACTCGGGACGACGGGGTTGGCGACGACGCAGGTGGGGCTCACGGTGTTCGGGACGCTCGCGTTCGCACTCGACGCCCTCGCCATCGCCGGGCAGGCCCTCGTCGGCCACGCACTCGGTGCGCGCGACCCTGACCGGGTGCGGCTCGTGACGCGACGGCTCGTCCTGCTCGGGGTGGTCGGCGGCGTGCTGCTCGGGCTGCTCACACTCGCCGTGAGCGGGGTGCTCGGGCCGGTGTTCTCCGGGTCCGCCGCGGTGCAGCACGCACTGCCGGTGGTGCTCGTCGTCATCGCGGCGGGGATGCCGGTCGCGGGCTACGTGTTCGTGCTCGACGGGGTCCTCATCGGCGCCGGGGACGCCCGGTACCTCGCCCTCGCCGGCGTCGTGAACCTCGCCGTGTACCTGCCGCTGCTCTGGGCGTTCGGCGCCGGTCTCGCGGCGCTGTGGGCGGTCTTCTCGTTCGGGTACATCGGCGTCCGGGCCGTCACCCTCGGCCTCCGCGCTCACCGCCCGGGCTGGATCGCCGCCGCACTCGCGCGCTGACGCCCGCGCGCCCCGCACCTCGCGCCCCCGCGCACCCACCCCGCACCTCGCGCGCCCGCACACCCGCTCGCCCCGCACCTCGCGCCCCCGCGGTCACCGAGGGAGCAGGAATCGTCGGGTCAGGCCGGGTCACCCGACGTCGTCTGCTCCCTCGGCGAGGGGGTGGAGGGCGAGGGGAGCGAAGCCGCCGCCGCCGCCGCCGCCGCCACCGTGGCGGGCCACCTGCGCGGTCG